>JBOHHE010000253.1:0-24424 GCA_050700355.1 Pseudonocardiaceae bacterium
GCCAGCGGCGCGAGTACCCGTGAGTGGTAATCGGTGCCATGGCACCGATTACCACTCACGGGTACTCGCGCCGCTGGCGGCGCGTTACGCGACCTGGCTCGGGCTGCCTGCTGAGGCCACTGCGGAGACCGGCGACGAGGACCCTGCTGCGGTACGGGCCATGCCGTTGATCCTGCGCATGGAGCGAGACGAGCCACCGTTGCGCAGTGCGCTGCTGGAAGCGGCCGGGTCTGCGGTGGTAAGGCTTTGTCTGGATGAGCGTTCGCGGCCGGGCGGGATGTGGTATCCGGAGGTGGCGCCGTGGGTGTCGGGACGGATTCGCAAGGTCGCCCGCCGGGCCCGCCGCGCTCAGTGGCTCGCTGTCACCGAGTTACCCGGCGTCACCGTCGAGCACCACGGCGCCCAGGTGCGGGCATTGCTGCCCTGGCTGGTGGCCGACGCTCCGAAAGCCGTGACCCGGCTACAGGTCAGCGGTACCGACCTGGCTCCGGACGATCCGGGGCCGCCCCCGGACGATCTTCCCGTGCTCTGGCTCGCGTCGGCGCCTGCGCTGACGGCGGGCAAGGCCGCCGCTCAGGTTGGCCACGCCACGATGTTGCTCGCCGCGTTGCTCAGCGCCGAGGGCCGCAGCGCCGAACTCCATCGCTGGGCCGCCGAGGGCTACCGCTGTGCCGTGCGCACCGCCTCGGGTCAGCGGTGGGCCCGGCTCAGCGGGGACCACGAGCCGAGCCGGGCTTGGCGGAAACACGGTGTGCTGAGGGTGCGCGATGCCGGGTTCACCGAGGTGGCACCCGGCACGGTGACCGTTGCGGCCCAATGGCCCTCCGCGCGGCGGTGATGTGCGTCCGACTGGATTATGCCGTCCTGGTGACGGTGAGGCGGACGGTGCCTCGGTTATTGCCATAGAAGCCCCATGCATCGTTGGCGAATGCGTAGAAGTATCCGTCCCGGCATACCCGATGAGTTCTGCCTGCGCCGATGGCGATGCGCTCGTGCGCGTTCGTCGCATTGCGAACGGGTTTTGCGTCATTGGCCACGACACCGACCAGCGACATCCACGGCAGGTCCTCCTCGCGGCGGGTGAGGATAAAGTTGGCGATATCATTCCCGGTCACCCGCTGGAACAGTTTCTCACCCTGACCGATCAGTGTGCCTGCCAGCCGGATCGCCTCGGCCAGGCGGAATCCACCCAGCCCCCTGATGCCTTCGGGGCCGGACCAGGTGCGCTGATCCAGCCATCCTCCCTCAGCCGTGAAGGTGTAATCACCCGCTGGCAGGTAGAGCCCGGTGCTGTGCCACGGATTGCGCGCGGACACGTCGACCGTCGCGGATTCGCCTGCGGCGAGAACTTTGGTGGGGCGGTATGGCCCGCCTGCGATGGGCGAAGTCTGGCAACGCTCGTAGACGGACTTGTGCAGCTGGGGACTTGGAATGTCTGGGTCGATCAGAGGGACGGCCCGTGGTCGATGCCCGAAGAACGGCTGCAGAAAGGGCTCGAAAACCGGCGCAAACCAGCCGAGCACACTGAGGTTGTCGTCGTGGCGAACCTCGTGCGGGTTGGGCCGGATCTGATCCAACACCGCCTTGTGGAAGGCCAGCCCGGCTTCCTGCTGCGCCTGGTCGATCATCCACTGCAGGGCGCCGTCACTCAGGCCCCGCTGCGGGTAGCCACCGCCCACGTCGAGGTGGCTACCGGGAAACCACACCTGCTCCAGGTTCTGTTCCGGTGCGGCCTCCCACAGGGTGGGGGAGAACGGAGTCCGGGTCTCGTCCATGGCCAAGGCATGGCGCGCGCATGCGATGTGCGGGTTGAGGTTCACATCATGAAACGCGTACCGGCGGCGGGGGTCGAGCAGGTTGAGCACACCCAGGTAATCCGGGATCCCCAGGGAGCCGACCGTTTCCCACACTCCGATGAAATGCACCGGTATCTCGTCAGCATGCTCAGGGTCAAAGGTGAAACGCAGCCCGTTCCTCCACCGCGGATTTGCCCTGTTGCCCAGCTGGTATCGGCGGTTATACAACTGCTCGATTCGGCGCCAGACCGTTTTGCTGTCCAGCACGGTGGTGTCGATCAGTCCGCATGCCGCGACCATCCCGGCGAGACTACGCACGGTGTAGGCACCGCGGCTGAAGCCGAACAGCGCGACACGATCCCCGGGTTCGTAGTTGCTGGTCAACCATTGGTAAGCATCCATCACATTGCGACCCAGCCCCATTCCGGCGACGCCGCCGAGCAGAAAGTCCAGCAGACCGCCCTGGGTTCCCACGCCGGTGTCGTAGTAGCTCTTCTGTTCCGCCCCGTCTCCATCGGTCTCGGCGAGGGCGTTGTGCAGCCTGGCCACATTGGTAGTGGACTGTTCCTCCGCCGTGTTCCAGGTGCCGTCGCAGCACACTACGAGATGACGCATCATTACCTCCTGTTACCGCCCTAACCGCCGTAACCGCGATCGTCCACCCAGTACCACATCGAGAACACCGCTTCGTGAGTGGCATTACGTGCTATAACACCGTTATGCACTCACGAGTCGGGTGAGCGCTGCTCGCACGATGGTGGGGTCGGTGGTGGGCCAGAACGGGGGCAGGGATGCGCGCAGGAACCCGCCGTAGCGGGCGGTGGTAAGCCTGGGGTCGAGGACCGCCACCACACCGCGGTCCTGCGTCGAGCGCAGCAATCGCCCGGTGCCCTGAGCCAGGAGCAGGGCAGCGTGCGTCGCGGCGACGGCGAGGAACCCGTTGCCTCCTCGGGCAGCCACCGCGCGCTGGCGTGCCGAAGCCAGCGGATCGTCGGGGCGGGGGAACGGGATGCGGTCCACCACCACCAGGGACAGCGACCGGCCGGGTACGTCGACGCCCTGCCACAGGGACAAGGTGCCGAACAAACAGGTCCGCTCGTCTTCGGCGAACTGACGCACCAGCAGGCCGGTGGAGTCGTCGCCCTGGCACAGGATCGGCAGGTCCACCCGGGAGCGCAGCGCCTCGGCGGCCTGTTTGGCCGCCCGCATCGAGGAGAACAGCCCCAGCGTCCGCCCGCCTGCTGCGGTGACCAGGGCGTTGAGTTCGTCGAGGTACTCCGGTGGCAGTCCGTCGCGGCCGGGTGGTGGCAGGTGCGCGGCGGTGTAGAGGATCGCGGCGCGGCGGTATTCGAACGGGGAACCCACGTCCAGACCGGCCCAGGCCGGGGCATCGGCATCGGTCCGGTTGGTGTCCTGAGGCGGCGGGCGTTCGGTGGCCATGCCGACCGCAGGCGCCGGTTTGTCACCCTGGGGGGCCAGCCCCCACTGCGCGGCCAGTGTGTTGAACGTCCCACCAAGGGTAAGGGTGGCCGAGGTGAGCACCACTGTCCGCTCGGCGAACAGTCGCTGCCGAAGCAGGCCGGCCACGCTCAGCGGGGCCACCCGCAGCACGCGGCCGCGGATGGTCTCCTCAGCGAGCCAGACCACGTCGCGCCGGTTGGCATCGGGGTTGTGGGACGCCTCGAGGTTGGCGGACTCGATCTCCGGGAAGGCGGAGAGCACCCGCACGGCAGCCGAGTGCACCTGCTCCAGCGCGGCCAGTGCGACCCGGCGACCTGCGGCCACCTCGGGGTCCTCGCGGCGCTCGGTTCCCAGCGCGGTGACACACCGGTGGGTGGCATCGCGCACCGCGGCCAGGGCGCCCGCCAGACCTGTGGAGAGAATGTCCCAGCGCCGCACGGGAGCGTCGGCCAGCAGCAGCGCCAGACCGTCGCCCGTCGCGGCCAGCTCGTCGGCTATCTGCTGGTCGATCAAACGGCCGCAGCGCCGCGACGCGGTCTCCACCATGGGGGCGGCGAGCTCCTCGGTGGCCGCGCTGGTCACCCGGTCGACCAAATCGTGCGCCTCGTCGACGATCACCACGGCGTGCTCGGGCAGGATCTGGCGTTCCCCCATGGCGTCGATGGCCAGCAGCGCGTGGTTGGTGACGACCACCTCGGCTTGTCCCGCTGTGGCTCTGGCCCGCTCGGCGAAACAGTCCATCCCGACCGGGCAGCGGGACAGGCCGAGGCATTCCCGGGCGCTCACCGACACCTGCCGCCAGGCCCGGTCGGGAACGCCGGGCACCAGCTCGTCCCGGTCGCCGGTGTCGGTCTCGGTGGACCACTCGTGCAGCCGGGCCACCTGGCGGCCCACCATCGACGTCGGTGACGCCGCCGATGCGGCTTCGAAGAGGTCTTCGCCCTCATCCGGAGGGCCGGTGTGCAGCCGGTGCAGACAGAGGTAGTTGCGTCGGCCCTTGAGGATCGCGAAGCTCGGAGCGCTGCCCAGCAGCGGCTCCAGGGCGGCGGCCAGCCGGGGCAGGTCCCGGTCGACGAGCTGGCGCTGCAGTGCGATGGTCGCGGTGGAGACGATCACGGTGGCGCCCTCGGTGACGGCGTGCCGGATGGCAGGCACGAGGTAGGCCAGCGACTTGCCGGTGCCAGTGCCTGCCTGCACCGCGAGATGTTCCCCGGTTCGGATCGCCCGGTCGACGGCCTCGGCCATCAGAACCTGACCTGGCCGTTCGATCCCGCTCAGCGCCTGTACCGCCGCCGCGAGCAGCGCCGCGACGTCGGGCACAGCGAGGGAAGGAACCGTGGTGGCGGGGACGGACACGGGAGCAGACGCTACCTGTCGGCACGATCACCCGGCGCGAGGTCCCCCGAGCTCCAGTTCACCAACTGATCCTGGAGGCAGTTGGAATTTTCTTTTACTTCATTTTTCAGACATTTCTAATTCATCTTTTGTGCATGGGTAGTGGGAAATTTACCCACGGTAAGTTCAAGACTTTGAGTAATCAGAGCGGGGAATCGGAGGCCCCTGGGGGAGGGGGCGAAAGCGTCATGGGTCATCCTATTACGTCGGGTGAGACATCGATATTGGCGTGATGTCACTGAGGGTTGAGACCGTCGCTGATCGCACGCTTCGGGGCTGGCGATCTCGTCGAAATGACCCGACGATCGCGCCTCCTCGCATACCCAATTTAAAAGATCTTGACTCCGGTCTTGACAATTAAGACAAGGATGCTGATTCTTGACAAGGTGCAGTGAGGTGCCTGGTTCACCATTCATCGCGCCAGCACTGATCGGTAGGGAGCCAATCGTGCGTGTACTCGTAGTCGAAAATGTGACCCGCAAGGAATTCGACCTCCTTTACCTTCTTGTCCGCCAACCTGAAACTGTCCTTTCCCGTAAAAAAAATCATGTCCCAAGTGTGGGAGACGGAGTGGACGAAATTCAGCCGTACCATCGACACGGGGCTACGCGCCGTTTGTTGAGCGTGCCGCCCGACGGGGCCGTCGTCTCTCGTCGTCGGAAGCCGCTCGGCTGCGCACCGCCGTGCTTCAGCGGGCCGGTTCTCCCGCTGGTCTCGCCGCGCGCCGGCACAGCGATCTGAGTCCGTCCCGGCACGGTGCTGGTCCAGGACTACCAACTGTCGCTGGTTCCCCGCACGCTGCGTGAGCTCCGGCCGGACATCGCGATCGCCCACCACACGATGGTGCCGTGGGCTGCGCCCGACCGGTTCGCCTTGCTGCCCGAAAATGTGCGCCAGGACCTGGTCGACGGCCTGCTCGGAGCGGACATGCTCGCCTTTCTCGTCCCCCGGTGGTCCGACGCCTTCCTGCGGTGCTGCGTCGACCTCGGCTACCGGGTCGATGCCCCGAGCGGGACGGTAGAGGATCGCGACGGTCGCCCGGTCGCGGTTCGCTCATTCCCGGTCGGCGTCGATGCCCGCTCACTGCGCGACCGCGCGAGCGCGTCGGACGTCAGAGTGCACAAGAAGGCGCTGCTCGACCTCGCTGCCGCGCGCAGGCTGATGGTGCGGATCGATCGGATGGAGCCGGCCAAGAACGTGTTGCGCGGGATCGCCGCTTTCGACGAGCTCCTCCAGCGGCATGTCGGGCTGCGCCACCGAGTCGTGCACTTCGTGCTCGCTTACTCCTCGCGGGGGGGATGTGGCCGCTTACCGCGCGTACGACAAGGACGTCCGCGCGGCGGTGGAAGCCGTCAACCGCCGGTACGGCACCGAGTGCTGACAGCCGGTTGTGCTGGACACGGGCAATGACTTCGGGCTCGGGCTCGCCGCACTGGCGGTGGCTGACGTTGCGCTGGCCGAAGCCATGGCGCGGGCGCTGGCTATGCCGAGACCCGAGCGCGCGCGGCGGCTCGAGGTGCTTCAGGAGCGGGCTGTCGCCCTAACTCCCCGTCGGTGGTTGTCGTCATCGCCCGAGGAACTTCACCGGGTCCGGAGCGGTGTTTCGTAATCTATCTCCCCCTCGGTGCCGCAGACGGTACTCGTCCAGGCGGCTACGACTTGCCCTCCAGGAGCCGGCGTGGCCCCGCGCCGTGCGCACCGAGTTCGTCAGCGGGATTGGCCAGCGTGCACCGGTCGATGGACATGCAGCCGCAGCCGACGCAGTCGGTGAAGTCGTCGCGCAGCTGCTCCAGTAGGCGGATCCGCTTATTCAGGTCGTCCTGCCAGCGCTGCGACATCCGTTGCCAGTCCCGCCGGTTCGGCACGCGATTGTCCGGCAGCGCGGCGAGCGCCTCGCGGATGTCGGCGAGTGAGATGCCGACCCGTTGGGCGATGCGGATCAATGCCACCCGGCGCAGGGTGTCACGGTGGTAACGGCGCTGGTTGCCTCCGGTGCGCCAGCTGGTGATGAGTTTCTGCCGTTCGTAGAAATGCAGTGTCGAGACGGTCGTCCCGCTGCGCTGGGCCAGCTGGCCGACGGTGAGCTCCGGCTCACTCGGACCTTGGTTCATGGTGGTGATGCTCTCGGGCGTAGGGGTGGATCCAGACCATCGGTCTAGGTGGGAACATAGGACCATGACACCTGTCGAACTGGAGCAGACCCAGGTCGACCCCGCAGTGCAGGAGGTCGGCGCCGAGGACCGACCATGGCTGACGCTTGTCTGGAACGATCCGGTGAATCTGATGTCCTACGTCACCTACGTGTTCCAGAAACTCTTCGGCTACAGCCGGGACGAGGCGACGAAGCTGATGCTCGACGTCCATCACAAGGGCCGGGCGGTGGTGACCAGGGGTACGAGAGACAAAGTGGAGACCGACGTCGCGAAGCTGCACGGCGCCGGCCTCTGGGCGACCATGCAGCAGGATAGATGAACGGCTGGCGACGGCGCGGCGCGATGATATCCGCCGAGTTGTCCGAACAGGAGGCCGGTCTGCTGCGCGGGCTGATCGGACAGGTCCGCGAGATGCTCGACGCCCGGGTCGCCGCAACGCCGCAGGACGAGTTGGCCGCGATCACCGGAATCACCGCAGGCCCCACCACAGCGCCCGAGGACCGAGTGCTGGCCCGGCTGTTGCCGGACTTCCACCGTGAGGACAGCACACTGTCCGGTGGTTTGCGGTCGCTGCACGAACCTCAGCTGCTGGCCGCCAAAGACGGTGTGGCAGGTGTCGTGCTGGCGACGTGCCCGGAGCGTGGCGGCCGGGTGCGGCTCTCCGATGAGCAGGCCCATGCCTGGCTCAGTGCGCTCAACGACCTCCGCCTGGCACTGGGTACCTTGCTCGACGTCACTGAGGACATGCCCGATGAGCTGCCTCTCGACGATCCCCGAGCGGCGCACCTGGGCGTCTACCACTGGCTGACCTGGGTGCAGGAGTCCCTGATCCAAGCCGTCTCCGGATGAGCTGGGCCTCAGCACGTACGATGGGCTGGTGCTGACGATCCGCCGCGACCTGGTCGACGCGATGGTGGCGCACGCCCGGCGGGACCACCCGGACGAGGCATGTGGCGTGCTCCCGGGTCCGAAGGGTTCCGACCGCCCGGAGCGGTTCGTCGAGATGATCAACTCCGAGCGCTCCTCGACGTTCTACCGATTCGACTCCGATGAGCACCTCGCGGTCTGGAAGGCGATGGACGCGGCGGATGAGGAGCCAGTGGTGATCTACCACTCGCATACCTCCACCGAGGCTTATCCTTCACGTACCGACATCTCCATAGCCTCCGAGCCGGGTGCACATTACGTGTTGATCTCTACTCGTGATCCCGATGCCCACGAGCTGCGCTCATACCGCATCCTCGGCGGTGGCTTCGGTGAGGTCGGTGAGGTCACCGAGGAGCCGGTCGAGGTCGTCGAGTCGTACATGTTCTCCCATACCGGCGTTGACGACGTTCCCGACGTAGGCTGACCCGCGCGCCGCCTTCGGGAACGACTGGGGGCGTTGCCGCTCTATCCCTGGTGAGTCGCCCGTCCCCGTAGGAGGATCTGACAATGGCCGTCACTGTCTCCATCCCCACCATCCTGCGTCCCCACACTGGAAACGAGAAGTCCGTGCAGGCGTCGGGCTCCAACCTCGCCGAGGTGATCGAGGACTTGGAGAGCAGGTACGGAGGAATCAAATCCCGGCTGGTCAAGGAGGGCTCCCTGCACCGCTTCGTCAACGTCTACGTCAACGACGAGGACGTGCGCTTCACCGGTGGCCTCGACGCTGCGGTGCAGGACGGCGACAACGTCACCATCCTGCCCGCTGTAGCAGGCGGCTCCGCGTGACCGAAGGGAGCGCCCAATGGCCCGCTACGACTCGTTGCTCGACGCGTTGGGTGATACCCCGCTCGTGGGACTGCCCAACCTTTCACCCTCGTCCGACGTGCGACTCTGGGCCAAGTTGGAGGACCGCAACCCCACCGGCTCGGTGAAGGACCGTCCGGCGCTGGCGATGATCGAGGACGCCGAGCGCTCCGGGCGGCTCACGCCTGGCTGCACCATCCTGGAGCCCACCTCGGGCAACACCGGCATCTCACTGGCGATGGCGGCGAAACTCAAGGGCTACCGGCTGATCTGCGTCATGCCGGAGAACACCTCGATCGAGCGACGGCAGCTACTCGAGGCGTACGGCGCAGAGATCATCTACTCGCCTGCCCCTGGTGGCTCCAACCAGGCCGTGGCGCGAGCCAAGGAACTGGCCGCCGCCCACCCGGACTGGATCATGCTCTACCAGTACGGCAACCCGGCCAACGCGGGCGCGCATTACCGCACCACCGGCCCGGAGATCCTGCGTGACCTGCCCACGGTGACGCATTTCGTCGCCGGGCTGGGCACCACTGGCACGCTCGTCGGCGTCGGACGCTACCTGCGCGAGCACAAGCCCGACGTACAGATCATCGCTGCTGAGCCGCGCTATGGCGAGCTTGTATACGGGTTGCGCAACCTCGACGAGGGCTTCGTCCCCGAGCTCTACGATCCGTCGGTGCTCACCGGCCGGTTCTCCGTCGGCTCCTTCGACGCACTGCGCCGCACCCGCCAGCTGCTGGCCACGGAGGGCATCTTCGCGGGCATCTCGACCGGCGGGATTCTGCACGCCGCGCTGGCCGTCGCCGAAAAGGCTGTCGGCGCCGGCGAGCCAGCCGACATCGTCCTGGTGGTCTGCGACGCCGGCTGGAAGTACCTGTCCACCGGTGCCTACTCCGGTGACCTGGAAGAAGCCGCCGACCGCCTCGATGGGCAGCTCTGGGCGTAACCGCTCCCGTGAGCGCGAACTCCCTGGCGAGTACCCCCGCGCGCAGCGGCTGATCGTTGCGCGCGGTCATTGATGGAGAGGCTGTCGCCGCAGACATCCGAATCCTGCCCGCGAACACTGCAACCAGCACGGTGTGCCACCCGCACTCGTGAGGACTGTGCGGAAACGACTTTGCGCTACGCCCCGTCAGCCGATGAGGATAACGCCTCAGCGGACGTGAGCGGTGACAGACCGGCGGTGAGTGTTGTCGTCGACGCCAGCGTGATCGTTTCCTTGGTGGTGGCCGATGAGCGTCAAAACTGCGTGATCAGGTGATCAGTGCGCGGGTTACTGTGTCTCGGCGGAAATCGCTGATTTGGGCGTGTAGTTCGCGAGCCGGTTTGCTGCCTTGCCACGCCGGGGCGGTGAGCAATCGTTGGGCGCGTTCGAGGCGTTGGGACAGCGTGCCGAGGCGGTGTGACGAGGGCAGTGCGAGTACTGTGTGAATGCCGGTCGTTGCTCTGTCGAGGTCTCCGGTGGCAATGCTGGCGACTGCGGCGTTGGTGTGGGCGAATGCGACCGAGTTGTAGCGGCGCTCCGCGACGGGCATTGACTCGATAGCTGCGATGGCTGATTCGGCGGCGCCCAGGGAGCCGGTATGATCACCGGTGAGGTGGCGGGCATTGGCCGCGTAGTTGTACCTCTCGATTTCACCGCAGAAGAACAGTTCACCGGTTTCAGCGGTCCCCGATTTGTCGCATTCGTCTTCCACGCGCCGCAATGCTGCGAGGGCGCGTTTGGCGTCCCCAAGGTCTGCGGCGGCGCGGGCTTCGAAGCAGGCCAGCCGTACCGCGTTGTTTCCGGAGGCGTAGCGCAGCCCGTCGTGCGCGTAGAATGCGGACTTGTCGAACTGGTCCGCCCAGTGAGTTGTCTTGGACTGCGCGATCCGGGCCAGTGCCCGGACCGTGTGCTGGTCCGCTTGCTCGGCGAACACCCATGCCGCATCGGCTTGCGCCAGCGCGGCGCCGTGTTGCTCGAAGTCGCCGGACATCCAGGCGAGTAGGGCACAGACCTTGCTGGCGGCGGCGTAGAGCTCACGGGTCTGGTTGACGTGCTGCCGTCCCTCGAGGAGATCAAGTATCCGGTTGCGCAGGCTCACGGCCCGGCGGAACATCGGCAGCGGCGCGGTGCGCCGATAAAGCTGGTCGATCTCCTCGACGCTGCGGTGCAGGGCCGCGAGGCTGGTATCGCCGATATTGGTGGCCTCCGCCAGGGTGGCGGCTTCCTGGGACTGGTCGGCGATCTCCATCAGATACTCCTCGGCGGTGCCGAACTCGGTATCGGGCTCGAACACCGCCGCGCGACGGCGGCGACGCTGGAGCACGGCCGGATCAGCCCCAGAATCCATCACTACCACAGTCGGAGACCTCGTTGTGTCGAGTCTCACGGCTGGACCGAGCACGGCGGTACGTTCAATCGCGCTCAGCTGTTCCAGGTCGGCCGCGTCCAGGAGGCAACGGATCGTGCTGCCGTACAGCTCGGCGAACGTCGCCAGCGCGTAGATCGAAGGCTTGCGGGCGGCGTCGGGCCAGCGTTCGTACTCGCTGACCCGGCTGGGGCTCATCGTGTCGCGCCCGGCGTGTTCCGGGCCTCGGGCCTGGACGAGCTGGTTGTACCGCTGCGCCGCCTCTGTCTGGTTCCAGCCGTAGGCCAGCCGGTATGCCTGCCGGGGCCGATGGCCGTAGCGGCGGCTGATCTCAGCGGCGATCACGTCGACCGGCGCGTCCAGCGATTGCATGCGTAAGCGCAGGATCTCCACGTCCGGTCCTGAACCGGTCTTGCGCCGTTTCGTCATAGGTGTCCTCACTTCTCCCCGCGTGTGTGCGCCGATCACGATAGCTCGGCGAACCCATAGCTGACGTCGTCCCGGTCATCCCCAATGCGGCATCGGCGGGAAATTCGATGGGCTCACTTCGCTGTTTTCCCTGTTCAATGCGAGGTCCAGACTGGGATGCGGATCATCCCCCGATGGGCGGTGCGCGTCGCCGCCGATTCGCGCAAACTTCAGATCCCACGAGGCAAAAATCCCACGAGGCACAATCGATGAGGAAGCGCATGAGCGAGCGCTCGCTCGCTGATTATCCGCACTGCGGTAGCCGCGAAAGGACAGAGCAGTGGAGTTGCACAGCGAGATCGAGTCCTACCGGGCGACCATTGGCTTGCGTACTCCGGACGGAGAACGCACCACGGTGATCGTCATGCGTCGAGGGCAGACGGTGTGGGTCACCCTGGATGGGGCGATCAGAACCACCATCGTGATGAGCGACCCGGAAGCCGGTGACCTGGTCGATTTGATCACCACGGCGCGCAGTCCACGATGAACCTCTCCCTATAGACCCCCGACCAGCCACCTTTCTCCCCCCAAGTGACTGGTCGGGCCCCTGGCTGGCCGCTGTCACCCGGTGCCACCCCCCCACCGTGCTGACGGCGGCCAGCCAGACCCTCTGTTCCAGCGTCACCACCCGGCCCCTCGCCGCTGTCTTGCGCTGCGGGCGTCCACTGTAGATGTCGATCAAGGCACAGGCTGCTCTCAGTAAACGCGGGTAATCTCGGCGGGCGTGGTACCCGATTTTTCCAGCAGCCGTGCCCGTCCACGGGTGTTTCCGGCCCGACCAGCGAACGCCGCGATGGTCATCGCCGCGTTCGCGGGGCTGCTCTACCTCGTGGAAGCGGCGGACACCGTGCTGGGCGGTGCCCTGGATCGGGAGGGAATCCAGCCTCGAAGTCTCGATGGGCTGGACGGTGTGTTGTGGGCGCCGGTGTTGCACGGCGGCTTGCAGCACCTGATGGCCAACACGGTGCCGGTCCTGGTGCTCGGGTTCCTCGTACTGGCAGGCGGTTTCGGCCAGTTCGTGATGGTCACCGCCACGGTGTGGATCGTCGGTGGCCTCGGCACCTGGCTCATCGCCAGTGGGGGCACCACCCACATCGGCGCCTCGATCCTGGTGTTCGGCTGGATGGTGTTCCTGCTCGCCCGGGGTTTCTTCGCCCGCAATGCGGGCCAGATCACGCTCGCCGCGATGCTCTTTCTGCTGTGGGGCGGGATGCTGTGGGGCGTGCTGCCGGGTGCTGCCGGCATTTCCTGGGAGGGCCACCTGTTCGGAGCGCTGGGTGGGCTGCTCGCGGCGCGGTTGGTCGTACGCGCTGATCGAGCCCGCTACGGCCGAGCGGCGTACTACCTGTGAGCACTGCCTCATCTGTGAGCACCGCCCCGATCGGTGTCTTCGACTCCGGCGTCGGCGGGCTCACGGTGGCGCGTGCGATCGCTGATCAGTTGCCGGGCGAGCGGCTGCGCTACGTCGGGGACACCGCGCACAGTCCGTACGGCCCGTTGCCCATCGCGCAGATCCGCCGCCACGCCCTGGCGGTGGCCGACGATCTGGTGGGCGCCGGGGTGAAGCTCCTGGTGATCGCCTGCAACAGCGCCTCAGCGGCGTGCCTGGCCGATGCCAGGGAGCGTTATCCGATCCCGGTGGTGGAGGTGGTGCGCCCGGCAGTGCGTCGCGCCGCGGCGGTCACCCGCTCCGGACGGGTCGGGGTGATCGGGACTCAGGCGACGATCTCTTCCCGAGCTTACCAGGATGCCTTCGCCGCCGCTCCGCACATCGAAGTGACCGGGGTGGCCTGCCCCCGGTTCGTGGATTTCGTCGAGCGTGGCACCACATCGGGGCGGCAGGTGCTCGGGCTGGCGCAGTCCTATCTGGAGCCGCTGCAGCGCGCGCGGGTGGATACCCTCGTCCTCGGCTGTACCCACTATCCGTTGCTCACTGGCATGCTGCAGATCGTCATGGGTGACACGGTGACCCTGGTATCCAGCGCGGAGGAGACCGCCAAAGATGTGCTCCGCATGCTGACCGAGGCGGACTTGCTGCGCACCGAGGCCGACGAGCCCGAGCACCGGTTCACGGCCACCGGCGACCCGGAACTTTTCGCCCGGTTGGCCCGCCGGTTCCTCGGACCGTCGCTGACGACGCCGATGGCCCGCGTCCAGGACTGACGAAGAGGGAGATCGATGTTGCTCACGGTGCTGGGCTGCTCCGGCAGCGTTCCCGGCCCCGCGTCACCCGCCTCCGGTTACCTGCTCCGAGCCGGGACCACCACCGTGGTGCTCGATCTGGGCAACGGAACTTTCGGCGCGCTGCAGCGCTACGTCAACCCCTTCGACCTCGATGCACTGATCCTGTCCCACCTGCACGCGGACCACTGCTCGGACGTCTCGGCGCTGACTGTGTACCGGCGTTATCACCCCCAGCGCCCGCCCGGGCCAGGATTGGCGCTGTATGGGCCGTCGGCACTTGCCGAGCGGCTGGCGGCCGCCTACGCCACCAATGCCGCCGAGCGCGCCGTGACCGACCTGTCGGACGTCTACGATTTTCAACCGTTTTCCTATCCGTTCCCTGGCCCGATCAAAATCGGCGATCTCGACGTGCGCGCCGCGCTGGTCGACCATCCCTGCGAGGCATACGCGGTACGGGTCAGCCACGCGGGCACCGTGCTGGTCTACACCGGGGACACCGGACCGTGCCCCTCACTCGTCGAGCTGACCAGCGGTGCCGACGTGCTGCTCGCCGAGGCATCCTGGCCCGACCGGGCGAGCAACCCCCCAGGGATCCACCTCTCCGGCTGCGATGCCGGTGAGGTCGCCGCCGCTGCGGGCGTCGGCCGTCTGTTGATCACCCATGT
Organism: Pseudonocardiaceae bacterium; assembly: GCA_050700355.1. Classification (GTDB taxonomy): domain Bacteria; phylum Actinomycetota; class Actinomycetes; order Mycobacteriales; family Pseudonocardiaceae. Next base: position 14,208 of record JBOHHE010000253.1, read on the forward strand.
GCCTCCATGGATCGACGCCGAGCAGATGCGCGCCGAGGCCTGCGCCGTCTTCGAAGGGCACGTCGAGCTGGTCCGCGCCGGTGCGGACTACGAGATCTGAGCTGGGTACGCTCAGCTGTGTGGCAAGAGCGGATGGCAGGAACGACGGCGACCTGCGCGATGTGCGCATCACGCGGGGCTACCAGCAATGGCCTGCGGGATCGGTGTTGATCGAGTTCGGTCGAACCCGAGTGCTCTGCGCGGCCAGCGTGGTGGAGGGAGTGCCCCGCTGGCGGAGGGGCTCGGGGCTGGGCTGGCTCACCGCGGAGTACGCGATGCTGCCCTCGGCCACGCACACCCGCAGTGACCGGGAATCGGTGAAGGGTCGCCTCGGCGGTCGCACCCACGAGATCAGCAGGCTGGTCGGACGGGCACTGCGGGCCTGCATCGATCTGTCCGCCCTGGGCGAGAACACCGTCTCGCTGGACTGTGACGTCATCCAGGCCGACGGCGGCACCCGTACCGCGGCGATCACCGGGGCTTACGTTGCGCTGGCCGATGCGGTGACCTGGCTGCGGGCCGCCGGTCGGCTGTCCGACCCGCAGCCGCTGTCCTGCTCGGTCTCGGCAGTCAGCGTCGGCGTGGTGGACGGCCGGGTCCGGCTGGATCTGCCGTACGAGGAGGACTCTCGTGCCGAGGTCGACATGAACGTGGTGGCGACCGATACCGGGACCCTGGTGGAGCTGCAGGGCACCGGTGAGGGCGCCACCTTCGCGCGGTCCACCCTGGACCAGATGCTGGACATGGCGCTGGAGGGTTGCCGCGAACTGGCCGCGCTGCAAGCCAAAGCGCTGGCCGAGCCCTACCCTGGCGAGCTACCTCGTTGATCTCTGGCCCGTCGATCCCCGCCCGGTTGCTGCTCGCGACGCGGAACGCGGGCAAGCTCGCTGAGCTGCGGCGGGTCCTGGCCTCCTCGCCGGGGGTTGAGGTGCTCGGGCTCGCTGATGTGCCCGCCTTTCCGGAAGCGCCCGAGACGGGAGCCACATTCGAGGAGAACGCGCTGGCCAAGGCGCGGGACGCGGTGGCGGCTACCGGCCTGCCCGCTGTGGCCGACGACTCGGGCCTGGTGGTGGACGCGTTGGGCGGCATGCCCGGCGTGCTCTCGGCCCGGTGGGCAGGCGGGCACGGTGACGACGCCGCCAACCTGCAACTGGTCCTCGACCAGCTGAAAGACGTCCCCGGTGATCGTCGTGGCGCGGCGTTCGTCTGTGTCGCCGCGCTGGTCGTGCCCTCGGGCCAGGACGTCGTAGGGCGCGGGGAGTGGCGCGGCACGCTGGCCACGGCGCCCCGAGGCAGCAACGGGTTCGGCTACGACCCGATCTTCATTCCGGTCGGGGAGCGGCGCAGCTCCGCCGAGCTGGAACCGGCGGAAAAGGACGCCCTCTCGCACCGGGGCCGCGCATTGCGAGCGTTGTTGCCTGCCCTGCGCCGGCTCGCTGCTCGGGGCTGATCTCCCGAGGGTTTGTTGAGCTCCATTCCTGCCGACGGGTGAGGCGCACCTGCCGGGTATCGCGTGCCGACCCGGCCGTTTCCGGCGGAGAAGGTGTCCGGCACCGGCCGGGCCAGCACGCCCCGCCCGTTAGGTTCGGCCCCCGGGCGGTGCCCCTCCCGGGCGTCCCCAGCAGGTATTCAGTGAGACGGTGGCCGGGGTGCGCCCGGTTCCCAGCAACCCGCAGGTCTTTGCAATCGCGAGGGAACGGACTCTGCGCGGACCCGCCGCGACGTTCGCCCGACGCTCGTGACGTCGGTCTGCCCAAGTAGTTTCAGCCTGAGCGGGCTGGCACTGACGGCTACCGGATACGCCATCGTCGTTCAGGTTGTGATCCGGCGAGCGTCGCCCACTGCGCGATGTCGTCTACTTCGATGAGGAAGTGGGCGGGGCCGGGTTGACCGTTGTGTTCCCACCATTGGTGGACGTGGCTGATGATCGCCCATAGGTCACGTTTTCCTTGGGTGTGGACCTGTCCGAGTGCGGATACCCGGGTGGACGAGCCGTGCGCATCGGTCACGAGGAGGTCTCCCAGGAGTCCGGGGTCCTCGACTGTGAGGGTTGGATTGCTCAGTCCCAAGACGAACCGGAATCGGGGATCGCGCAGCGTGGCGGTTGTCGGAGCTGATCCGATTGTGCGGGGAGTTTCGATGAGCGGAGTGTCCTGGGTGGGATCGTGGATGGATCTCAGCGGCAGTATCTGAACTGGTTCGGGGAGGAACCTGCCGAGGGCGTGGGTGTGGTCGCGAACGTCTATGACAGCGATCGCGCCGCGCAGCGGCGCCACGATTCGTCCTCTTGGTTGGGCTTGGGTAAGCCAGGGCGTCGGGATGTGGGAGACAGCGGCTGTGCTCAGGACACGGTGGTAGGGCGCGTGCTCAGCGAAGCCGTTGATGCCATCAGCATGGATCAGTGTCGGCTGGTAGCCGAGTTCGTCGAGTGTGGTGCGGGCGTACCGGATCAGTTCGGGGTCGAGTTCGATGCCGGTAACGGTGCCCGCGCCGCAGCGGTGGCTGAGTAGCGCAGTCAGCCAGCCGGTTCCGGCGCCGACCTCGAGAACGTGATCGCCGGGGCTGGGTTCCAGGGCGGTCAGCATCCGCGCGGCCAGGCTCGGCTGGATGCTGGAGCTGGCTGGCGTGCCGGGGGTGTTACCGGGGCCGTCGAGATGTTGGACCCAGGTGACATCGTGGTAGGCCAGCTGGAGCCAGCGTTCTTGCCCGACGGTTTCTGGGGTAATGAGTCCCCAGCCGCCGGGGGTTCGGGTGTAGAAGGCGGGCAGGAACAGGTGCCGGGGGACTTGGGTGAAAGCATCTGTCCAGGACTCGTCGAGGACTCCCCGGGAGACCAGGGCTTGTGTGAGCTGGCTGGCGTAGTGGTGGCCGGTCTTGGGGATCGGGCTCACGGCTGGGGTAGCTGGAGCGCGGGGGTATTGGCCCTGAAGTCCTCGATCCGCGCAGCCATGTCCCGTGCGGTGGCGCTCGCGCCCGCGGGTCCTGTCGTCAAGGGGCGTTCGAGGCTGTCGAGGCGGGTGACGACGATGGTGGTGCGTTGTTCGGCGGGGACGGCCAGGACCGGGAGCAGCGCTTCCTGCGCGGCGTCCAGATCATGGTGCAGGAGATGGGCGGTGACCAGGTCGATGCGGGCGACGGCGAGCGCGGATCCGGCGCATTCCTCGGCGGGCCCGCTAGTCCATAACTCGATGGCGTGGGTGGCTGCTGTGATGGTGGCGTGCGGCTGGTGCAGATTGGTGTGAGTCATGGCGGCCATGTATGACTGTTTAGCTGGGGTACTGGTGAACATCCCGCCGGTCAAGTCGTGGATCTCGTCGTCGCCAGGGGCCTCGTCGCGGGCGCGGGTGGCGGCGGTGATCGCGAGCTGAGCCTCGTCGTCGATCCGTAATCTAGAGCAGGCCAGCGCTTCGAGGCTGTGCAGGCGGACGGCGGCGCTGCCGGTGCCGAGCCTGGCCAGTCCGGCGCGGGCGAACTCCAAGCTCCGGCGATGCCGGCCTTCGAGGGAGAAGAAGGCCGACAGCATGCCGCTGGCATAGGCCCAGAGCGAGGGGTGGCCGATGAGCTCGGCGTAAGTGCGGGCGGCGCGGGCCTGTTCGATCGCCGCAGCCGGGTGGCCGAGGTCGCAGCTGGTCCCCGCGAGCAGGCAGCTGAGCTGGCCCGCGACCAGATACAGGTCATGGCGCTGGGACAGCCGCTCGGTCCGTTCCAGCAGCTCGTAGGCACGGTTACGGATCATGACGAGATCACCGAACAAGGGCAGCATCGGCCCGGTCAGGTAGGCGCGGGCAAGCCGGCCGACATGCTCAGCAAGCTGATCGAGGGTCGCCTCGTCGAGGTTGCCTGCGCCGTCGCGGCCGGCGTGGTCTCCTGCTTGTCGGGCGGCGGCCATGATCAGTTGTTCTCCCGTCTGGGTTGTCCATGTCCTTGGGGAAAGCGGCGGACCGCCTCGCTCATCGGTGTGGTTCTCCCTCGCTGGTGCCCACCCGGTGTCATCGGCCGTCACTATCGAGTGTTGCACGGCGGCCAAGGGTCCTGGAATGAACAGGGAGTGGCGTTGCCGCTCGGTGAGCGCCGCAAGATCATGATGGTCCAGCAGCTTCCGTGGACTGGTCCCGTAGATGTTGGCGAGGTTGTGCAGGACCGTCGAGGATGGCCTGCGAGTATTACGGCCGATCGGCCAGTTCTCGTATTCGCTGATGCGAGTCTTGCTCATCGGTGCCGGGCTCTGAGAAGTGCCGAACCTGGCGTTGTAGACATCAGCGGCCGCTTGGCCGGACATGCTGACGGCATACCGATATGCCGCTCGCGAGCGGAGTCGCAGCTCTGCGCCGAGGGCTGCGGCGATCTCATCAACGCTGCACCCCAGTTCGGTCAGACTGCGGCGTAGGCGATCCACACGCGTGCTGAGACCGGGATTGCTGGTTACCTCTTCAGCGGGCACGACAGCCTTCCCTGGGACGTGTCGGGATGCGGACTCCTGTGCCAGGCCACGGTAACCGCGAAGCGTTCCCGCTCCCGATCCCTATGGGAACCGCAGACGGCTGAGGTTGGGAACACCTCGGCGACCAGGTCATTGTCTCCGCTGCTCAGATGTGCATCGGTGAGGAGATCCGTGGGGACGAACAGTTCCATCACCGGGGTCCCGATCGACGCCACCTCCCCGAGCGACAGTAGGACCACCCAAGTCGCCGCGAGCTTCGCGGGGAACGTCGAAGCCGTGCCGTCGGCTCGACTGGGATCTGGATCGGAGGAGATCAGGTGCTCACTGCACCCCCTGACATCGACTGTGTACCCGTGGATCTGGTAACTGGATCGCCAGGCCTGAACATCGAGGAAGCCGAACGGGCTGCTGCCGCGCTACTGGCCGCCCTTGGCGTGCCCGACGACAGTGAGATCGCCCTTCGGACCCCGGATCGGATGGTCGCGGGCCTGGTCGAACTGCTCAGCTCACCGCCGTGGGAGTTCACCACCTTCCCCAATCGTGAGAAGCAGCACGAGCTGGTGCTGGCCCGCGATGTGCCGTTCACCTCGATCTGCGCCCACCACCTGCTGCCCTTCTCCGGAACGGCTCACGTGGGCGTGCTACCAGACAAGAGGATCGCCGGTCTGTCGAAGCTCGCCCGCACCGTCGAGGCGTTCGCCGCCCGGATACAGGTCCAAGAGGAGCTCGGCCAGCAGATCGCCGGGTTCCTGGAAGCGCAACTTGAATGCCGCGGGGTCGCTGTCGTCCTAGTGGCCGAGCACCTGTGCATGACGCGACGCGGGGTCAGGGCGATGGGTGCCGACGCGGTCACCGTAGCCAGCCGAGGCCAGCTACGCGACGACACCGCAGCCCGCGCCGAGTTCCTCCAACTGGCCATGCCGCAGACACGGAGGACCGCGTGACATCGCGGAGCGAACGAGTCCACGGCGGAATCGCACCGGAGTGCGAAGCGGTCGCGCCGCCTGGCATCCAGGACCCTGCGATCGACGCCCCCGCAGAGAGAGGTGAAGTAGATGTACCGGATCGGTAAGCGGTTCACTTTCGAGGCCGCTCACTGGCTGGCCGGGTTGCCGGAAAGCCACAAGTGCGGTCGCGAGCACGGACACTCGTACACCGTTGAGGTGATCCTGGCCGTAGCTGAGTTGTCCGGGCCGGGATTCGTCGTCGATTTCGCCGAGCTCGACCCGATCAAGAAACATCTGGACGACGTCTTCGACCACCGGAAACTCAACGATGTTATCGACGTCCAGCCGACCTGCGAGAACCTCGCCCGGGTGCTGTTCGACTGGTGCACCACGAAACTTCCCTTGCCAGCCACTGCCACCGTGGAAGCGGTTCGGGTCAGCGAGACCCCTGCTACTTGGGCTGAATACCGGCCAGAGCTGGTTCCCACCGGGCACTGATCATCGCCTCGCCCCCGTGCAATCCAGAACCGCGTCGACCCTACTCACGTGAGAGGAACCCCATGTCCACCGACACGCTGACGCTCGTCGACCAGACCCACCAGCAGCCCATCCCGGTCGCCGAGCTGGTCTACTCCTTCCAGGGTGAGGGCGCGAACCTCGGCCGCCGCGCCCTGTTCGCCAGGTTCATGGACTGCAACCTGACGTGCGGATACGCCAAGGCCCCCGATTCCGCCGACACCCCGGTCGATGGCGCCATGCGTTGCGACACCGAGTACACGTGGAACAGCGCGAAGCACGACCTCACCCACGGGGTGCGGCACCTGACGTCGCAGGAGATCTGGGTCGAGCTGATGAAGCTCGACCCGTCCACCACCTGTCCGTCCCTCGCCCCGGTCGACCTGATCGTGGCATCCGGCGGGGAGCCCCTCCTGCGCAAGGAAACCCTCATCCATCTCGCGACCCAAGCCGCTGTAACGGGACGCAAGATGGAGATCGAAACAAACGCCACCATCAAGCCCGGCGAGGAGCTGGTCGCTACCGGTGTGGCGTTCAACGCCGGGTTGAAGCTCGCTACCTCCGCGGTGCCGAGGAAGAAGCGGATCAGGGAAGACGCTATCGCGGAGATCCAGGCCAGCGGCCGGGCCCGGTGGAAGTTCGTCGTCTGCGGTCCCGAGGACCTGGCGGAGATCGCTGAGCTCCAGCGGGAGTTTTCTCTCACCGAGATCTGGCTCAGCCCCGAGGGAACCACTCCGGCCGCCGTCATGCAGCGGATGCGGACGGCCGCAAACGCCGCCCTCGCGCACGGCTGGAACCTGACCACCCGCGAGCACGTCCTGATCTGGGGCGACGAACGTGGCAAGTGACGTCAACGGCCGGGTGTCCAAGAGCATCAACGTGTCGGTGATCGCACCAGCCGCCTATCTGCGCCACTTCGTCGCCCAGTCGCCCGCAACGGTGCACCATGTGGCTGCTCAGCGTCTCCTCCGGGACCCGGCGTATCGCGCGTTCTTCCGTGAAGAGGCGCAGCTGGGCGCCAAGATCATCGTCGACAACGGTGTCTTCGACCTCGGTGAGTCGCTGTGCCCGGCGGATCTGCTGCGGGCGGCGCGCGCGGTGAACGCCGAAGAGATCATCCTGCCGGACGTGATGCACGATGGGCCGGGCACCATGCGGGCCAGCGACCGCGCGGCGGCCGAGCTCCGCGAGTTGAGTGACGAGTTCCGGCTCTGCGCGGTGGTGCACGCAGCCGACGACACCGAATGGCATCGCTGCTACGACCACTTCGTTTCCAGTGACTACGTCGGCGCGATCGCGCTCCCGGCCTCCCGGCGGAAGGACCCGACCGAGGCGCTATCCAAGAATCGTGTTGCGGCGACCCGGTACCTCGAGGATCGAGGGCTGGTCGACCCGCGGCTGGTCTACCGGCTGCTCGGCCTCGGCCGGAGCGGACATCTTGAGCTGTTCGAGCAGCGCGACCACGAGTGGATCGCCTCCGTCGACTGCGCGGCACCGGTGATCCTCGGCTCGATGGGAATCAGAATGCACCCCCACGGGCCCTACGAGAAGATCCCAACCCCACGTGTCGACGCCGTCAAAGAAATCGAAACGGCGCGCTTCCCGCTGATCCGGGACAACATCAGCGCCGTCCGGTACGCCGCCAACTGCCCCATCGAGATCCGGATACCGGGATGACTGGATCACCCTCCGATGACACGCTCACGATCCCGCAGGCACGCCTGCATGGCGTCTTACCCATAGATGCCAACCGGCATACCATGAGCGCGAAGAGCCTGCTCAACTACCTTGAGATCAAAGTCCATCACCTCATCCAGGAACGAGACTGGGCGCGCATCCACATCGTGGGCGAATACGACCGCGAATGCGTGATCTCAGCGAATGAGAAGAACGACAAACTCTTCAACTGGCAGCGCCCCACCGCCGAAGCGCACGGAAATGAACTGGTCATCAAGTGCTATCCGGGCATGGACTACGTCCACCACTACGCCCTCATCATCGCCACCTACCTCAACATGCTGGGACGGTACCGCGACCAGGTCGGCTATGCGATCCCCAGCGAGCGCACCTGTGACGCGGCCATCGACCGGCTGGACATCGACGCTTCCGCAGACCATCTCGTCGTCCTGGGATGGGGGCTCGGGAACTTCGTCAACAGCGCGTCGTGGGTCCACGGTCACGGATACGCGTGGCAACGCGCTGAGGTCGACGGGCGGTGCGTGCTCTACGTGGGCTTCTTGCACAGCATCTGGGGTGATGTCGCACGCCGTGTGGTGTCCCGACTGGCCGCGCTGGGCGCCCGCCGCATCGTCTACGTGGGCAAGGTCGGATCTCTCGACCCGCACATCGTCCCCAACACCTCCCTCGCCACCGGGAACTGTAGCATCATGGCCGATGGTCGAGTCTCCTGGCGGGATTTCTTCGGCGATATCGCGGTCGGCCAGTCAGACATCAATTCAGGAGTTCATGTGACGTCACCATCGATCCTGCTCGAAGGGAAGAAATGGCTTGATAGACAACAGGGAAACCGCTTCGTCGACCCCGAGATCGGCCATATGGGAAGCGCGGCCTGCGCCGCCGGTATCGAGTTCGGCTTCCTTCATATCGTCTCCAACAATCTGGCCCGCGAGTACGCAACAGACCTTTCCAATGAACGACTTGCCACTGTTATAGAACGCCGGAGACGACTGCTCGACCGCATCCACGAGATCATCATTCTTCGGTTGCAGACAACCGACCTGAAACCGCTTAACGGAGGAATGAGCTGTGAGCATTGAGCCGGCGGGAGCCGTTAGACCGGGCAGGCTTATCGCGGTGGCCGGCATCGACGGGGCCGGGAAGTCGACCCTGGCCGCGTCCCTGCACACGACGCTCAAGGATTCGGGCCAGAAGACGATCCTGGTGGGAAAGCACACGACCGAGATCCCGATGAACGCGGACCTCTCGGCGTACGTCGATGGTCTCAACGCGCTCGTCTACCGGCGCAAGGCAAGCGTGGGCCCCGCCTGCGGGGACTACTACTGGCTGTTCGCGCTTGCGGCGTGGTACAGCCTGCAGGACCGGCTCATCATCCGCCCCGCATTGCGGGCCGGGACCCATGTCGTGCTCGACAACTCTCATCACAAAATCCTCGCCCGCTACGCCGTCAATCCCGACGTACCCACAGAACTCGCCCGCCAGGTATTCGCCCACCTCGCGCCGCCCGACGTGGTGTTGTTCCTTCAGGTCATGGCGGACGAGGCGCTGGGCCGCAAGCAGCAGTTCAGCCCACTCGAAGCAGGACGTACCGGGTCATCGGACGGGCACTTCATCCAGTACCAGGACAGCGTCAGGGACGAGCTGCGCAAGCAGGAGGCCGACGACGCTTGGATTCCGATCGACGTCTCCGGCAAAGGCCCGGACATCGTGCTGAACGAAGCGCTCGCGGTCCTGTCCGAATATCTCGAGCCAGACCTGACCTGAACTCCTGACAGAGATCAGAAAAGGCCGGAACCAGGACGTGGAGCACATCAGTGGATCTTGAAGCAGGCAGGCAGTACGTATGGCACGGTGTCACCTGGGCCACCGGGAAGCCCACGCTGCTCCTCGCGAACACGGCGACCGGACTTCTCGATCAGATCGAGTTCATGGGGCTGGAACTCGGCCTAAAGGTGAGCAACCCGGCGCGGTTCTGCACCGGACGATACGGCTTCGCCGACACCTTCCACGTCGAACCGGTGCCGTGTCCGTGGCAGGCAGAGGCCGGAAACGGGGGGCAGTGCCCCAGGTGCTTGGAGCTAGATGAGTTCCGCTTCGCGCATCAGTTCCATAAGGGCGGCCATGCCCCGCTGGCCCTGACCGCGTACATGTCCCAGCGGCACTGGCTCTACATCGCCACGTTCGCCCACGGAGCCAGTAAGGTAGGGACGGCTGCGGCTGCACGCAGGACGTCTCGTCTGGACGAACAAGGTGCAATGCTCGCGACCTATCTCACCGAGGCGCCCGACGGCCGCGCCGTTCGCTATCTCGAAGACGCCATCAGCCGCGAGATCGGCGTATCACAGGTGATCCGCAGCGCCGCGAAGCTGGCAGCTTTGGCGGATCCTGACCCAAGCAGGGTCGAGGCGGCGCACGAACGCGTCATCGAAAGCGCGATGGCCGTCCTTGCCCAGGGCCAATTCAAGTTCACTCGATGTCTTGATTTTGTCACGCTAGGTAGCAAGGAAGGGAAGTGCTCGGTTTCGATCCCGGCAGATACGCTCCGTCGTTTCTTTAATGCACTCCACTCCGTTCAA
>JBOHHE010000254.1:0-2856 GCA_050700355.1 Pseudonocardiaceae bacterium
GGTCTATGGGCTGCGGTTGCCCGCCGAGCGGATCGAACAGCTCCGCCGGATCGCCGAGGCACGGGGCGTCGAGCCCAGCGTGCTCGCCCGGCAATGGGTCATCGACCACCTCGATTCCGCCGAACAAGCCCGGGACCACGCCGGGGAACGGTGGGAACGTGATTTTCGCGCCACCACCGATCATCTGCGCCAGCTACTCGACGAGCGCCCCGGAGCGTGATCGACTCACCCAGCTTGACGCACAGCTAGCTCTTCGTCGATCTCCTCAGGTGGCGATCACGGTGCGGAGGCGGGCGCGGAGGTCGGCTACCTCGAGGAGGTTGGCGTGGGGTTCGGCGAGGCGGTTGGGGTTGCGTAGGTAGTGGGTGATGCGGCCGGAGCGCAGCGGGCCTGCCCAGTTCAGGGCCTGGGTGCCGAGGGCGGTGGCTTCGCGGGGGTCTCCGGTGGCCATGATCAGGCTGGCGTGGTGGATTTGGGCGTCGGTGCGGCCGCGGCCTTCGGGGCGGGTGGCGATGGAGGTGGTCAGCCGGTCGCGGGTTTCGGTGATGTAGTGGCCGTGCATGCCCAGCTCCCACAGCACGCTGCCGCTGAAGCCGAGGTGGCGGGATTCGGTGTAGGAGTCCAGCCACAGTGGGTCCTCGGTGGGGCGGGCGTGGCTGAATGCCTCGTCGGCGGCGCCGACTGCACTCACGGCGTCTTGCACCTCGCCGAGTCTGGCCAGGTCGCGGGCGCGGCTGTTGTGTAGCAGGGCGCGTTCGGTGGCGGTCAGCCGATTGGCCCGGACCAGGGCTGACTCGGTGTGGGCCAGGGCGGTGTCGGGGTCGCCGCACCAGGAGGTTTGTTCGGCCATGGAGCACAGCACCTGGGCGCGTAGGTGCCAGTCCCCGGCCTCCTCCGCACATGCCAGCGCGAAACTGTAGGCCCGCCGGGCGTCCTCGTGGGCGAAGTCGTCGTAGGCCATGTAGCCCACCGTCTCGGCGAATGAACCCACTGCGGTCAGCAGCTCACCACGGAGCGACTCGGGATAATGGGTGTTGAGCAGCTCGGCGCAGTAGCGCAGCTGGGCGGTGGCGGCCTCGCGCATCAGCCCACCGCCGTAACGGATGTCCCATCCCCGGAACGCCTCGACACTGGCGCGTACCCCGGCGATGTGGTCCTGCTCACCACGGACGGCACCTGGGCAGGTTGCGGTAGCGGGTTCTGGGGCCAGCGAATCCTGCCCTGCTCCAGCTTCCCGATGTAATTGGCGTCCAGCTCGACCAGTCGGTGGTCATTGGTGTGCTCGAACACCCACCTGTTGACCAGCTCGGCCAGCTCTTGGCGGGGACAGATGATCCCCACTGGCATTCGGCGACTCGACATTCTCCCGCGCCCGCCGCAACAAGTCATTCGGCTTGGCCACACCCCATCCCTCCGCACTCAACATGATCACTCAGCGTGATCAGCGCAGCCTGCCACCAACCGGCGTCCCAGACCACCCAGATGACCGATCACCCCCAACCCTCCCGCAATCCTCCCCCTGCCAGCGCGACGACGGCCTGTTTCTGAGTTCTCGCGCTGGTCAATCACCTCATCCCCGCAGGTGGGTCATACTTGGTGCCATGACCGTCATTCCCGGTGATCAGCGTCCGCTCGCCGAGGTGCTGGCCGTCCTGGAACGCAGCCAGGGCAGGCTCGACATCGCCCAGGGTGGGCACACGGTGGCGGCGCTGGTGTCTGCCGACTATCTCGAATCGCTGGAGGAGACCATTGCGGTGGCCACCGATCCGGAGCTCGTGGCGGCAATCGCCGAAGGGGAGGCTGAGCTCGACGCCGGGCAGGGCATACCCGCCCACGACATCGAAGCCGAGTTCCTGAACCGCCCGTGACCACCCGCTACACCGTCACCTACGCGCCGCGTGCTCAGCGGGACTTGCGGAAGCTACCGGAGAAGATCGCGACCGCGTGCGTCGAGTTCATCAGCGCTGTCCTGACCGTGAATCCCTATCGGGTGGGCAAGCCACTCACATCATCATGGGAGGGCTTCTACTCGGCCCGGCGCTCCGAGTGGCGGATCATCTACCGCATCGATGACCACCGGGTCCTCATCAAGACTTCTTCTCAACCCCGCTTGAATTGATAATACGATCGCGGGGAGAGTCGTGGGCCTCAGGGAAACGCGGCCCGGGTGGCTTTCCCCCACCGGTGACTGCCGCCGACGGGTGGTCGCTGTACTCGTGGGGCACAGGTGTCGCAGTGGTTGCGCACCAATCTGCTCACCGAGACAGGGGTCCAGGCGGACGACAAGATCCTCGCGGCTGTGGACCACCTGGTGCGGGCCCGGTGCCTGCTCGATGACCGGGAGTACGGGTTGACGGCCCTGGCGGACCTACTGACACCTCGCGGCCCCCGGAAACAGACCACTGTCTGCCCGGCATGACCGCAGCCGTTGGAAGAACGTTCCCAAACCATCAGGCATGAGATCGGCTGAGGTTCCACGCCCGGGTGATGGCCAGCCAGGTCTATGGGCTGCGGTTGCCCGCCGAGCGGATCGAACAGCTCCGCCGGATCGCCCAGGCGCGCGGCGTCGAGCCCAGCGTGCTCGCCCGGCAATGGGTCGCGGGATGAAGTGCTGACGGTCCACGCCCCTCACCATAGTGCGGCCCCGGCGGGGACGGCGGAAACCCAGCTCCGCGTCGGTGCTGACGCCGAGCACCGCCCGGAATCCGGCCCGCCGCAGCGCATCTCGAGGCCAGCGGATCGCGCCCTGCTCCAGCTTCCCGATGTAGTTGGCGTCCAGCTCGACCAGCCGGTGATCATCGGTGTGCTCAAACACCCACGCATTGACCAGCTCAGCCAGCTCCTGGCGGGACAGAT
>JBOHHE010000255.1:0-2365 GCA_050700355.1 Pseudonocardiaceae bacterium
TACGGGCGCGTATGGGTGGAAAAAAGCCTTGAATACTCTGGCTGTCCTCTTCCCAGGACGACTCCCCCTGTGATAGACTAATTGTATTAGCCATTCCGTGGCTTACACGGAAAACGTGACAGGCTCAACGCCGAGATCGGTGCCGCTCAGTCGCGGGGTAGCCGGTTACTGCCGCTGCGCGCCGAGCCGGGGGTGGCGCACCCGCTGCTGACGAAGATCCAGCATATCGACTACCAGGCGGATCTGCCCGCCGCCCGGACCGCCCTGCTCACCGCCTTGCGCCAGGTCGACACCACCTGGCCGGAGGATCGTTCCCCGTTCCCGGGGCTGCGCCCCTTCGACGCCGATCACCACCTGGTGTTCTTCGGCCGCACCGAGGAGGTGGGCCAGCTCGCCGAGCTGCTGCGCTCAGCCGCCGAACGCGCCGAGGGCCGGGCGCTGCTGGTGGTCGGCCCCTCCGGATGCGGCAAGTCCTCCCTGGTCCGCGCCGGACTCCTGCCGGTGATCGCCGCCGAACCAGGCTGGCGGACCCTGCCGCCGATCCTGCCGGGCACCGACCCGGTGACCGCGCTGGCCCGCGAACTCACCGCCCTGGCCCGGCGGCTCACCCTGGAGTGGACCCTTGAGCAGGTCCAGCACCAGCTCACCCAACGCGGACTCACCGCGCTGGCCGACGAGCTGCTGCTGGCCGACCCTGCGGGCCCGCAGCGGCGTCTGCTGATCGTGGTAGACCAGTTCGAGGAGCTGCTCACCCAGACCTCGCCAACCGAGCGTGCCCGGTTCGCCGAGCTGCTGCGCCCGGCACTGACTGGACAGTGATCTTGTGGGACCTCAGCGACCGCGCCCAGCCCCGTCGTCTCGGCAACCCCCTCACCGACCACACCAGCCCGGTGAAATCGGTGGACTTCGCCCCGGACGGGCGCATCCTGGCCACCGCCAGCTTCGATAACACCGCGATCCTGTGGGACCTCACGGGGCTCAATGATCTTCTGGATCATGTGGTGGAGCGGGCCTGTGCGATTGCCCCGGGTGGTCTGGGTCGTGAGGAGTGGGATCGTCGTATCGGGGGATTGCCGTATCAGGAGAGCTGCCCTGCCTGATATCGAGTGGCGTCAGGCGGCGGTTAGTGCGATGCGCAGGCGGGCGCGGAGGTCGGCTACCTCGGGGAGGTTGGCGTGGGGTTCGGCGAGGCGACTCAGGTCGCGGAGCTCCTCGACGACCTTGCCGGAGCGCAGGGAGCCTGCCCGGTCCAGAGCTTGGGTCCCCAGTGCGACGGCTTCGAGGGGGTCACCGGTAGTCATGATCAGTTGGGCGCGCTGGAGCTGGCTACGAGTGCGGCCGCGGCCGTCGGTGCGGGTGGTGACCGCCCTGGTCAGCCGATGGTGGGTCTCGACAATGTACTGGCCGTGCATACCCAGCTCCCACAGCACGCTTCCGCTGAAGGCGAGATGGCGGGATTCGGTGTAGGAGTCCAGCCACGGTGGGTCCTCGGTGGGGCGAGTGTGGCTGAATGCCTCGTCGGCGACACCGACGGCGCTCACGGCGTCTTGCACCTCACCGAGTCTGGCCAGGTCACGGGCGCGGCTGTTGTGCAGCAGGGCGCGTTCGGTGGCGGTCAACCGACTGGCCCGGACCAAGGCCGACTCGCTGTAGGCCAGACCGGTGTCCGGGTCACCACACCAGGAGACCAGCTCGGCCATCGAGCACAGCACCTGGGCCCGCAAGTGCCAGTCCCCGGCCTCCTCCGCACATGCCAGGGCGAAACGATAAGCCCGCTCGGCGTCGTCGTAGACGAAATCGTCATACGCCATATAGCCCGCCGTCTCGGCGAACGAACCGACCACAGTAAGCAGCTCACCCTGGAGCGACTCGGGGCAACGGGCACCCAGCAGCTCGGCGCAGTACCGCAACTGCGCGGTGGCGGCCTCGCGCATCAGCCCACCACCGTAACGGCGGTCCCAGCCCTTGAACTCCCCGACCATGGTGCGCACCCCGGCGATGTGGTCGTTGCTCACCACGGACGGCACCCGGGGAGGTTGGGTGGGCACGAGCAGCTCCAGCAGCCCCGCCGGGCCGGTCACCGCGGTGGCGCCAGCGCCGAGGCCGGCACGGATGAAGTGCTGACGGTCCACGCCCCTCACCATAGTGCGACCCCGGCGGGGACGGCGGAAACCCAGCTCCGCGTCGGTGCTGACGCCGAGCACCGCCCGGAATCCGGCCCGCCGCAGCGCATCTCGGGGCCAGCGGATCGCGCCCTGCTCCAGCTTCCCGATGTAGTTGGCGTCCAGCTCGACCAGCCGGTGATCATCGGTGTGCTCAAACACCCACGCATTGACCAGCTCAGCCAGCTCCTGGCGGGACAGAT
>JBOHHE010000256.1:0-3022 GCA_050700355.1 Pseudonocardiaceae bacterium
GGGCGCGTATGGGTGGAAAAAAGCCTTGAATACTCTGGCTGTCCTCTTCCCAGGACGACTCCCCCTGTGATAGACTAATTGTATTAGCCATTCCGTGGCTTACACGGAAAACGTGACAGGCTCCCCGCCCCCGGAGCGACGCCGCCTCGGTGAGCTGTGCCTGGCCCGACTGGACCTCACCATGGCTCGACTCAGCCGCGATGATCTCGACGGCGCTGCCGACCAGCTCCAGGACGTGCTGGCCATCGCCGCCCAGCGTCCTATCGAACCTGTCACGCGCCGCCTGCACCAGGTAGGCCACGCATTGCAGCGTCCGAAGTACCAGACCAACGCGCTCGCCCTGGATCTGCACGACCAGATCCGTGGCTTCACCCGCATATCGACGCGCCCCGCGCTGCCCGGCACGGACGGTTGAACGGTCACGGTCAGGCTGCTACACCCGGCCGGATAGGTGCCGCCATCTGCCTCGTTCGCTCTGGTGTCGAACTCGACGACACCAGAGCGAACAGATCACGGGCAGGACGCGGTCGGAGGGCGAAGCGGGAGAGTTATGGGCCTGCGTGTGGGATCTTGGAACGACCGTGACCCTCTTCCTCGGTCCTTACCACTGGCACAACGCATGAAGGTCAATGCCGCGCAGCTACCCGGACCGCACCGCAGTCAAGACCGGGTGTTCCGGACGGCCAACGCCGCCGTCGTGCTCGACGGTGCCACCGCCTTCATCCCCATTGATCTCGACGCCGGCACCTACGCCGACGCTCTGGGACGCCACATTGCCACTGAGCTCCGCTCCCACGATCGCGCGGACCTGGCCGAGGTCGTCAGCAACGCCATCGATGTCGTCGCCCACCGATTCGAGCTGCGACCCGGCCATTCCCCGTCGAGCACCGTCACGATCTTGCGTATCCGTGACCGTCACGCGGACCTCTTCGTCCTCGGCGATTCACCGCTCTACTACGGCACCGCCCACCATTCCCACATGCTCGTTGACACCCGTCTCGCAGACCTGGATCTACCCGAAAGCCGACACTACCGAGACTGACTCCGCGAGGGCTCGGGCTACGATGACCAACACCGAACACTGCTGCGGAAATTGCAGGAACATCAGTGCGCTCGGCGCAACATCGACGGCGGATACTGGGATCGCCGAGACCGACTCCGCCGCGGCACACCACGCGATCAC
Organism: Pseudonocardiaceae bacterium; assembly: GCA_050700355.1. Lineage (GTDB taxonomy): Bacteria > Actinomycetota > Actinomycetes > Mycobacteriales > Pseudonocardiaceae. The sequence goes on from JBOHHE010000256.1 coordinate 1,184, forward strand.
CGCCACCCTCAGCGTCCACGACCTGTCGTGGGCCGTACTCGCCACAGACGGCATCACCAACCCACTGACCCACCTCGGCCGAGCCAACTGGGCAACCGTCGCCACCAAATCCGACCGTCAACTCACCAAGCTGCTGACCACAGCCCACCGGTGGGAACGCGACGACGACCCAACGGGCCAAAATTTCCCCCGCGCCAAGCGCCACGACGACAAAACGATCGCGACCGTCCCGTCTCTCTGGCTGTAGCGCTTCGCCCTTGATCCCTTGTCACCACGCTTCAGCGGCGATCAGCTCCCAGTCATGCACAGCGCTCTCTGGCGAGCTCTAGCCGCCGAGTGGTGGCGCACAGTCGATCCGCCACTGGTGGTCACTGTCGGGTGCGTCCAACCAGACCGTCTGACGGTGCGGGGTGACGGTGAGGCCGAAACGGTCCCAACCGGGTTCGCCGTGCCGGTGCCAGAATTCGATCGCCGCCTCGATGCCGGCCCACAGGCGTTGGAGGCCGCCCTCCCACACCTGGCGGGTTCCGTTCTCCTGCGCTGTCGAGAGCTCGCACCATGAACCGTCTTGGGCCGAGAAGAAGACGGGGCCAGGGCCGCCGGTGTCGGGATCCCTCGCATACCCGAACCCGAGGCGCCCGCGCTGCCACAGGTGCAGCAGGAACCACAGCGGGGGGTTCTCCCACAGACGTTCGTGGATCAGCGTGGTCCTCCCCGGTCGCGCCTCGTCGCGGTGACGTACGGGTCCGGGCTGAGGCTCGACACCGAGCAACTCGCCACACTGCTCGGCCTGCCGGTCCGCCGCCTGCCGAGCACGCCCACTGAGGTCAACGGATCATCCAGAACAGAAGTCATGCTTGTCGTCCTCTCCTCATCGAACGATGATGCAGCTGTCACAGCGTGTCGCACTCCGACGCGAGACTTATCTTTTCGGGACCGTATGACTACGGAGTGGGCCGGTCCACGATGTTGGGCAATGTTGCGTCAACTCGACTTGGCTGACAGCTCATCAAGCGCGCGAAGGATCAGCGCACGAGACTGCTTGCCACCCACGGCGCTGGATGCCATGCGCTCAAATGCCCTTGCGTACACGGCGATTTCTCTTGATTGGGTTAGCTTGATCTCGGCCGAGACGGTCTCAACAAGTACTTCCCTGGTGTCCAGTATCCAGAAGCCATGCACGGGTAGGTATCCATGTTTCGCTCGCGTTGGGATGACCGTTAGATTTACACGGGCAAGAGATGAAAGAGTGAGAAGTCTGTTCAGTTGGCCAACCAGAACGTCCGCACCTACCACTCCGAGCGTAAGCGCCGTTTGGCCAATCACGACGTGAAACCGATGATTACCCCTGTAGAGAATCTGTTGTCTCTCCACGCGAGCCTGAACGCCCGCTTCGATGTCATCGGGAAGACCGTGAAACTCGATTACCTGGGAGAGTATGGCTTCGGCGTACTCCGCCGTTTGCAGGATGCCGGGAATCAAGAGCGGCTCGAACACGCGGAACAACCTGGTCTCCGCCTCGAAGCTGAGGCTCTCCCGCTGTCGCCGCTTGGTGCCTGACGCAAGTTGCCGCCGCCACTCCACATACATTGTGTCAATCGATCGAACTGTAGCAACGAGATCAGATATTTGATCATGCGCATGGCAATGTTTACACCAAATAAGAATATCTTCCTCGGAAGCGATCTGTACCCCATGTTCCAGCTTGGACACCTTGGTGAAATGCCAGCCCGTAAGACCGGCGAGTGCCCTGCCCGTCAAACCGGCATCTTTCCTGATTTCCCTGAGACGGGCCCCAAGAGCCTCGCGGGCTCGACGAGCAGGGTTGGCTGACGGCAT
>JBOHHE010000257.1:0-42771 GCA_050700355.1 Pseudonocardiaceae bacterium
GTGCTGGTGTGTGTTCGATGTCGAGTGGCCCAAGAACCACCCCAATTTGAAGCAGGCCATTCAACTGGCTCGTGACCACAACATCCGGCTCGCCATATCGAATCCTTGCTTCGAGCTTTGGCTGATCTTGCATTTCGAAGACCAGACCGCCTTCCTTAACACCGACGAGGCTGAGACCAGAAGCCGCAAACTCGACGGGCGTTCCGGCAAACTGAACTGGGCTTCTTCAGTACCCGTTGTCTTGGCGCTACCGTGGGACAGAACCCCTGGCGAGCGAACGGAGGGGATGACGTGGAGCGTCAGATCTTTGTGCGATCACTGACCGGCAGCTTAGCTGGCCTCGTCTTCAGCGATCCGATCAAGGAATTTCTCGGCGGTGCGGCCGGGTCCGGCAGCCAGCGCCATGTCGGTGTTGCCGATGCCGAGCAGGTGCGGCACCTGGCGCGCATGTTCGCCAGCGAAGATCATGTGGTTGGTGGTGGATGGTCGTCACAAGCCGTGGTAGCTCAGCTCCATACCTCGGCTAAGCTACTTCGCGGTCGGTTCTCCCAGGAAGCCGTGCGGCAGCACTTCTTCTCGGCCGTTGCTGAACTGGCCGACATTGCCGGTGGCATGTGCTTTGACGCGGGCCTGCACCAGCAGGCTGAACGATGCTTCCGGTTTGCCGTGGCCTGTGCGACCGAGGGGGCCGACTGGGCAATCCGGTGCAAGGCATTGTCCGGCCTATCCAACCTGGCGGTACACCAAGGCCGTACTGACGATGCGCTCAGCTTCTCCGAGATGGCCTTGGTGCGGGCCGACCGGCTCACCCCCCTGGTGCGGGCGGTCATGCACACCCGGCACGCCCGGGCGCTGGGCCTGATCGGCAATTCCCGGGAGGCCGACTGCATGACGGCCGTCCATCAGGCCGAAGACTATTTCACTGCCAGGAACGGTGACGAGCCCGTCTGGATTACCTACTACGGTTCCGCGCACCTGGATCGTGATCTGGGCCGTGCCCTGCTGTATCTGGCCGTCAACGGTGGCGAGTACACCTCCGCGCAACACCGTTTGAGCGCGGCCATGGAGCGCTTCCCTAAGCAGCCATCCCGGGGCAAGATCCTCACCATTGCCAACCTGGCCCATCTGACCATGGCGCGAGATGATCCGGCCCATGCGGCCACCCTGGGACATCAGGCGCTGGACTCGATGGGACCGATCCGCTCTGACCGGGTATTCGAAGCCCTCCGACACATGCGGACAGCCGGACAGCAACACCGCACCATGCCCGCAGTCCGCGAACTGAATCAGCGGGTGGAAGCGGCGCTAATGACGGCTGGCTGATTGCCTGCGCCTCTTCTCCATAATTTGGCGGTGCGCATCGGATCCGACAGGTTCCGTTATTCTTCGATGGCTCCACCGATCCGTCGAAGATGCTGTCGGAAGGTGTAGGACGGATCGGCGGTGCGGCGTGCCAGGTAGTCGTTGAATGCCGTCTGCTGGCGCAGTGTTTCCCCTGAGCGGATCCGGTGGGCCTGTTCGCGTTCGGTCTGCCAGATCTGGTGCGCCGTGGCCAGCACCTCGTCGACCCGTTCGGCGGCAACGAACAGCACGCCATCGTCGTCGCCGAAGACGATGTCCTGGGTGCTGACCAGGTGCGGCCCGAACCGCGCGGTGGTCAGTGCCTCGGGTTCCCGCTCGTCCAGCCGTACCGGGCCGGGCGGGTAGCTGCCGTAGCTGAACACCGGAAGTCCGATCTCGGCCAGTTCCGGTGTGTCGCGGTGCAGTCCCCATATCGCCAGGCCTGCCACCCCGGCCGCTTGTGCTTCCAAGACCGCCAGGTCGCCGACACACGCCTCGTCAGACCGCCCGCCGTTGTCCACGACCAGCACGTCACCGGACTGGGCTCGGGTCAACGCCTCCAGGAACACGTCCACGCTGCCGTAGTGCCGCGCCGGCAGTACGCGACCGGCGATCCGGTGTCCGGGGATCACCGCGCCGATGCCAGGGGGCGCCGCGCGCAGTGGCACGCCGATCCGGAGGCAGCCATCGGCCACCAGCGGCGTGGACAGCTCCGCGAAAGCCCTTACCATGGCGCCCTCCCAGTTCAGCGGTTATCTCTTGACACAGCATATTCCTCATCGTCTATATTCCTACTGTGGCATCAACGTTCGAGGTGGTGGCGGAACCTCGCCGCAGGGAGATCCTCGATCTGCTGCGCTCTGGTGAACGCCTGGTAGGCGACCTGGTCGCGCAGCTCAACCTGAGCCAGCCGACGGTGTCGAAGCACCTGAAGGTGCTCCGGGGCGCCGGTCTGGTCGAGGTACGCCAGGATGCCCAACGCCGCTGGTACCGGCTGCAGCCGGAACCGCTTGCCGAGATCGACGCGTGGCTCACGCCGTACCGGCGGATGTGGCACGCCAGCCTCGACGCGCTCGAACGACATCTGGATGCCATGCCCGACGAGACTGATGCAGAAGGGAGGCGGTAGTGGACGAGCCGCAGGCAATATTCCAGACCATCGACGGCAGCCCGGTGCTGAGATTCGAACGGAAATTGGCCCATTCCCCGGCGAAGGTCTGGAAGGCGATCACCGATCCGGCCGAGATGGCGCACTGGTTCCCGGCCGCGGTCGAGACCGAGCTCAAGCCCGGCGCCATGATGCGCTTCACCTTCCCCGACGCGGCCCCGCTAGATGCCAACAGCGAAGGCGAGATCCTCGAGTTCGATCCGCCGAAGGTATATGCCTTCCGGTGGAATACCGACGTGCTGCGGTTCGAGCTCGTTCCGGACGGCGCCGGTTGCCGGCTATTGTTCAGCCAGACGCTGGGCGGTGGATGGGTCGGCAGGCTGGCCGCAGGCCGCAACGCGACCGGCTGGGATGTCTGCCTCGACACGCTGCAGGCCCACCTGGCCGAACAGGACTTCCAACAGCCGACGGACTGGCTGGGCCCGATGGAGCGCTACATCCGGAAGTTCGCGCTGGACGAGGGCGACATCCACGACACCGGGGATGGTTACCGGGTGCACTTCGCCCGCGACCTGGTCTGGAAACCGGTCGACGAGGTGTGGACACTGCTGACCGAAGGGGCCGAGTTCCGAGTGAACGATGAGCCTCCGTTGCGGGCGACGAATGGATACGTAGCGGCTGGCCCGGTCACCGAGGTCGAGGCACCGCACGTGCTGGAATATCAGTGCTTGTACGACGACGCACCAGTCGGGCGGGTGCGCTGGGAGATCAGCCACGATCCGCTGCTCGGCACCCGGGTCGAGCTGACCCAGACGTTGCCCGCGTCGCTCGCCGGATTCCGGGCGACCGCGCTGGCCGCGTGGCACGTGCACCTCGAGCTGTTCTTCGCCGCGACACACGGGGAGATTCGCTGCCTGTGGCCGCAGGAACGCACCGAGGAACTCACGAAGCGATACACCGAGCGACTCAGCTGACCCACGACATTCACGCTCGTCTCGCGGTATCACCACCGGATAGACGCCGGTTGGGCCGCTGTCACCCCGGCCGTGCTGGAGGACGTGGTTCAGGGCGAGGTTTCCGGGCCGAAGACCGTGTCGAGTTGGGCGTTGAGCGCGGTCTCGGCGGCCTCGGGGGTGAGGAAGCCACCGAGTACGTGCGCGGCGAGACCGTCGGTGAGTGCCATCAGGGTCACGGCGGCCACCTCGGGGTCGGCCGTCACCATGCCCGCAGCCACCTGGCCGGTGAGGAACTCCCGTAGTTGCTCCATCCCGGCGCGCAACCGTTGGCCCAGCTCACCGTGGCGCAACCCGCCGGCCAGTAGTGCGTACAGCGAGTGACCCTCCTGGCGCCGGGGCTCGTCGAGCGGCAGCAGTTGGACGAGGAACGCACGCACGGCCGCCCGGGGCGGGGGTGGGTCCGGGAGTTTCGCCAGCTCGGTAGCGAATCGCGCACCCGTCCGTTCCGCCACGCTGTCGAGGGCGAACAGGAGCATCTGCTCCTTGGTGGAGAAGTAGTGCTGCACCATGCCCATCGACACCCCGGCCTCGGCGGCGACGTGCCGCAGGCTCACACCCTCGAAGCCTTCGTGTGCCACCACTCGCCACAGCGCGTCCGCGATGGCGCGGCGGCGCGCGGTGTGGTCGACCTGTTTGGGCACCGACAGAGAGTACGACGACAATGCGTGTGCATTGCGAAAGACCTGGTTCCACCTTTACCATGCAGTTGCATTGCAAAGTTAGATATCGATCAAGGAGACGTGATGGCCGCGCCAACTCTCCCCCTGCCGACCTACCCCTTCCCGCCTGCCTCGAGCATGAACCCTCCGGACAAGCTGGCCGAGCTGCGCGCCCACGAACCGGTCAGCCGGGTCGAGTTCGACGGCGGATCGGCGTGGTTGCTCACCGCCACGCCGACGTACGCGCCGTCCTCGTTGATCCCAGGTTCGCGCCGTACATCCCCGGAGCGCCGATGCGGGTGGACGAAGCCAACAACACCGGCATGTTGTTCCTCATGCACGGCGCGCCGCACGCCCGGCTGCGGCGGGTGCTGGCCCGTGCCCTGAGCGCCCGGCGGATCGCCGCTCTGCGTCCGGGCGTGCAGCAGCTCGCTGATGCCGCACTCGCCAGGCTCACCGCGCACGGCCCGCCTGCGGATCTGATGCGGGGCTTCGCCGGCCCACTCGCCGCTGGAACGCTCAGCGAGCTACTCGGCGTCACCCTGAATGAGCGGCCAGGGTTCGAGGAAATGATCACCGACGTCAATGCCCTGTTCACGGCTCGGGGCGCCACCGAAGCGGCCGAGCGCGGGCAGGAGCTCGCGGCGTTTCTCGCCCGGCTGCTCGCCGAGCGTCGCGCCGAACCCGGTCCCGACCTGCTCAGTGAGCTCGTCACGGCCACTGATCAGCACGACATGGCGCTCACCGATCCCGAGGTACACGGGCTGACGTTCAGCCTGCTGGGGGCGGGCCTCGTCCCACCGGCTCAGGCGCTCACCCTCGGCGCACTGCGGCTGCTGCTCGACCCGGCCGCGGCTGCCGCGCTGCGTCAGGAACCCCGAGGACTACCTACCGCGGTGGACGAGTTGTTGCGGCTCGACCCAGCGGGTGTCGGCAGCACCGACAGGGCAGTGCGGGCGGTCGCTGACGCCGAGATCGCCGGGGTCTGCATCAGCGCCGGCGAGGTCGTGGTGCTCGCGCTCGGCGCGGCCAACCGAGACCCCGCCGAATTCTCCGAACCCAACACACTGCGACTTGACCGCGCCACCAACCGGCACGTGTCTTTCGCTCCCGGACTGCACCACTGCCTCGGCGCCGCCCTGGCCCGGCTGCAGCTCGAGATCGGCCTCGGAACGCTGCTGACCGGCCTGCCGGCACTCGTCCTCGCGACTGACATCCACACCCTCGACTGGCAACATGGCGTACTCGGCGCCCGAAACCTGGTGGCCCTGCCGGTCACCTGGTGACGGCCCCAGCCCGTTCAGGTCATCTGCCGAGGAGGCCGTCGATGTTTGCCGTAGACGATCAGCTACCGATGCGGCTCCGCTCACGGTGAGAAGATTGCTTGGTCATCCGCGTCATGTTCTCGGTTTACGAGAGGGTACGTCATTTGCGAGAGTGATCTCATGAATGGTGAGGAAGCGATGGTGATGGATGTACAGGCACCGCCAGCGGCCAGATCGAGCAACTGAACCGGATCGCAGGGCGCCGGGTGGGCCAGCGCTGTTGCCGCTGATGGCGCCGCGGCGCCGTCAAGCAGCGATCCTGGCGTTGCAGCGGTCGGCAGGCAACCGTGCGGTCGCCACCTCGCTGGCGCCGCACCTGACCGGACCAGTGGTCCAGCGAGCACGCCTGAACGTGCGGCCGAACGGCACGATCAGCGGAGTCAGTCAGTTTCCCCGGCGGCCACCGTCCAATCTGTCGCGCCAGGGTCAACATCTCACCGCCTACGTCGCATTCGAGGACACCATCCTGTCCCATGTCCGGGACCGGACTCCGGAGGAGGCCGCCAATCAGTTGATCTTCGTTGCTCGCCAATTCAAGGAACTGCCGTTCATGGCGGACGTCGGCCAGTGGAACCTGCACGTTCATCAGTCGCTCGACTACATCATCGAGCAGCTGCAGACCGAGCTGGCCAGAGATCCTCGCGACGATGCTCGCCTCCGCGTCGTGGTCGGCAATCAGATCGACGATCTGCTGACGCAACGCAATCGAGTACCGCACACCGCGATCAACGAGCCGGGTACCTCCGGTCATGGGGAAGCGGGCAACGCCGGTGCCCTGGAAACTATGGAAACCGCGCTACGCACTGAACGTGCCGACTCCTACGGGGCCCAAGAAGCCACTCAAGCGGTAAAGCAGATGTGGACGCTATTCGACTACGATCCGCCTGAACCGGCCGCCGAGAGTAGTCAACTGGTCACGATAGAGAAGCGGGTGTTGACGCATCTGAAATCGATGCGGCTCGCCTACCCGCATTTATTCAATTGGTTAACAGAGCAGGGGTCGAATTACTGGCTCATGCGCTACCTGCGCGGTCATCGAGGCGATGTCAACTGCCTGAACAGGCTCTCCGACGAACGGCTACAGGATATCGAGGAATACGCACACGAAAGGCTCTAATGGGTCGCTTCCGAAGTTCCTTGTGGCGATCTTCGGGAATTCGGCTCAGTTCGTCGGTGACTGCTCACCGGGACGGTGGCCAGAGGTGGCGCGTGGTGAGGGCTACCTCTGACCACCATAGAGTCGGCCGACGTTACTATCATTATCATGAATGGTGGCGGCTCGAATGTACGGGATGCATCGGAGCGTGACGCCGAGGCGTGTGTGGCGATCTATGCCCCGTATGTCACCGACACCGCGATCACGTTCGAGAGTGACCCCCCGCCGCCGGCGGAGATGGCTGAGCGCATCGCTGTCGCCATGCGTACGCATGCGTGGGTCGTGCTGGAGGACGAGGACCGGGTCATCGGCTACGCCTACGGCGGTCCGTTCAAATCTCGCATGGCGTATCGCTGGGCGTGTGAGGTCAGCGTCTACCTCGAGCGCGGCCGGCGGCGTACTGGCGGTGGTCGCCTGCTCTACGCCACGCTCTTCGCCCGGCTGGCCGAGCGCGGCTTCCGTACCGCTGTCGCGGGCATGACGTTGCCCAACGATGCGAGCGCCGGGCTGCACCGCGCTATGGGATTCGAATCCGTCGGAATCTTCCGGCGCATCGGCTGGAAGCACGACACGTGGCACGACGTCGCCTGGGTCCAGCGGACCATCGCCTCGGATCAGGACCCACCCGCCGAACCCCGGTGACGTACTCAGGCAAGTGTCCGGTAGGCCCGGCTGCCGGAGGTCAGGACACACTCAGATGCCGTAGCCGAGGCCAGAGCGAAGCCCAGGTCTCGCGCTTGCCGGTGCACAACCAGACGCTCACGTCCTCCCCATCGTCGGCGATCTTGCTCACTCTGTCGAAATACGGGCGTACCTCGTCGGGGCTGGAGCCGACGTAGAGCACCGTGTGCTGGGCTTCGGCTGGCGGCGGAAAGTAGCCGTAACTGCGGTTACTGCTGTAGGCACCCGGGGTGTCGTACTCCGACGAGTAGACCTCGACAAAGGCGGCGAGGATGTAGGACTCGGCCATGATGGCGGTGTGTTCTCGATCGCCGGGCGACAGCGAGTGATATGCCGCGCCGACGCGCTGGGCGATTCCCGCGCTGACATCGGGCTGGGCAAGCGATGAGGACAGCACCAGCATGCCCGCAGCCGCTGCGGCCACCACGGCGTAGGCTGGCCAGGCGAACCAGCGCCAGCGGTGCCTGTCTGCCTCCCCGCGTCGTTGCAATCCCAGTGCACCGGCTGCGGCGAGGAGCTCGTACAACCCGTTGAGGTAGTACGGGCGCCCTGCGGTGGCCACGAAGAAGACGTACAGCACGAGGAAGGTCACCGCGAGGAAGCGGTAGGCGCGCAGCTCGGCGGCGCGCAGCAGCCGCCACAGGCCATAGAGCGACAGTACGGTCCCGGCGACGCCGGCGAGGATGATCAGTGCCACGGCGATGCCGGGGCGGCCTCCGTAGAGCGCTTCGGCCTCCGAAGCCACCACGGCACCCATCTTGAGCTGGGGCCAGTCGTTGAGTGCCTGCCACAGCAGGGTCGGCAGGGCGATGAGCGCGCCGATTGCCACTCCGGCCCACAGCATCGGCCTGCGCAGCAGCTCCCTCGGGCCGAACACGAGCACGCTACCCAGCAGTATTGCGCACAGCAGCAGTACCTGGAACTTGGTTTGGGCGGCGATTCCGGCCACCGCGCCCAGTGCCAGCAGCAGCCGGTCGTCGCGCAGCCGTAGCCAGCGGACCAGCAGCCAGACCAGCACCAACCACTGGAGAGGCTCAAGGGTGTACGGCGTGAGCCAGTGGCCGGCCAGGGTCACCCACAGTGCGGTGGCCTGTGCACCGGCGGTCAGCGCCTACGCGCGGCGGTCACCCCCCAGTTCGCGGGCGATGAGAGCCGCGACGACCACCGCCGCTGCGGTGGAAAGGACGGCGGGCAGTCGTAGCGCGACGATCGATCCGGGGGCGATCCCATCCATCAGCGCGGCCAGCAGCGGCGTCAGCGGAGGCTGATCGGCCGAGCCCCAGTCAAGGTGATTGCGACCGATGGCCAGCATGTAGGCCTCGTCGAACCAGTACCCGCTGCTGAAGCTGGCCGCCAGGTGCGCCACCGCGACCACGGCTGCGATCGGCAGTACCGCCCACCTCGCGAACGGCGGCACCGCGTCGCCGGTGGGTCGCGGGCGATCGTAGGCTGCTTGCCGCACAAGCTCTCCTGTCTGGTTCGTGTGCGCAGCACGTTTCCCCATCTGAACAGGAACCTCAGCGCAGTGACACTCTATGATCACGGTCACTGACAGCACCACAGCTTCCGCGAACTCGTCATCCGGCACCACTGACCGCACGACGCCGATTTACCGCTACACCACGAAGCCGACGAAACGGGCCATACCGGCGATGGCCGTGCGAATTGCCAGCCTCGCTGACGCGCAAGCAGCGGCGCAGGGCGCATCCGCCGCGCCCCGACTGGACGTCGTCTGAAAGGTTCCTATGGCATACCCCCTCCGCGGTCGCTCAAACCGCTCGGATCACCTGGAAGTGTGAAATTCACACGATCACATGATGGCAAATTCATGGTCAAATCGTTGGTTGTTTTCCATCATGGAACACTGCTGTGTGCAAGAATTATCTCCGCTTCTGGAGTACCCCGCGTGAAGCACGGTCGGGTGGCGTAGACGGCCGGAACGAGGTTCATCTTAGGAGGTTTCACGATGCCCATTCTCGACCTGCAAGGCATGGAGCTGGACGAGCAAGTCAGTGCCTACGTGCCCTATCGGAGCACCTTGACCGTGCTCGGCTGTACTCCATCTCCCACCAGTAATATCAGCATTTTAATCTGCCGGTAATCGACCAGGGCTGCGGTCTGGAAGACCGACATTCGTAGCGACGTCACGACGAGAGGGAGCGCGTTGGGTCAAGCTGTGAATGTGGTCGATGATGGTCGGCCACAGCTCGCGCGGTAAATCGTGGCCCATGCCGGGAAAGGTGACGAAGGAGGCGCCCGGGATGGCGTCCGCAGTCGCCCGACCAGCGATCGGGCGGACCATCTGATCCGCTTCGCCGTGGATGACCAGGGTCGGGACACGCAGGCCGGACAGTTGTCCGCGTCGATCACCGGAGGCGACGATGGCCGCGGTCTGACGCTGTATCGCACCGAGGTCGTACCCACGTTCATAGCACTGCTGACCGAGCTCGCGAAGCCATGCCGGGTCGGGGGGGATAGTCCGGTGAGCCCGTGAACGGCTGGAGATCGATCATTTGCTGGACGAGGGATTCGGCGTCGGTGATCGGCTTTTTGACCACCTTGGCGACCGCCAGCAGGGTGCGCAGCCGGGGCTGGCCGATCTGTGGGGCCGACCCGGAGGACAGGGAGGTCAGGGTCCGCACCCGGTCCGGGTGCCTGGTCGCCATGGTCTGGGCGATCATCCCGCCCTGCGACACCCGTCACCTGAAAGCCGCGGTCGACGAGTGCCCCGCAGAAGTCAGGGTGCCAGGCGAGCATCTGGCCGCCGGTCCCCATCACCAGGAGAAGCGGTTCCCCCGACGCTGGGCCGAACGTTTCGTAGGCTATCTCTACGGCGTTCCGCCGGGCGGTGGTGGCAGTCATGGATTCCTCCTCGTCGCGAGGTTGAAGATGGTCGCGAGCTCACCGGCGAAGACGTCCAGGTCGAGACCCGGGTCACTGAGAAGTTGCAGCAGCACACCATCGATGGCCTGGCTGATGGCCACCGCCATCGGACGGGTGGGGAAGTCCCGGAACCGATCGGTCAACCTCGCGACGAGCACACCTGCACCGGTGGGTGGTCCCTATGGGGCCAGTCGGTGTGGTGTGGTTCCGCCAGGCGGGCTCGCATGGTGTGACGCTGCAGGTCGAGGAACCGGTCCATCGTGTCGAGGTAGGCGGCCATGACTCGCTCACGTGTGTCCCTGGCCGGTGCTTCCGGCGTCGGCCGTGCGGCGACCCGCTGCCCTGGTATCGACCGCGCCGAAAGCGGGCGGTGCAGGCTGGGCAGCGGCTCGCTGCTGAGCCGGGGGAAGCGATCCGACCCAGCGGGCGCGACCTGGGCGGAGCCGTTCCCGGTCCAGAGCCGCTTTGGCGACCGGTGGGCGTAGAGGTACTCCAGTGTCATCGGGACGTGCTGTGCGGCCAGCTGCGCTATCAGGTGGGCGAGCTGGGTTACGCTGCCGCGACCCTCGACGTCGGCGGGCACGGCGAGGTGGGGAGCGCCGCGCAGGATATCGGTGGTGAATGTCGTAAGGGTGCCGCAGGGCCCGGCCTCCACGAAGATGCGCACACCGTCGGCGTGCATCGCCTCGATCGCCTCCCGGAACCGGACGGTCTTCGACCACTGACCGGCAACCAGTTCGCCCACCGCCGCCGGGTCCGCCGGGTAACGCGCGGCCGTGACCGACGAGTACAGCGCGGTTCTCGGCGGGTGGAACCGCATCTGAGCTCCGCGCTGCCGATGCAGCTCGTGCAGCCGGGTGGTGAACTCGGCGAAGTAGGGGGTGTGCGGCAGGTAATCCAAGGGCAGGGTCGTGCACACGGCTCCAGCCCGGCGGAGCTCGTCGGCGGCACTCGCCGCCACCGATGCGGGGCCCCCGAGCACGATCTGATGGGGGCAGTTGTCCATCGCCATGGTCAGGGCGCCGTCGCTGCGTTCAACGACGGCCCGGACGTGCTCGGGGTCCGCCGCGCTGACCGCGAACAGGGTGCCGGTCGGCAGCCGCCCCTCGCCACGTAGCCGCACGTACACTTCGCTCAGCAGGAGCACCTGCCGGACGAGCTCGGCGTCGTCCATCGGCAGGACGCCTGCCACCTCCATGGCGGAGAAGTCGCCCGAGCTGTGACCGAGCACGGCGTCGGGCTCGATCCCGAGCCGGGCGAGCAGGCCGGTCAGCGCCTGGTTGGCCGTGTAGACGCTCGCGAGCCCGTAGTCCATCGCCCACAGTGCGGCGGAGTCGTCCGCTGTCCGCCCGCTCGGATGCGGGAAGAGCAGCCGGCTGGGCAGGGGACGATGCTGCTCGGCGAACGGCCGGTCCATCAGCTCGAACCGCGCCCGTACCTCGGGAAAGCGGACGCACAGCTCAGCGAGCATGTTCGGATACTGAGCGCCCTGACCGGGGAACAGGAACGCGAGCGCACCCGGGGTGTACAGCGGCGTCTCGGTGTAGTAAACGCCACTGCGTTCCTCGATGTGCCGGCAGGCGGGGTCGGCGAGTCGGCCCAGGGCCAACCTGAGCTTCCCATCCAGATCGGTGACCGACGTGGCCACCATCGCCAGCCGGGCCGTGGCCGGGCCACCCGGGGCGCAGTTCAGCGTGTAGGCGAGGTCGCCGAGGTCGATGTCCGGTGCGCCGCCGAGCATCCGGCGCACCTCGGTGGCACGCGTCATCAGGTCCACCCGGTCCCGGCCGGACAGGACGAACACCTCAGTGGTCACCGCGTACCCCTTGTCGGGGAAGGCGGGGGCGGCGAATCCCGGTAAGGTCATGGCGGCGAACTGGAATGTCATGGTTCACACCCTCTTGGCTATGTGTCTGAGTTATGTCGCAGGAAACGTCTCCTTGGCGCGAGGCATCCTTTCGCGCGCCGCGCAGTCGGCCGGGTCGGCGTCTATCAGGTCTCATTCCGGTGCTACCTGTGCATGGAACGAGCTCTTTCGCTGAGTGGTATATCAACATCAAATAAGGAAATTATCATCCAACTGAGGGTTAAAATCCTGGAAAGCGGAATACCGGCTGGTGTGCGGCCTGCCATGGCGTGGGCGCTCAGGAGGCATCCGATCGATAGGATCGTCCGGGCGCAGCCATCTCACGCTGGGTATCGAGACAGTTCCGGACGGGTAACCCAATTGAGGGGAGAGAGCACCCGGCATCAACAACAGTTTCTCTGGTGTCGTTGCACGCATTCGAAACGGCGCTCGCTGCTCACTGCTCGTGGGTGTAGGTGCGCGGTGATGGAGTGCCTCGCCGCCTTGTGTGGGTTGTGTGACCCGGAGACCGAGGTGGTCACGATCACGCTAAGCGCGGTGGCTACTAGCCGGTAACTAGTCGTAGCCTGCGGCAGGGACCCCTTCCGGGTCCTGTCTAAGCTGCATGAGTAGCCGCTGCGTACTGAGAAAACGGGGGCACCGAGGAGATGGACGCCGTGATGACAGCGCGCCTGGTGATCGGTTTGGGCCTCACGATCCTGACACTGGTGTTCGCTGTCCGAAGGGTGCGCTGGCTCGCCGCCCTGATCCGCTCCGGACAGCCCGACTTCGGCCGGACCGAGCACCTGGGTGAGCGGCTGCGGACGCAGCTGGTCGAGGTGTTCGGGCAGCGGCGGCTGCTGAAGTGGACCATCCCGGGCCTGGCGCACTTCTTCACCTTCTGGGGTTTCGTCATCCTGATCACCGTCTACATCGAGGCCTACGGTGCGCTGTTCGATGAGAACTTCGCCATTCCGTTGATCGGGCGCTGGCCGGTGCTGGGTTTCTTGCAGGACTTCATCGCGCTGGCGGTACTGGCCTCGATCATCAGTTTCGCGATCATCCGAATGCGTCAGGCGCCGGAGCGCAGGCAGCGGGCCTCGCGCTTCTACGGATCACACACCGGGGGCGCCTGGCTCATCCTGTTCATGATTTTCAACGTGGTCTGGACGCTGTTCCTGTTCCGGGGGACCGCGGTGAACACCGGCACATTCCCCTATGACGCGGGCGCGTTCGCCTCCGAAGCGGCGGGCGCCGTGCTGGCACCACTGGGTCCAGGCGCCAACGAGGTGCTGGAGACGGTCGGGCTGCTGCTGCACATCGGCGTCATGCTGGCGTTCCTGATCATCGTGTTGCACTCCAAGCACCTGCACATCTTTCTCGCGCCGGTCAACGTCGCCGCCAAGCGGATGCCCAAGGCGCTCGGCCCGCTGTTGCCGATGGAGTCCGGCGGCAAGAAGATCGACTTCGAGGATCCGGGCGAGGACGATGTCTTCGGTCGAGGCAAGATCGAGGACTTCACCTGGAAGGGCATGCTGGACTTCACGACCTGTACCGAGTGCGGTCGTTGCCAGAGCCAGTGCCCGGCGTGGAACACCGGCAAGCCGCTTTCCCCCAAGCTCGTGATCATGGATCTGCGCGATCACCTGTTCGCCAAGGCGCCCTATCTGCTTGACCAGCAACAGCTGCCGGACCACAGCGATGTCGACGTGCTGGCGCTGGCCGCGGGTGAGAGTCAAGTGGGCAGTGATCAGGGGCGTAACGGCCACGTCCCCGAGTCGGGCTTCGGCCGGGTTCCCGGTTCCGGTCCCGAGCAGGCGGCCCGTCCGCTGGTGGGCACCGCCGAGACAGGCGGAGTGATCGATCCCGATGTGCTGTGGTCGTGCACCACCTGCGGGGCGTGCGTGGAGCAGTGCCCGGTGGACATCGAGCACGTCGACCATATTGTCGACATGCGCCGATATCAGGTGCTGATCGAGTCCGAATTCCCCACCGAACTGGGCACGTTGTTCCGCAATCTGGAGAACAAGGGCAATCCCTGGGCGCAGAACCAATCCGCCCGGATGGACTGGGCAAAGGGATTGGGCTTCGATGTTCCACAGCTGGCCGAGGAGAAGCTGCCCGACGACGTCGAGTACCTGTTCTGGATCGGCTGCGCGGGCGCCTATGACGACAATGCCCGTAAGACCGTGCGGGCCACTGCGGAGCTGCTGCATATCGCGGGCGTGAACTATGTCGTGCTCGGTGACGGTGAGACCTGCACGGGTGACCCGGCCCGGCGTTCGGGCAATGAGTTCCTGTTCCAGATGCTCGCGCAGCAGAACGTCGAGGTGCTCAACACGGTCTTCGCCGACCGTGCACCGGGCCGACGCAAGATCGTCACGACCTGTCCGCACTGCTTCAACACTTTGGGTCGGGAGTATCCGCAGCTCGAAGGGCACTACGAGGTGGTGCATCACACCCAGCTGCTCAACCAACTGGTGCGGGAGGAGAAGCTGGTGCCGGTGCCCTCCCCCGACGCTGCTGGGCCATCCGTCACGTATCACGATCCCTGCTACCTGGGGCGGCACAATGAGGTGTACTCGCCGCCGCGCGAGCTGGTCGGGGCTTCGGGTGCGCAGCTGACCGAGATGCCCCGCCATGCGGACCGGGCGATGTGCTGCGGTGCGGGAGGCGCCCGGATGTGGATGGAGGAGCGCATCGGCAAGCGGGTCAACCTGGACCGGGTCGACGAGGCGATCGCCACCGAAACCTCGAAGATCGCCACCGGGTGCCCGTTCTGCCGGGTGATGCTCACCGACGGCCTGACCACCCGGGAGAGTGAAGGCGCCGCGGGCAACCAGACCGAAGTACTCGACGTCGCGCAGCTGTTGCTCGCCAGCGTCAAGCGTGGCGCATCCGATAATCACCGGTAAGGCTGTTCGCGCCCTGGCGGTTACCCTCGAGGGCGTGCGTGAGCCGGTTTCGTCGATCCCTTCACGGATCCTGGTCTATGGCGTGACCGGCTCGGGCAAGAGTGTTCTCGCCGAGCGAATCGGCGTCACCCTGAACCTCCCCTGGTACGCGGTGGATGACCTGACCTGGGAACCGGGCTGGGTAACGGTCCCTTTCGAGGAACAGCGAATCCGGATCTCGGCGATCTGCGCGCGGGAGTGCTGGGTCCTGGACTCGGCGTACGGGAAGTGGCTCGACATTCCCCTGGCACGTGCGGAGCTGATCGTCGGGCTGGACTACCCGAGATGGTTTTCGCTGGCCCGACTGATCCGGCGGACGGTTCGGCGGATGATCAGGCGGGACGTGGTGTGCAACGGCAATCAGGAATCGCTGCGGTTGGCCTTTTCACGCGATTCGATCATCCTGTGGCACTTCCAGTCGTTCAAGCGTAAGCAACGGCGGATGCGGTCGTGGCGAGCCGACCCTGATCGTCCCCGCGCGCTGCTCTTCCGATCCCCCCGTGCGGTGAATGCCTGGTTGCACCAACTCGGCGAACCCGGCCCGTGTTCACCGTCGTCCCATAGGCTGGCTTCGGCGCTCGCGACTCGGCTAGCACCGATCGTCCCTGACACCATGTACGTGAGATCCGAAGGTTTCAAAGTCGTGATCCTTGTCGGCCGGCGCGAGGCCGGCGGCTCAGCGGCGGCAGCGCTGGTCGACGACGAGGACGATCGAGACTTCGCCGAGCGCGCCGAGACGGCGGTCCGGGCGATACTCAATGGGGTTCAGGATTGCGTGCTCGAGGAACTCAAAGAAAGTTGGCCGCCGGTATCCAGCGGAGCTGAGCTGTCGTTGCCAGGATCGCGAGCTGTGGCTGGCTCGGTGCTGAGCTGGTACGGCGACGAGAACGCACCCACTCTGCGGCTCGACCCGATCCCACTCGCCGAGCTGCACGGACTGCGCAACACCGCTCGCGGTCCTGCTGCCGGCAGCGCCACCACCAGCCAGACCGAGCCGCCCCAGCCGGGCTGCGCCGGAGATCGCCATCGATGAGCGATGTCCGCATTGAAGTGGGCTGAGCACTGCCCCGATCCTCGCTTGCTCGATGTCGGGCACACGGCGAGCCTGCTATGGCTGCGCCCGGCTTTTGCGGTGTTCTCCGACCTGGAGGGCAGCGGCTGGCTCACTCCGGCGGACCTGGCCGGGGCCGAACCCGACCCGTTCTGCCACCTCGAGCGTTCTTGGCTACAGCATCTCGATCAGACCCACCCCGACGTCCTGCGCACCCTCGCCAGTCGCATCTTCGCGCCGTTACGTCTGGGGGAAAGCCCAGATCCGGCCGCTCGGCATCGATCGGCTCGGTCTGCGGCTGCGGATCGAGGTTTGCAATCACGCACATGACGTGCGGCTGGCCTTCTATCAGCCGGTCACCACACCGATTCAGCTCGCCATCGAGCTACAGCGCCTGTTCAGCTATTCGGCAGTGACTCAGAAACCCGCTGGCTCATGCGGCTGCCATCGCCTGAACCAGGCGCGCGGGCGAGCCAGCTGAGTAAGGCGGGGGATCGGCCCGGGGAGACGGCTCGCGGTCGGGCTCAGGGGCAGTTCGGCGCGTATGGTCGGGCTGACCTAGCCCAGGCGCACGGGCACTGCGTTGCCGACGAGGCGACCCAGTCTGTTGAACCGGACCGGCTCGCCGCACCCGCAACCCACCGTGAGCTGCTCCGGTCACGGGCGGCTGCGCAGGTCCGCGAAGGGCCGTACCTCCTGGCACCAGTACTCGGCGAGGACGGTGTTGTGGGTGATCAGCAGGCGGTCGAGCAATTCCTTGGTCGATCCCACCACCGGCGCCCAGCGGGCCACCGCATCCTGCGCCGACCCCCGAACAAGGCGGACCCTGATCGGCCGCCGCGCGGTGGGGGGAGCACCGAAGAGCGGCGGCCGATCAGGGTGGTGCCCGGCCGAGCACCTGGGGGGTCGGTGGCCGACCGGGGGATCAAGGGATCGGGCTATCGTGGGGTACGGGCTGTGGTGATCTGCTCAGCTACGTGCGCGGCTTCCGGATCGTCCATCACGACGGTGGTCTTGATCGCTCCGTTCAAGGTGAACCACACGTGGCGCCCTCGGCGCATGATGATCACTGTTGTGGGTTCTCCCTCCGGGGTATGCAGGCTGATGGTGGCCCGGTAGGACTCAATCTCACTATGCAACTCCATTGCCCTGCCCCCTCCGGGAACCGGCTACGCCGGCATAGCGCCCCGGACCGTTGGGCAACTGGCACAACGCCGCGCATAACTTCGACGGAACAGCTGGAATCGGGGATTTGGTCATCGAGAACATGTGGCCAACAGTGGTCGTTTGGGCGGTGTCAGAGCAGGTCGTATGCAGGTCTGAATAGTGCTTCGAGAGGGGGGTAATGGTCGGTATGGTGCGCGTGAAACCGGAGCATTCGCCCGTCTGCTCCCACGTGAACTGAGGGGGAATCGTGGTGGACCGTTCTACTACGGCGGTGGAGGTGCTGCTTTCCCCGCAGGGTTGTGCGGTGCTCGCGGGCGGTCATGCCGGGAAGATTGTGCTGCTGGTCCGTACGGCGTTGGGCTGGACCCAGACCGAGCTGGGGAATCGGTCGGGGTGGTCGCAGTCCACCATCTCCCGGATCGAAGAGGGCAAGACCCGCGCCGTCCAGGACATGCAGGTGCTGGCCGACTTGGCGCAGGCGCTGGGCATCCCGCCCGTTGTGCTGGGTGTGGCCGGTCAGGCCGGTCAGGCGCCTATCCTGGACGGCATGGATCGACGTGGTGTGCTCGGCGGCGCGGTAACGCTCGTCGTGACGATGCTGCCCCATGGCATCGCCACTGCGAGCCAGATCGACCCTGATGACGTCGCACAGTCTTGGACCGCCTTGCACCGCCTGCAGGAACTCGAGTGGCATCAGGGTGGTGCCGCCGTCTACCAGGTCGCGGACGAAATGGCTCAGCGACTGCAAGACGCGCTGCGCAACGGTAGCTACTCCGCGGAGACCGGCCGCGAGCTGCAGCGGGTGACGGTCGCAACCATGAACCGCGCGGGGTGGTCAGCCTACGATGCCGGATGGGGACAGCAGGCACGTCACTGGTGGCTGGAGGCCAGCCACCTCGCCGATCTGGTGGACGACGTTCCCCAAGGCAAGGTCAGTGCGCTGGCCGCGATGGCTCTGCAAACAGGCGAGCGTCCGGGTGGCGGCCCGGAGGCGGTCGAGCTGGCCCAAGCTGCCGCCACGGCTGCTGTCAAAGAGACGGCCACGCCGAGTCTGTTGTCATTGCTGGCGGCCCGGGAAGCCATCGGGCATGCCCAAGCCGGTGACGCCTCGGCTGCGGTTTTCGCTATTGCACAAGCCCGCCACTGGCTCGACCAGGGCCGCACACCGGATGAACCTTTTTCGCTGGCCTTCTACGGCCCAGCCGACCTCGCCTGGCACGAGACCCAAGTGGGATTGCTCACCAGAAATGGCCGGGCGGCCGAGAACGCTGCCCGCACCGCAGTGGACCGCGTCGATGCCACGTCCTTCCCGCGCAATCACATTCTCTATACCGTGCGCTTTGGGAACGTTCTGACCCACCTAGGACAACTCGACGAGGCGATCAGCGTCACTCGGACCGCCATTCAGGGAGTGCACGCGGTGCGCGGCTCCGGACGGATCGTCGCCGACCTGCACCGCACCGTGGACCTACTGGGAAAGCAAAATTACCCGCCCGCAAAAAATTTCGCCGCCGCTGCCCGTCGCCTGGTTACTCGGTGACAGCGCTGCGTAAGAGGAGGACACGGCGGGAAAGCCGACGTCACCAATCCGTGAGGCTGCAATTCATGTCACTGCCAAGGAAGCCAGTGGGTTGAGCACGAGCTTCTTTCGCGTGGTAGTGATTTTTTCACACCTTTGGCACTGGTGGGTACGGGGCGGGGTTACTGCCGCTGCACCAAGGGAGAACAGATCGGCACCGCAGTGCTGGCAGCACTCGGCTTGGATTCGACCGGTCAAATGGTCAAGGTTTTTCTGCAACATCAGCCACCGAACCTGGTCAGCATCGAGGGTCCTGCCCCGCAAGGTCACCCTATCAAAGGTTTCGTCAACGACATAGTCGCCCTGTTGATTATAGACATGAACATGTATGCCGGATTCCTCGGCTCTTTCCGCAGTCCACACAATAGCCTCATGCGTGCCCCAGATTCTCAGATATCGCCCGGCGTCGACGTGCCGGGTAAGGTCAATTTCCCGATTCGGGTTTATCCTCGGCCGGCGGCTGTGGAAAAATAGTTCCATCGTCCGGGTCGTGACTGTACCACCAACACCCGTGACCTTGTCGTAGAATTCTCGCCCGCAGCACATGCACTGGTGTTTCCGATGAGGAATGACCGCAAACCAGCCTTCATTGATATGATCAGCGCCGCAACGTGGGCAGCTGACCGGTGACGGCTCAATTCCAGCTATGCGCGATTGAACTAGCGCAGTCGACGACGCAGTGTCAAGTGCGAAAATCAGCTCACTGTCACGATACAGCGCGACCACATCGTAGGTATCATCTACCTGCTTCGCTGATTTCGTCTCCGGCCGTGCATGTACGTGAACCCCGCGGAGCAAACTTTCTTCGTCGATGCCGCCAACTGCCGTGTCGATCGCTGGGGGCAGCGATCCCCATATACCGATCCCGCCAGGGTACCGATCGACATCAAGTGAGAGACACCGCAACCCAAGGACCGTATCTCTATCTGGGCATAGGTTGTCAAGATCCGGTCGAACCAGGCGCGCATGCGTTTGGCACCACGCTTTCGGTGACCCATTTCGAAGTTTCCCTACGTTGATAATCGAGCAGTCTCCGCTCACGTTGCGGAAATACTGCTGTGCTCCTTGCGTCGGGTGCTCGTACTGGAGCGCCGTCAGTGCTGCTGATCCACAAAAGAGTGACATCACTGCTCCTCTCCGACTTTCCCAAACGTCAGGCCCGAGTACAGGCAACCGAGTGGTTCCATGCTCATCCCTGCCAACAGTCACTCACCTCGGGCAATGTTCCGGTTCGGCTCCATGCAGACCTGAATACAGCACCTGGTACGTGATGATCGCCAGTATGGTGCGCACGAACCAGGAACCCCTTGACCTTGCCCTCGGGGCTGCTTGCACCTTCCCGACCACCGCTAGCCCTTGATGGCGCCTTGGGTGAAGCCGGAGGCGAAGCGGGCGAGTAGCAGGTTGAACAGCAGCGCGATGGGCACCGCGATCAGGACGCCTGCGGCCTGCAGGGACTGCCAGAAGAGGACGTTACGCCTACCTGGCTGCGCTGGCGATCGAGTCCGGCTCGGAGTGGATCACCTCGGATCGTGGCTTCGCGCGCTACCCAGGACTGCGCTTCCGGCACTGCTTGAATTAGGCCGACGGTGGTGAACTTCATCCCCTAGTCCGGCGACCTGAGGCTAAACCCCTGTGATGGTGATCGGCTTCGCGGTGTGCTCAGCAAGGGCATCAAGATCATGCGGGTCGCTGGTGAGTACGACGGGGTCTGGCAAGGTGCTGGCGAAGGCTATGACGATAGCGTCGGTCGCCGAGATCGTGCCGGCCCGGGCGGTGCACGTTCGCAATCGTGCCCCCTCACGTGCCTGCGATTCATCCACGTCTCGTATCTGGCAGGCTCGGAGCAGCCGGTTGGCGTGGAAGTCGCGACGGTGGTCCCCGGTCAGGGCTTCGGCCAGGACGACCACGGGTACCTGCGCCGGCCAGTACCCGCGCCGCCGTAGCTCTGCCAGCCGGGCGCGCTGACCGGCCAGCGCACTGACCCCGCCCGCATCCAGGATGACCGTCATGCCGTGCGCGACTCCCGCGCGGCATCGGCGCCCCGGGGGCTCGCCGGTAGCACCTGATCCGCCCACTCACGGGCGGCGATCAACTCCTGCTGAGGGATCGGTCCGAACTCGGCGTCCAGATCGGCCAGGTAGGCATCCAGCTCAGCGACTTTCGCGCGGCGCTGCAACTCTTCCGCCAAGGCGGCCGCAGTCAGCCGCGAGATGTTCAGACCTGCCGCTCTCGCCTGATCCAACAGCTCGTCGGGAACGGTGATATTCACCCTCGCCATGCGCATAGCATACACACAGCGAGAGCGGGTGAACCATTACCGGTCACGTTGCGCTGGTCTTTCGTAGAAGCTGCCTCGGCGCTCTCCGCGCCGGACGAGTTTGCCCTGGCCGGCGAGTCGCCGGAGGAGCCGGCTGGCCTGTGCCGGTGCGATAGCGCAGAGCTCTGCGGCTTGGGCCCGGGTGATCTGATGGTGCGCCTGACGTAGGCGAGCACCAACGGATACCTTCGGGGAAACCGCCGGGACTCGAGATCTCAAGCTGGTCCGCACCCCACTGCACGTGCAGCGCCCCCCGTCGGGTGTAGTCCCGGTGGGTCAGTGCGTTGGCGAGAGCTTCCCGGAAAGCGGTCTCCGAGTATGCGGGAATCCCGACGCGAGCAGCCGGTCCGCCCGACCACCCGCCTCGGTGACGAGACGTCGCACCCGTTCAAATTCAAGCGGATCTCAGGTCTTCCCAGATCGCGCCAAGGGCCAGCAGCGCGGCGTAGTCGACGGCTCCGCGATCGACCTCGTGGGCGTGGTACGGGACGCACGTGGGCTGACCGTCCCCGCCGATGGCACGGCACAGATAAGTTCCTCGGGTCGTGCCCACCACCCTCGGGCTGTTGGAATCTGGATCACGCCGCCGGAGCCGTTCGCCAGACACACGACGCCCTCGACGAGATCATGATCATTCAGCGGGCCGTGATGCTCGCCTTTGAACTCGACGTCGTAGCGCTCGCCCCCCAGCGATCCAGGCGCGCACCTGGCTCGGCGACGTGTCCGCAGCCTCGTCATATGTGGCCACCCTGGACTCCTTCCAGAGTCCTAACTTTGCTACATGCACGCATTGCGTCGACCGTAGCCAGTCGGGAGGGACCCAGCGCGGATTTTCTCCGATCTCGCGGTCATTCGCATACATCTGCTCCCGGTGTACGCTTATCTGTATGAGGACGACCCTGCAGCTCGACTCTGTATGAGGACGACCCTACAGCTCGACGACGCGCTCGTGGTCCAAGCGAAGATCAGTGCCGCGCGAAGTGGGCGGACGCTGAGCCAGGTAATCGAGGATGCGCTGCGGCAGGCGCTGGTTCCTCGCGCTGAGCCGGCCCGGCTGCGGGTGTCGGTTCCCACCAGCCCAGGGCGGCTGCGGCCGGGAGTGAATCTCGACGACAACGCCGGTCTGCTCGACCTCATGGACGGCAGCCGGTGATCCTCTGTGACGTCAACGTCTTGGTGTGCGCCCACAAGGAAGGCGCCGACCGCCACGACGAGTACCGGGCCTGGCTGGAGGAGGTCCTGAACGGTGACGAGGCGTTCGGCGTGTCGGATCTCGCGCTAAGCAGCGTGCTGCGAATCGTGACTCATCCTCGGAATGGCTAACTGCGGATCGCGGCTTCGGGCGCTACCCAGGACTCCTCTTCCGGCACCCACTCGAGCCTGCGTGACCTTCCTCTCACTCTAGTTACAATGGAGCTCGCCTACAATCTTGTGGGGCGGCTTCGTTTATTTAGCCAAACTCATCAAGCTTGACGCCACCGATAAAATCTTGCCACTTGCCGCGCGGGAAGATGAGGACGCTGCCAGCGGAATTCTTCGAGTCTCTTGCCGCAACGTGATCGTTAGCGATACGCACCTCAACACAGTTATCCGTATCCGCCGAGCTGAAGCTGCTCTTGAACCACCCGGTGTCACGCGTCATATCTGGCATCGTTAGAACTCCTCTTTCTTCCGGGTAATCGCCCTGCGCGTCTCCTCTGGGCTGAGTGCCAGCTGAGTGAGACGCTGGAACGTTCTGAGCATGGCGGCTGTGCGTTCGCTCTCGTCGTAGTAGGTCGATGGTCCATGCACCACTGAGGCGAAGCCGACCCGTGGCACGGCCAGGCCGAACTCCAGCACGGTCAAGCCGCCACCGCGCGCCGGGTTGTTCGGCACCGAGAAGGGCAACAACTGGATGGTGGCATTCATCCTGCTCGCCATGATGCTGAGTAGGTGGTCGAGCTGTTCGACCATGACGGCTGGACTGCCGGCGATCTCGGTCACCGCCGCTTCACCGATGACGAAGTGGAGCTGCTTGGGCTTCTGGCTCTGCCAGGTGTTGTGTTGACGTTGCAGGCGAAACGCGGTGCGCTGCTGCCGGACAGTTTCGGAGGGCTGCCACCAGACGCTTTCGGCGGCCTCGAAGACCGCGTTGATATACCCCGGACTCTGCAACAGGCCAGGTACAATTCCTGACTCGTAGCTGTGGATCTTGGCGGCATCTGCCTCCAAGTCAGTGAAGCGCTGGAACGAGCCCGGCAAGACATCGGTGTAGCTCTGCCGCGGTGCTCGCTTCCTGGCTTCAGTGCCGAGAGCCAGGATCGTCTCACGTTCGTCACCCGTGACTTGGTAAAAGTCGATCAGACGTTCGAGCTTGTCAGCAGCCAGTGTGGCAAAGCCGTCCTCAACCTTGCTGATCCGAGAGTCGTCGACGCCGATGTGCTGGCCGGCGTCGAGTTGGGAAAGACCAGCTCGTTCGCGACAGCGCTTCAGCGTCAGTCCCAGTTGGCGGCGCTCCACCGTCGGGCGGGCGTTGACCATCTGGCGTGACCTCCTTGGTGTCCTAGCCTGTTGAAGTCTGCCAATCCGGAGCATGCCAATCCGGAGCGTGCCAATGAAGACGCCGTACTTCACCCGTTTAGAGTAGTGACGAAGGGGCAAGTTGCTCTCTACCGTAAGGGGGCAACTTGCCCCTTCGGTCAACGCAGTACTTCAAGAGGCGTGGAGCCATGGCTGTAGAGCGTAGTTCTTCGTCTTCGCGGTGTACGTCGGGTCGGCATCTCTCTCACCGCTAACGGTGCTGCCCATGACAACACCGCAGAAACTCATCGTTAAAGGCCGAGGCCCCGAGGCCCCCCGTGTCATCGTGGTGGTTGAAGTCTATCGCGGGAAGGTACGGCTTACTTCTTTCGACTGCCCGTTCACTGCAGAGGCAATCTTTGAGCCAGCGCAGGCGGATAGCTTGGTTGAGCTGATTAACCAAGCGATCAAAGAGACGCGTGGATACAAGAATGGCCCAGCATCATGAAGCCCGGCAGCGCTATGCCGATAAGCCGGGCGACTGGCTGGGTGTATCTCAGGTCTGGTAACTGTACGATCCGCTGGCAGCGCGGTGATGCCGT
Organism: Pseudonocardiaceae bacterium; assembly: GCA_050700355.1. Lineage (GTDB taxonomy): Bacteria > Actinomycetota > Actinomycetes > Mycobacteriales > Pseudonocardiaceae. Next base: position 24,188 of record JBOHHE010000257.1, read on the forward strand.
GGCATATATCTTCGAGGGCAAGCAGCTAGAAACGTACCCGGATGAGCCGCTGCGGGTAGAAGTGCTCGCTACCATGCCCGTGTCCTCCAAGGGCTGGACTGATTTGGCAGACGTCAAGCTTGCTGGTGAGAACTGGGTGAAAGCCAGGCGTAAGCGCTGCCAGAAATGCGAGATACATTCGTGACTACTCCCTCGAAACAGTGACATTCAGCAGCCCGGTTTCGCGCGAGCACGACCCCTCGGGGCACTCAACACCTCCCGAGCACCACTCAGGTTGGTGGTCTGTGTTCGGGGTATGGGCTGTCCGTGGGCTCGGCAGCGCACTGGAGGTCTGGCTCGGTCTCACTCAAGAGACGCAGGGCGGCGGTGAGGTTATCGGCCGCCTTCCGTGTGCGAGGGTGGTCGTCGCCGAACACGCGCCGCGCTCGGTGGAGCGTGTCCTCGCTGAGCTGCCGCGCCTCTCCGAACTCGCCCAGCGCTTGCAGGACGGTGGCGAGGTTGTTCGCAGCATCAATGGTGAAGTGGCTCTCGTCGCCGAGCACTCGCCGCGCTCGGGCAAGCGTGTCCTCGCTGAGCTGTCGTGCTGCGTAGATTTCACCGAGCGCACACAGATCCTCGACGAGGTGGTTGGCGCAGCCCATAGTCCAGCGATGGTCCTCACCGAGCACACACCGTGCCTGGGCGAGGCTGTCCTCGTGCAAACGCCGCGCTGCGTCCACCTGGCCAAGTGCATGCAAGTCGCGGCCGAGTTCCATAACCGTGAGAATTGTGTAGGGATGCTCATCGCCAAGTATTCGTCCGTCGATCCCCTGCATCATGCCCCGGCCCTTGACCCGGACGCCGGGCATTCGTCTGGCGATCTCGGTCAACCGGCTGGTAACCAGGGCGCTGCGCCGCGTGATATCGCGGACCAGGGCATCGTCGGACCAGAACTTCCGCAGCGCGACGCTCGCGGTCACGAAGGCATGTGCGTTGCCCCGGAAGGTGCCGTTGTGCTCTCCCGGCTGCCAGACGTCCCAGTGCGGCCGGATCAGGACCATCGACATGGGCAGGCCGAAGCCGGACAGCGACTTGGACACCACGACGGCATCGGGCAGCACACCAGCTACCTCGAAGCTGAAGAAAGTACCGGTCCGTCCGCAGCCGGCCTGGATGTCGTCGACGATGAGCAGCGCACCGTGCTCGGCGGCGAGCGTTGCCACCCGCCGCCATGCTGGAGACGCGACGTTAAGCCCGCCCTCGCCCTGCACGGTCTCGAGCAAGATCGCGGCGGGCGGGTCGATCCCGCTGGAGGGATCCGACAGCATGTGGGCGAGCAGCTCGGTGGTGTCGATGCCCTCACCTAGGTAGCCGTCGAACGGCATCCGGGACACCCCGGGCAACGGGATCTGCGGACCGATGCGATGGCTGCTGCTTCCGGTCGCGGCGAGCGCGCCGAGGGACATCCCATGGAAGCCGTTGGTGAAGGCGATGACGTTCGTGCGTCCCGTCGCCTTGCGGGCCAGCTTCAGCGCCGCCTCGACCGCGTTCGTCCCGGTCGGCCCGGTCGGCCCGGTGAACTGGACTGTGTAATCCAGCCCTCTCGGGATCAGGACGAAGCGCTCGAAATCAGCCAGGAACCCCCGCTTGGCCTCGGTGAATAGGTCCAGACCCTGGGCGATGCCGTCGCGCCCGATGTAGTCCAGCAGGGCGGCCTTCATGCTCGGGTCGTTGTGGCCGTAGTTCAGCGCACCGGCGCCGGCTAGAAAATCGAGGTACTCCCGTCCTTCAGTGTCCAGCACGATGCTTCCTCGACCGGTGACCAGTACTGCGTCAAAGGCCCGGCAGTAACTGCGGACGCCCGATTCCCGCCGGTCGAACACCTCGGTGCCAGGCGTTATCACGGTCTCCCGCATAGCTCCACCTTCCCGACAGGCCCCGGTCGCGAGGTGGCGCGGCCAGAGATCTTGCTTGGCAGGAACTACGTAAGCAGCGTCACTCCTGCGTAGGGGTATCACGCAAAGTGCGCGAAACGTTACGGACTGCACGTGCTGGGCGGCCCGTCCCGGCGATAACGTGATCGACTCGGGGTCCGGTTCACCTACCAGTTGCCCGGTCCGTCGCTGTCTCTATGACCGCACCGCATCAGCTTCTCGCGCAACGCAGGAAACGGGAGGGGTCAGCCCTTGACGGCGCCTTGGGTGAAGCCGGAGATGAAGCGAGCGAGTAGCAGGTTGAACAGCAGCGCGATGGGCACCGCGATCAGGACGCCCGCGGCCTGCAGGGATTGCCAAAAGAAGACGTCGCCTCGGATGAGCTCGGTGGGCACGCCGGTGCTGACCACTTTCTCCGCGCTGGGTGAGACGAAGGCCAGGGCGTAGATGAATTCGCTGGCGACGAGGGTGAACGCGAAGACGATGATGGCGACGACACCGGGGAACAGCAGCGGTACGACGATCCGGGCAAACGCGCCCAGCCGGCTGTAGCCGTCGACCATTGCTTGTTCCTCAATGTCGCGGGGCAGCGCTTTGAGGAAGCCGATGAGCAGCCAGGTGGACACCGGGATCGTGATCGTGGGGTAGACCAGCACCAGCGACCAGGTGGAGTCCTGCAACCCAAGGGCGACCACCAGCCGGGACAGGGACAGAAACAGCAGCGTTGGTGGCACCAGGTAGACGAAGAAGATGGCGATACCCATCGGTCCCGCCCAGGGCCGGTCCAGTCGGGTCAGCGCATAGGCCGCGGGCACGGCCAGCACCAGCGTGATGGCGACCACCAACAGCCCCACCCATCCGGTGTTGATCACGAAGGTGAGGAAGGCGGTGTCGGTGAACAGGAAGACGACGTGGTCGAGCGTGGCGGGTTCGGTGAAGCCGAACGGATTGTTCGCCGGATCGTAGAGGTCGGAGTTCAGCTTGAGCGCGGTGATCGCGCCATAGACGAACGGCCCGGCGCACACCAGCGCGGCGAGCACCGCCACGACGTAGAGCGCCGCCCGGGCCAGCAGATGTCGTCTGCGGTAGTGCCTGCGCAGCTGGGCCGTGGTGCTCACCATCAGAACACCTCGATCCGGCGCACCGCGCGCAGGATGAGTACCGCGGCGGCGAGCAGCAGCGGGAACAGGAACAGCGCGATCGCCGCGCCCTGGCCGATGTCACCGCCCTCGATCCCGACGATGAACGCCCAGCTCGACAGCACCTGGGTGGAATTGGTCGGCCCACCACGGGTGAGGATGTAGACAACGGTCAGATCGGTGAAGGTGAAGATCGCGCCGAACAGGGCGGCCACCGCGATCAACGGCAGGGTCAGTGGAATGGTCACCTCGAACATCCGCCGCCAGAACCCGACGCCGTCGACCCGGGCCGCGTCCTGCACGTCGGTCGGAATGCCCAGCAGCCCGACCATCATGATCACTGCGGCCAGCGGGACGAGGCGCCACACGTGCACCGCGATCACCGAGGCGGTGGCGAGCCCGGGCCTGCCGAGAAAGTACAGGTGGGCATCGATGAGACCGAGATTGCGCAGGATCCAGTCGATGGGGCTGTAGACCGAGTCGTAGAGCCACAGCCAGGCCACCGTCGACAGTGCGGCCGGGGTGGTCCAGGGCAGCAGCACCAGGAACCGGACGATCCACTTGCCATGGAACTCGGCGACCAGGATGTTGGCCAGTACCTTGCCCAGCACGATGATCAGCGCCATCGACACCGCGGTGAACACGAAGGTGTTGCCCAGTGCCTGCCAGAACACGGGGTTATCGAAGATCAGGCCGAAGTTGCGCAGCCCCACCCAGTCGAAGGACGGGTCGCCCGCGGTGACGTCGCTGAACGCGTAGGCGACGGCCAGCACGAAGGGGACCGCGACGATGAGCACGATGTAGACCACGGCAGGCAGCAGCATCGCCCAAGCCAGAAATCCCTCTCGATCGGCGAGCCGACGCCCCGGTGCGCGCCGAGGGGTGACCGTCTGCTCGGGGGACAGTGTGGTGGTCGGCGTCACGATCTCACCCTTATCCGACGCTGACCGGGGCGGTACGCAGCCCGCTGGTGGCGTCGAAGAATCGCAGCCGCTCGCCTGCCACGGCGAACTCGGCGGTGTGCCCGGCGCTCAGCGGCGTCGTCACCGTGGCGGGCAGCCGGGCCACCACCCGGGTCTGCTCACCGAGCCGGGTCACCGTGCCGTAGACGTGCCGGTCCCCGGACAGGTACTCGATGCGCTCGACGTCGAAAGGCACGGCGATCCGCTCGCCCGAAGCGGGCCCCGGAAGGTACTCAGCGGGCAGCAGGTGCTCCGGCCGGAAACCGACGAGCATCCCGTCCCGGGGCACCAGGTTCATCGGCGGCGAGCCGATGAACGTCGCGACGAAGGTGTCGGCGGGATTGTCGTAGACCTCGGCCGGGGGACCGAGCTGACGGACCCGGCCCCCGTCCATGACCGCGATCCGGTCGCCGAGGCCCATCGCCTCGGCCTGGTCGTGGGTGACGTAGACGGTCGTGGTGCCGACCCGCTGCTGGAACTGCCGCAACTCGTCCCGCGCCGTCGCCCGCAACTTGGCGTCCAAGTTGGACAGCGGTTCGTCGAGCAGGAACACCTGCGGGTCCCGCACCAGTGCCCTGGCCAGCGCCACCCGCTGGCGCTCACCGCCGGACAGCTGTCTCGGCCTGCGGTCGAGCAGGTGCGCGATGCCGAACAGCTCGGCCGCCCACTGCGCCTTCTGCCGCCGCTGCGCCCGGTCCAGCCGCTCGGCCTTGAGGGGGAAGACGATGTTGCCCAGTACGGTCTTGTGCGGGTAGAGCGCGTAGCTCTGGAACACCATCGCGATCTTGCGCGCTCTCGGGGGCAGCCCGTTGACCACCGCGCCACCGATGAGGACCGCACCGGCGCTGGGCTGCTCGAGACCGGCGATGGTGCGCAGCAACGTGGTCTTCCCGCAGCCCGACGGCCCGAGCAGGACGAGATACTCGCCCTCGCCGGTCGCGAGGTCGACGCCGTTGATGGCGTGCACCCGCCCCCGGTCGTAGGTCTTGTGCAGCCCCCGAACCTCGACCGCGACCGTCACCGACCTCCCCCTTCCGCTTCAGCCGCCGCCGACGAGGCCGCGTTGCCGCCACTTGTCGAAGATCGGCCTGATCTCGGCTTCCGCGCTTATGACGGTCTGTTCGGGAGTCATCTCACCACGGGCGGCGCGGGCGTACATGTTCGGAATGATGAACTGGCTGAAGACCTCGCCGATGGCCGGACTGGCCGGGCCGGGGTGGCCGATGTTGGTGGCCCATTCGGTCGCCCCCCGCAGCACCGCCAGCTTGTCCGAAGGTGTCGAGCCGAACGGGTCGTCGGCCAGCCAGCTGTCGAGTTGCGGCACCAGCCCGCTCCAGGCCGGCAGGTCGTAGAGCTTGGAGTGGTAGGTCGCGGACGCGAAATTGGCCGTGTAGTGCAGCAGGAACTCTTTCGCCGCGTCGGCGTTACGGCTGAACTGGGGGACGATCCAGTTGTACATCACATGCTGCGCGGCGATCGCGGTCGCGGGGCCGCGCAGCGCGGGCACGAAGAGTACGTCCTCGGCGACCTCGGGGTTCTGCTCCTGCGCGGTGCGGTAGGCCGAGATTGAGTTGAGAATGTAGGACATCTGACCGGCGATGAGGCCCTGGTTGTTGCTCGATGGATTCCAGGAGAACACTTCCGGGGTCATGGTGTCGCGGTAGAGCCGCTGCATGAACTCGACCGACGCGATGGTCTGTGGTGAGTTGAGCACGATCTGCTCACCGGCGTCCTGGATCGCCCCGCCGAACGACCACAGCAGCGACCGGGCCGCCATGTTCGAGTCGATCTCCTGCGACATGCCGACTCCCAGCTGCACGCCCTGGCTGCGCTTGATCTCGGCGCCCCCCTCGAGCAGTTCCTGCCAAGTCGAAGGACCGCTGGGCAGGCCGACCGGCTCCCACAGGCTGCGGCGGTAGTTACCGGGATCGGGCACCCAGCCCGGCGCGTAAGCGTAGTACTTGCCGGTGGCGGGGTTGAAGCTGGACTTGCGGCACAGCTCCAGTTGAGTGCCGTAGCGGTTGTTCGCCTCCTGGGTGACGTCGGTGAGATCGAGCACGCTCTGCTCGTACTGCGACAGGGTAAAAATGTTCTGGATGAGGTCGTGGCCCTGCCCAGCCTGCAGCTCAGCGGCGATCCGGGCCGGGAGGTCGGTGGCGGCGATGTGATCGACGGTGATGTCGACGCCCACCTGCTGGCCCCACTGGCGGGCGAAGTCGTCGAACCACTGGGTGTCATGACTCGGGACGAAGTGGCTCCACAGCAGGATGGACAGGCTGCCCGACAGCGTGCCGGCGGGTTCGGTGAAGGTGGCGCTCGGGGCGGGCACTGTGGCCTGCGTTGCCCCGCCGGGTCCGCCGCCCGGCTCGCTCGCGCATCCGGCGGCTATCCCCAATCCCGTCGTCGCCAGTCCGGTGAGTCCGGCAGCTTGAAGGAAACGACGCCGGTTCCAGGGGTTGTGAATGGTCATCTCGCCTATCTCCCTCGCTTCGGTCGGCCTGACGCTAATCGATCCGGGAAAACCAGCGCTCAGCTGGTGACACCCTGTGCCGTGGGGGAGGGCTCGACCTCGCTCGGTCGCCGGCCGGCGACCGATTTGAGCCGGGGGGAGTCCTCGTCGGTGTGGTAGTCGGCGGCGACGGTGAGATCGGTGCCGTTGAAGACCCGTAGCCGGCGCAGCACCACGGTGACCAGCGTGGCGGCTACGAGATTGCCGACGAGCGCGACGAACCCGACGTAGATCAGCACCTGGGAGCCCGGAAAAGGTTGCCAGCCGAGGATCGACAACTTGTCCAGCGCTAATGCCGACCCACCGAAGTGCAGGCGGCCACTGGCCGGGTTGGGAATGCCGTAGAGCAGTGTCAAACCCCATCCCATGCCGATCACCCAGCCCGCGACCAGCCCCCAGATGTGGAACCAGCGGGTGTAGAGCGCGATAGCCACCATGGGCAATGTCTGCAGGATGACCACGCCACCGATCAGCTGGAGGTCGATGGAGTACTGCGGATCGATCAACACGATCAGAGCCACCGCGCCGAACTTCACCACCAGTGAGGCTATCTTCGCCTGTTTCGCTTCCTGCTTGGGGTTGGCCTCGCGTCGCAGGAACGCTTTGTAGATGTTACGGGTCCACAGATTCGCCGCCGCGATCGACATGATCGCGGCGGGCACCAGCGCGCCGATTCCGATCGCGGCGAAGGCGATACCGGTGAACCAGGAGTCGAACTGATCCAAGAAAAGTACCGGAACCACGGTGTTGGAATCCGGACGGCCGGTCGCGGCGTTGACGATCGGCTCGGTACCCGCCTTGATCGCGGCGTAGCCGAGCAACGCGAGTAGCCCCAGCAACAGCGAATAGGCCGGTAGCGCCACCATATTGCGCTTGATCACATTACGGCCACGGGCGGCGAGCGCCCCGGTCAGCGAATGCGGGTACAGGAACAATGCGAGCGCCGAGCCGAGCGCCAGCGTGATGTACTGCAGCTGATTGTTGGCGCCCAGCACGATGCCATCGTTGGGTGCCGCGCTGGCGGCGAACTTCGCATCGGCGGCATCGAAGATCGAGCCCCAGCCGCCGAGTTGCATGGGCAGGATGATGACTGCGGCCAGAATGACGATGTAGATCAGCAGATCCTTGACGAAGGCGATCAGTGCGGGAGCTCGCAAACCGGACTTATAGGTGTATATCGCCAGGATCACGAACGCGATGAACAGCGGGGCGTGCCCGGCCAGCCCGGCTCCGTTGAGGCCCATGGTGCGCAGCACCGCCTCCAGGCCGGCTAGTTGCAGGGCGATATAGGGCATGGTCGCGGCGATTCCGCTGATCGCCACCAGTAACGCCAATGTGGCCGACCCGTAGCGCCCCTGCACGAAGTCGGCCGGGGTGACGTAACCATGTGCCCGAGATACCGACCACATCCGCACCAACGGCAGGAACACCAGGGGATACACCAGTACGGTGTAGGGCAGCGCAAAGAATCCCATGGCGCCCGCGCTGAACAGCAACGCGGGAACCGCGACGAAGGTGTACGCGGTGTAGAGGTCACCACCGATGAGGAACCAGGTGATCCATGAGCCGAACTTGCGCCCGCCCAGTCCCCATTCATCGAGATGATCGAGCGTGGCCCCCGCTTTCCATCGGGCGGCATAGAAACCCAGCACCGTGACAAAGCCGAACAACAGTGTGAAGACGACTAGTTCCGTCCACTGCACGGTCATCGCCGTATCCCCTCGTCAGCATTCCCGTCAGTGTTCTTCTCGGTGATCCCCGGAGGGGATCCTATCGGCGTCGCCGGATGTGTCCCCCGTCATGCGATATACCACCCAGACGCACAGCACGCCGAGCGGGATGAAGAGGAACTGTAGCCAGTAAAAGTACGGGAACCCGAACAGGCGTGGTTCTTCGGCGTTGTACAACGGCGTCACCAGCACGATGAGCGGCACCAGCAGGAGCAGGTTCCAGCTACTCCAACGCAGCGAGGGCCGACTGGGCGCGGGGGAGCCCGGCCGGGGGGCAACCGATGACATGAGCAGTCCTCTCTCGATCAACCTGGCCAGGCCCCCGAGCCTCCGGCTGATTACACGCTGTAACAACTGTATCGTACCGTCACGCTATCGGGCGGTATGGCGACAAAAGCTCTATTTGAGTCACCCGGAAGGTAAGCATCCGGCTACCGTCTGCGCCAGGTATCACCTCAAGGAGTACCGCCCAGGGGACAGACGACCAGGGGAGTACAGAACAGATGAGTAGCCGCAGGCACAGCGCAGCGCTCGCAACCGTAGCGGTGCTCGTCACCGGGGCGGTCCTCAGCACCACGCTGGCCACCACCGCGTTCGCCCAGCCTGAAGCGGGCGGCTCCGGAATCGGCGGTGAAGTCCCCGGTCGTTACGCCGACCAGACGATCGCGTGGCAACCCTGCTTCCCCGATGGCCCGCCGCCGGGTCTGCCGCCAGGCAGCGACCGGTTGGAATGCGGCTCGTTCACCGCGCCGCTGGACTGGGCGGATCCCGATGCGGGTGGAAGCGTCACGATCGCGGTGAGCCGACTGCTCGCGACCGACGACGCCGAGCCTGCCGCGCTGTTCACCAACCCTGGCGGACCCGGTGCGGCGGGCCGGTTCGTGCCGCTGTTGTTTCTGCTCACCGACCGGAAACGAGTGCTGGAGAGCCAGGACATCTACGGTATCGACGTCCGAGGCACCGGCGCGTCCGTCAACGCCAGCTGCGACGGCGGGTCGACCACCGGCATTCTGCTGGATCCGCGAGACCGCAGGCCGGAGCAGACCGACCTGATTCTGGACTCCGCCGAGCTGGCGGCACGGTTCTGCCAGCACGGCACCGACGGACTCGGGCCGTTCGTGCGCACCGACCAGACCGTGGCCGATCTGGACCTGCTGCGTCATTTGATCAGGCAGGAGAAGATCAACTGGCTCGGCTACTCCGGGGGTACCTGGCTCGGTGCCTACTACGCGACCTACTTCCCGCAGCGGGTCGGCCGATTCGTGCTGGACGCCAACACCGCGTTCACCGACCCCTGGCAGGTCGTCGGCGATCTGCAGCCACTGGGCTTCCAACGCCGTTACGAGCAGGACTTCCTACCGTGGGCCGCGACCTATGATGCGATCTTCGGTCTCGGTTCCACCGCCGCTGAGGTGAACCAAACCTACGAGGACGTGCGCGCCGCATTGGCGGCCGAACCACTCGACTTCGGCTTGGGACTGGCCATCTACCCGGTGGACCTCGACGGGCTGATCATCGGATCGATGTACTCCAAGCTCGCTTTCCAGTCGCTCGCCGAGCTGATCGGGTTCATCCGCGATGAGGCCGTCAACCGCCCGGCTCCCGAGGAGCGCAGCCCGCTGGCGGCGCAACAGGCTGAGCAGGTCCGCGCCAAGGTGCAGCAGATGCGGAACATCCGGGCCCACAGCGGTGGCCTGCAGCCGCTGGCCCCGGACTCGTTCAACGCCACATTCCTGCACATCCTGTGCAACGACACTTCCTGGCGGGGGAACCGGGAGTCGCTCCTGGCCGGCTCGCAGCAGCAGGGTGAGGCATATCCGCTGGTGGGCTGGGGAACGCTGTCGAATCCCTGCATCACGTGGCACCGCCCGGATGTTTCGCTGCGGACACCGAACGGCCAGGGCGTGCCGCCGGTCCTCATGGTGCAGAACGAACGGGACCCAGCCACACCCATCGAGGGTGCCCTGCGTGCCCGGGACGGCTTCGCCGGTGCGCGGCTGCTCACTGTGACCGATGAGGGGGATCACACCACGTACGCCAGCAGCAGCCCGAACACCTGTGTCAACGACGCGGTCGAGGACTATCTGCTCGACGGTGTGGTGCCGGAAGGCGACACGTCCTGCCCGGGTAATCCCATTCCGCCGCCCATTCCCGTGCAGACTCCCGACGAGTTGCCGATCGTGCCGTTGCCGCTCGCGCCGGGGGACATCATCGGGACTGCCCAGGAGCTCATCGCCGCACTTACCGAGCTCGCTGGTCAGCCCTAGTAGCGCACCTCATCGGACCAGCTCATCGGGTACTGCGTATCGTCAGCATGTGGCGATCTCACAGCGCCGCCTGCTACGGGGTGCCTGCTGTCCCGTCCTTGTCCTTGCTCTGCTCGTGGGCTGCTCTCGAGCGATCGACGAGGTCTCGGTCGCGGGCTCGGCCCCACCGCCTTCCTCGGCGACCCCACCCAGCGGCCCGGCCCGGCCCGGCGACTGCATGTCAGCTCCCCGCTTCGAGGTGATCGACTGCGCGCTGCCCCATGAACTGGAGGCCTATCACGTCGCTCTGTTGCCCAGCGACTTCCCCGATGCTTATCCCACCGCGGCCACTTTGCTACCCCGATTCGAGCCGCAGTGTCGCGCCCTGCTCCCGGGCTACCTGGGCAGCCCGGATGTCGATGCCAGCCGGTTGCGTGGGTACGTCTACTGGCCGTCGCCGCAGGATTGGAGCGATGGCCAGCGCTGGGGGCTCTGCGCAGTGGGAGAGGCCGGACCGGAGGATCAGCCGTTGCTCCGCACCGGAAGGCTCAGCGGAGCCCTGCGCGACGGACTGGGCCAGTTCCAGGCCTGCTCGAAGGAGCCGCCGTCGGCTGCCACCCTGCGTGTCGTGCCCTGCTCCGAGCCGCATCGCGGCGAGGCGGTACCCGGGGGTGTCCTGGTGCTCGGCGCCCCGAGTGAACCACCTGTCACCGCGGAGCGCGCCAATGCGACCGCCGACCCGTACTGCCGTCGTGCCGCTGACGCCTTCCTCGGTGGGTCCGGGGATCGGCCCGGGGTGCGCTATTCCTGGCGTTACCCACTTCCCGAGTCCTGGCCCAACGGCTACACCGCCGTCGTCTGCTACCTCGAGACCGATGCATCGGTCAGGGGGTCGCTACGCGACCCCCCGTGAGTGGCGTTAGGTGTCAGAGCACTCAATGCCACTCACGGGTCTGGGGCGGCGGCGTAGCCGCAGCCCCAGACTGTCCAGTTCGTCCCGCATAGAGCTGGGCAGGGCGTCACCGATTCTGGCGAACCACGCCTCGATGAGGAGAAGCTCGGTCCGCCACTCGTCGGGGTTTACCTCCAGCACGGCGCTGACATCAGCTACGGGGATTTCCAGCCCGGACAGATCGATTTCCTCGGGAGCGGGCACCCGGCCGATCGGGGTCTCGGCCGCGGTGGTCTTTCCCTCGATCCGTCCAATGATCCACTTCAGGACGCGGCTGTTCTCCCCGAATCCGGGCCACAGGAAGCGCTGGTCGCTGCCGCGACGAAACCAGTTCACATAGAAGATCTTCGGAAGCTTGGCGACGTCAGCCTCCTTGCCGAGGTTGATCCAGTGCTGGAAGTAGTCACCCACGTGGTAACCGATGAACGGAAGCATCGCCATCGGGTCGCGGCGCACCTCGCCGAGCCCACCGACCGCTGCGGCGGTCTTCTCACTGGACAGCGTGGCCCCCAGGAAGACTCCGTGCTGCCAGTCGAAGGCCTCGTTGACCAGGGGGATGGTGTCGGACCGCCGCCCGCCGAACAGGATCGCGGAAATCGGCACGCCCGCCGGGTTGTCCCACTCGTCGGCGAGCACCGGGCACTGCGCCATGGGGGTGCAGTATCGGGAGTTCGGATGTGCGCAGCGCTCGCCGCCGGCGCCGTGCTCGGGAGTCCAGTCCTGCCGAGTCCAGGAGGTGAGATGCTCGGGACGATCTTCCATGCCCTCCCACCAGATGTCGCCGTCGTCGGTGAGCGCGACGTTGGTAAAGATCGAGTTACCGTGGCGCAGCGTGCGCATCGCGTTGGGGTTGGTCTTCCAGTTCGTTCCCGGAGCGACGCCGAAGAACCCGTTTTCCGGGTTCACCGCATAGAGCTGCCCGTCGTCGCCGAAGCGCATCCAGGCGATGTCGTCACCCAGTGTCTCGACCCTCCAGCCCGGGATGGTGGGCTCGAGCATCGCCAGATTGGTCTTGCCACAGGCCGAGGGGAATGCGGCGGCCACGTAGTATGTCCGATTTTCCGGGGTGGTCAGTTTGAGGATCAGCATGTGCTCGGCGAGCCAGCCCTCGTCCCGGGCCAGTACCGAGGCGATCCGCAGTGAGTAGCACTTCTTGCCCAGCAGGGCATTGCCGCCGTAGCCGGAGCCGAAGCTCCAGATCAATCGTTCCTCCGGGAACTGGACGATGTACTTGGTGTCGTTGCAGGGCCACGGCACATCGGTCTGGCCGGGCGGCAGTGGCGATCCCACCGAATGCAGGCAGGGCACGAAATCGGCGTCCTGGCCGTCTGGCCGGATGAACTTGCGCAGCGCACGACGGCCCATCCGGGTCATGATTCTCATCGAGCACACCACATACTCGGAATCGGTGATCTCAACACCCAGCTTGGGATTGGGATCCTCCAGCGGACCCATACAGAATGGCACCACATACATTGTGCGCCCGCGCATGCAACCCCGGTAGAGCCTGGTCATGATCTCTTTCATCTCGGCGGGGGGCATCCAGTTGTTGGTAGGGCCGCTGTCCCGCTCTTCACGTGAGCAGATGAAAGTGCGCTCTTCTACGCGGGCGACGTCGGACGGGTCGGAGACCGCCCAGAACGAATTAGGTTTGCGATCCAATCGGGTGAGCGTGCCCGCTTCGACCAGTCGGGTGGTGAGCCGGTCCCACTCCTCCTCCGATCCGTCACACCACACGATACGGTCCGGCATGGTCAGTTCCGCGACGTCGCGCACCCAGTTCAACAGGCGGGAGTGGCTGGTCGGAGCGTCGTCGATACCTGGGATGGTCGCTGTTGTCACTGCTGATCTCCTTGCCTGGGCCGCCGGCCCGCAATGCCTGCCCACAACGTTCCAGGGAACGCCGGGAGCCGCCCGTGCGGGGTACGGGCGGTGGGCAGGAAAAGATATGTCTAGGAGGTTAAACGCAATGTGCACACAGCGCAGTGGATGAGCTTGAGAGCTCCCTCACAAGATCGGTTCCGGGATCGTTCCAGAACTTCTGTGTAACCATTCGATTACTAGCTTGCCTGGCTGACCGAGGACATATTGAAGTCCGGCACGCAGATCGGCGGCATCGCGGTGCGAGCGAACCACTCATTCCACTCGCGACACAGTGTGCGCTGGGTAGCGCCGACTTCCCTGGTCCGGCGCAGCAAGTCGATCGGACTCTCGTTGAACCGGAAGTTGTTCACCTGGCCGACCACCTCGCCACCCTCGAGGAGGTACACCCCGTCCCGGGTCAGCCCGGTGAGCAGCAGCGACGTCGGCTCGACCTCGCGGATGTACCACAGGCAGGTCAGCAGTAAGCCGCGGTCGGTGCGCGCCACCAGGTCCTCGATAGCCGCAGTCGCCGAGGAACCACCGGTCAGCAGCAGGTTGTCCGGCGGTGGGGTGAACTGACCGCCCAGCTCCTGCGCAGCCGCCCGGGGGTAGGCCAACGCGTTGATGGTGCCGTCGGACAGCCAGTCCACCCGGTGCGTCGGCACACCGTTGTCGAAGACGCTGGCCGAGTCATGCGATGCCGAGGTGGCCAGGAACGGCGAGGTCCGCAGACCTGTCGCCGCCGGGTCGCTGTACAGCGTGAGGGGCAGGTTGGTGAGCCGCTCACCCAACCGAGTGTCGCCGCCGGGCGCAGAGAACGCCGTACGGCCCTCATGGGTCGTGCGTCCCTCCATGGTCAAGGCCATATAGATCATCAGATCACCGACCGCTGAGGGCGGCAGGATCGTCTCGTACCGGCCCGCGGGCAGCTCCAGCTGTCGTTGCGACCAGCCCAGCCGCCGCCGCACCTCGGCAGTGATCGCGGGAAAGTCGAGGTCGGTGAAATCGGTGGTGTAGGCGCCCGCCCAGGCGCTGCGGGTGAGGTCGTCGGCGACCTTGGCGTTGAGCTCCACGGTGCCGGTGGGCTGCACCCAACGGCGACGCAGCCCGGTGGAGGAGGCCAGCCAGGTAGTAGCCACCCGATGCTCGGCGAAGCCGTAGAGCAGCTGCCGGGCCCCCGCGCCGGGATCGCGGAACGCCGCGGCCAGCTCGTCGGCCAGCCGGGCGAAGACCCCGATCTCCGTGGTCGCTCCCGGGGCGTCGAAGTCATCCTCGGCGGAGCCCTCGACCAGGGGCGCGACGTCCTGCGCGGGCCCGGACTGACGGGCGGCCTGCTCACTGGCCGCCACCACGGCGTACACTTCGTCGAGGTCGGCACCGTTGCCGCTGACTGTCCCTATGGAGGGGCCGTCAACGGCCCCACGCGCTCCCTGCATCACCGAGATCACCGAGAACGAGCGCGTCGTGGTGTGCCCGTTGGTGGTCAGGGTGCTGTTCGCCCACCGCAGGTTGGCCTCGCTGGTCTCGGTCAGCAACACGATGCACTCGTCGGCCTTCGACGCGGTGAGTGCGGCTTCGGTCAGCTGGCTGGGCCGGATCACTGGCCGGCCTCTTCGCGGGTGTTGAGTACGGTGACGGCGCGAAACAGCGCGGGCGGGCACCCGTGACTCACTGCGGCGACCTGCCCCGGTTGCGCCTTTCCACAGTTCATCGCCCCGCTGAGCAGCCACGACGACCGACCACCGACAGCCTCCAGGGCGCCCCAGAAGTCGGTGGTGGTGGCCTGATAGGCGACGTCGCGCAGCTGCCCGGCCAGCTTGCCGCTCTCGATGCGGTAGAAGCGTTGCCCGGTGAACTGGAAGTTGTAGCGCTGCATGTCGATCGACCAGGATCGGTCCCCGACGATGTAGATGCCGCGCTCCACGCCGGAGATCAGGTCCTCGGTCGTGGTATCGGCGACCGGGTCGGGCTGGAGTGAGACGTTGGCCATTCGCTGGATGGGCACGTGGTACGGCGAGTCGGCGTATGCGCAGCCCGCTGACCGCTCCAGCCCGAGTTTGCGGGCGAAGACCCGGTCGGTCTGGTAGCCCACGAACACCCCATCTCGTACCAGGTCCCACTGTGCGGTGGCGACCCCGTCATCGTCGTAGCCGATCGTGGCCAGGCCGTGCGGCTGGATGCGGTCACCGGTGACGTTCATGACCGGCGAGCCGTAGCGCAGCGTGCCGAGCTTGTCGGGAGTGGCGAAGGAGGACCCGGCATACGCTGCCTCGTAACCGATCGACCGATCGTATTCGGTGGCGTGCCCCACTGACTCGTGGATGGTCAGCCACAGGTTGGTCGGGTCGATCACCAGGTCGTGCCGGCCCCCCTGCACGCTGGGTGCTTGCACCTTCTCCGCCAGCCACTCCGGGATCCGCTCGAGCTCACCGTCCCAGTCCCAGGGCGTGTCGCCGGTCAGGTACTCCCAGCCCCGGGCGGTCGGCGGCCCGCACGTCCGCATGCTCTCGAACGAGCCCCCCGCCCGATCCACCGCGATCGCGGTGGCACTGGGATGCATCCGCACCCGCTGTTGGACGGTGCTGGTACCCGCCGAGTCGGCGTAGAATTTGATCTCCTTCTCGGCCTGGAAGATCACGTCGGTGTGCTCGATCCCGTCCGCAGCGAGCAGCCGGGCCGACCACTCCGACAGCAGCGCCACCTTCTCGTCGATGGGCACTGTGAACGGATCGATCTCGTACTCGCCCACCCACACCCCGTCGGCGTGTACCGGCTCCTCGGCCAGCTCCACCCGCTCGGCGTTGAGCCGGCGCAATGTCCTGGCCACCTGCACGGCCCGTTCGGCGGTTGCTGCGGCGGACTGCCGGGTCAGCTCGAGGTGCGCGGCGAATCCCCAGGTGCCTGCCACGATCACTCGCACGGCCAGTCCGACGGTGGTCGAATCCGTAGCTGTGGCGAGCTCCCCGTCGCGTAACCGCAACAGCTGGCCGGTGATCCGCTCGATCCGGACGTCGGCATGTTCCGCACCCAGCTCACAGGCGCGGCTGAGCGCGGCGTCGGCCATCGTCCGCAACGGCCACGCGAGGAAATCGGGATCTATCGTGCCAGTTCTCACAGCAGCTCACCCTAACCGGGGGAACTGTTCCCAGCCGCCGCGCCGCTGCTCATCACCGCTGCCCATCGCCGCCTGCCGGTGGCGTCGATGACGAAATCAGGTCACCACTACGGGGGAACCCTCGGGCGTCCGACCGTCGGGTGCGGCATGGTAGGACTACCGGGGTGTATTTCAGGGTCACCAGAATCCCTCAGAGTCAGCAGAGTCCAAGCTCTGCGACGGAAGTTGCGGTGCGGGACAGAAATCTCCAGGAGCGCCCAGAGAGTTCCGTGCCGAGGGAGGATTGATGATCGAGGCGATCGGCCTCACCAAGAGTTATGGCAAGACCTTAGCCGTCAACGATCTGTCGTTCACCGTGTCACCCGGGCGGGTGACCGGTTTCCTCGGGCCCAATGGTGCCGGGAAGTCCACCACCATGCGGATGATGCTGGGGCTGGACCGGCCGAACGCCGGGAGCGTGCGGATCGATGGCAAGCGTTATGTCGAGCTGAAACGGCCGCTGCATACCGTTGGGGCGTTGCTGGACGCGAAGTGGACCCACCCCAACCGCTCGGCCAGGGCACATCTGCGCTGGCTGGCCCGGTCGAACAAGATCTCCACCAAACGGGTCGACGAGGTGCTGGGGCTGGTCGGGCTCACCGAGGTGGCGGGCAAGCGGGCCGGTGGGTTCTCGTTGGGCATGTCGCAGCGCCTCGGCATCGCGGCGGCGCTGCTGGGTGACCCGCAGGTGCTGCTGTTCGACGAGCCGGTCAACGGCCTGGACCCGGAGGGCATCGCCTGGATCAGGGCCTTGATGCAGTCGCTGGCCGCCCAGGGCCGCACCGTGTTCGTCTCCAGCCACCTGCTCTCCGAGATGGCGATCACGGCGACCGAGCTGGTGGTGATCGGCCGAGGCCGGTTGATCACACAGTGCACCACGGCGGAGTTCGTGGACGGCGCAACGGAGACCAGCGTTCGGGTGCGCAGTCCGCAACCGGACCGACTACGCGCCGTGCTGGCCGGACAGGGTCGGACGATCACCGAGGTGGACAGCGCGCTGATCGTCGTCGGCACCACCGCCCGGGAGATCGGCGAACTGGCCGCCGCGCACAGCATCGTGCTGCACGAACTCTCCCCGCAGAGCGGCTCGCTGGAGCAGGCGTTCATCCAGCTGACCGGTCAGGACGTCGAGTTCCACGGCACCGCTGCGGCGCCCGCCGGGGAACAGCATGACGTGGCAGCCGCGATCAGTCAGGAAGTGATCCAGCCATGAGCCTGCTCGCTGTCGAGCGCATCAAACTCTTCTCCACTCGTTCGCCCTGGTGGTGCGCAGCGCTAATCCTGACGGTCGGGATCGGACTTGCGGTGTTGCTCTCGTCCCTGGCCGACGACGAGTTCCCGATCTCGGTCGCCTCCACCCAGGCCGGCCTAGGGCTGGGCAGCTTCATCGCGCTGGTGCTGGCCGCGATCGCGATCACCGGGGAGTACCGGTTCGGCACGATCCGCGCCACCTTCACCGCGGCGCCGAACCGCACCGCGGTGCTGCTGGCCAAGACCGTCGTGGTCGCGGTGCTGCTGGGCCTGGTCGGCCTGGGAACGGCCTTCGCGGCGTGGGGAACGGCCTACCTCATCGACGGCAGCTCGGCGATGGTGATCGACACCATCGGTGAGTGGCGCGCGGTCGCGGGGGAAGGTCTGCTCTATGCTGGGTATGCGGTCATCGCGATCGGTGTGGGGCTGCTGCTCCGGCAGACTGCGGGAGCGATCTCGCTGCTGCTGGTGTGGGCACTTCTCATTGAGTCCGCCATTGTGCCGATCCTGGACAGCACCCTTGAGCTGAACATTTCCCGCTGGTTGCCGTTCGCCAATGCGGGTAATTTCATCACGGCTGGAGACGCTGCGGCCACTGGTGAGGCTCAGGGCGCACCGGCGATCGTTTACCCGTTCGGCGGGCCGTGGGGGAGCTTCGGCTACTTCGCCGCCGTTGCGGTAGCTGTACTGGTACTCGGAATCGTGGTCGCCAACCGGCGGGACGCCTAGCCGGAGTACCACCGAACGTTTGAGGAGCGCGGGGCTTGAGGAGCCGGCACATCAGAAGCCGACGCCCTTTGCGTGCCATTCGGGGGCACGTGCAGGGATGACTGGGGGGAGAGGGGTCCGGGCCGCCATTCGGGGG
>JBOHHE010000258.1:0-11163 GCA_050700355.1 Pseudonocardiaceae bacterium
CCATCATGGGGAGCGAGATCGCCGAACAGGGCCTGTCCGTCGGCCTGCAGCCCTACCAGATCCAGGTACTGGAACTGGAACGACTCCCGGGATGACTTCCTCCCCCTCGACGGTGGTAAGTAAGCCCGGTGACACATTGCCGCCTGGCACTGAACATCCTGAGGCAAGCAGGCATCGCGCGGAGGTCACGGTGAACGGGTACGTCATCGTTGTCGAGCGGGCCGAGGACGGCACGTACGGGGCATGGAGCCCAGATCTGCTCGGCTGCGTCGCCACGGCGCAAAGCTACGACTCATGCGTGGCTCTGATGCGGGAAGCCATCGCTAGCCATCTTGAGGTGATGCGCGAACATGGTGATCCGATCCCAGAGCCGCGCGCGGTCGGTGTTCTCACCATCACTGCGGCGTGAAGCTGTTCACCTCGGGCCAAGCGGCGACATCGGTGGGAATGCCGTGGGTGAGCTCCGTCTCGAACAGTGCGTCGTTCTCGGCATCACGATCCAGATTTACCAGTGACCGGACGAAGGCACCAAGTCCGCCACCCGCCCTGGCCACAGCATTCTACTGGCTTGGATTGCCCGCCCGTGTGCCTATGGAATTCGTGTTCTGGCAGGTAAGAACATTATTCGAAATCACAGGTAATTAAAAAGAAGAACAGCGCGCGAGCGGCGTAGAAAGCGTCACGGTAGGTACGATACGGACGACGGTAGTCGGTATGGAAGATTCGCCACGACTTGACATGTGCGACGAGTCGTCCACAGGTGCACGCAGTGCTGAGATCTCGGCGTTGCTCGCTTTGTCCTTTTTGCTGAGAGCAATCCGGACTCCTGGGCCGCGGATGGCCCTGTCTTTTGCGGAAGGCCGCGGCTTGGCGGATTGTCGACTCGACGAGCGTGGTTTCCTTACCCATAGCTGGTCGGGACGGTCCGCAGTGAGCTAGCGTTGGACCAGGTTCGGTGCCCGCTGCGTGCCCGGGTCGGCGACGGTGGTACGCACCTTCCTGGCCCGGGTGGCGCCGCGCCACCGGTTCTAGCGCATCAGCCGCTCTACAGTGCAGCGGGCCACCGACACACCGAGTCGCTGCGGGTGCGCCCACATCTTCAGATTCCCATACAGCGACTCCGGTGCCTCCAGCTGCGCAATCCGCTCAGTCTGTTGCACGACCAGAGCGACAAGTTCATAAGACGGACACGGACCGGCAGACACCACACCATGGTCAACGACTAGCCACGAAGGTCAACTAGACACGTCGGATGAGACCTGACCAGTTACGATCGGTGTATTATGCTGGTATACTTACCGCTCTGTACCAGTGAGGCCGGTTGCTACCCGCGAGCTTCCGGCGGTCAGGACCACGACCACACTCGGAGGTACCTCCTGTAGAACGACTGTCAATATCTATGTTCGCGGACTTTGGGTGCTTTTATTATTTAGTTAGGCAGCTCGAGGACTATTTGGTCGTCATCGACCTACGCAAGGTGACGGGGGACTCTCATGCTATTGGGTCAGACAGGCTCTAGTGGCGAAGTCTCATGTCCGTACAGCCCGGAACCACCACCGGTTGATCTGTTCGGCCATGACTTCACCGTGGATCCACACAGGTTTCTGCGGAAGATCCGCGAAGAATCCCCGGTCTTCTACGACCCGATAACCGGATTATGGCTCGTGAGTCGGCATGCGGATGTCCTGGCGGCACTGGTCGATGACCAGACATTCCGACCGGACAATGTTCTCACAGCGGTGACGAAATTGTCCTGGAATTCGCTGCGCATTCTGGCCGAGGGTGGCTTCGATCTACCGCCGAGCCTGGCGAACAACGGGACCGAGACCCATCCGGGGCTGCGTCGTCTGGTGGCGGGTTTCTTCACCGGCCAGCGGTTGCAGGCGAGTGTGCCCCACGTCGAGCAGGTGACCGACGAGTGCCTCGAGGCGGTGGACCACGCGCTCAGGCGTGGCGCCGACGTGGACTTGGCGCGGTCGGTGGCCCGCGAGGTTCCCAGTCGTGTTATGCAGCGCGTGCTCGGCCTGGAGGATGTGGATGTCAGCACCCTGGCACGGTGGACCGCCGCGGTCCTTGAACTGTTCTGGGGGCGACCGAGCTCCGAGCGGCAGTCCGTGCTGGCCGCCGAGGCCGTCGAGTTGTACCGGTACCTCACTGCTCATGCCACCGGCCACACCTACACGATTAGCACGTTCCTCGACGAGCTGCGGGCTCACCGGCCAGTGGGGGGTCGCAGGCTGACGTCCGCCGAGATCGTCGCGGTCTGCTACTTCATCATCATTGCCGGTCAGGTAACCACCAGCCAGCTGGTGAGCAGCCTGTTCCTGTGGCTTCTCGCAGATTCAACGGCCTGGCGTCGGATCGGGGTCGACGCGTCACTCGCGGATCCCTGGATCGAGGAAATACTGCGACGCGACCCTCCGCTGATCACCTGGCGCCGGATCACGAGTCGCCCGGTGTCCCTACGAGGCGTGGCACTTCCGGCGGGGGCCCACGTTCTGCTGATGCTTGCCGGGTCGGGCTCGGACGCTGAGGTATTCCCGGATCCGGAGCGGATCTGGCCGGGACGGCCCGGAGGACGACGCCATCTGGCTTTCGGTGCCGGGCGACATCGTTGCCTGGGCGCCGGCTTCAGCCGCATGGAAGCCGGGATCATCGTCTCGAGGACGGCGGCGCGCCTGCCGGACCTGCGCCTCCAGGACAGCGCCCCACTCCCCTATCCACCGCTGCTGTCGTTTCGCGCGCCCCAGCAGGTGTACGTCGAGCGAGGTGAACCCCACCGTACCTAGGTCCGAGGAGCGCCTGAGGACCAGGGAGTTTCCGGCACCCACGCACTATGCGGAGGAAACATGTCCAGCACCGTCGACGAGCAGGTAGTGGCTTGTGTCGTGGAAGTACTTCAAGTGGACGCCGAGGACGTCGTCCCGGATGCGCGCTTCACCGAGGACCTCGGCGCCAGCAGCCTGATGCTCGTCGAACTGGTGATGGCTCTTGAAGAGACCTACGGGATCAGTGTCAGCGAAGAACAAATGTCGGGGATCCACACGGTCGAGAACCTGTGCGCACTGCTTCCCCCAGTAGCCTGACGTGGCCGCGAGCAGGCATGTCGCCGTGACCGGGATCGGCGTGGTGTCCCCTCTAGGCAGCGGTCCTGACACGTTCTGGAAGAGGTTGTTCGATCAGCCCGTGGCGGGTCACCGCCACGTGCCCGACTGGGACCCCACACCGTGGATGAGCAGACTCGAAGCACGTCACAGCGACCGCTTCGCCCAGTTCGCCGTCGCCGCGGCCGAGCAGGCGTATGCCGACGCCGGTGTACCGGAGGTGGATCCCGATCGGGCTGGTGTGTTCGTCGCCACCGCCCTGGGCGGCGTGACTACCGCCGAGGCCCAGACTTTGGTTCGCCAGGAACGCGGCGACCGCCGGGTGTCGCCGTATGTGGTGCCGATGATGATGCCCAACGCCGCCTCCGCGGCCGTGTCGCTGCACCGCGGGTGGCGGGGGCCGTGCGAGACGATTCTGACCGCCTGCGCGGCGGCCACCCATGCCCTCGGTCACGCCGCCAGGCTGATCGCCGACGGACGCTGCGACGTGGCGCTTGCCGGGGGGGCCGAGGCCGCGCTCACCCCCACCGTCACCGCGGGCTTCGCCACCATGCGCGCGCTCTCGGCGACCGGCGTGCTTCGCCCCTTCGACCGGGATCGGGATGGCTTTGTCATAGCCGAGGGCGCTGCTGTACTGATGCTGGAGTCACAGGACCGGGCCGCATCCCGGAAGGCGCACGTCTACGGCAGCATCCTGGGCTCGGCCAGCACAGCGGACGGACACGATCTCACCGCTCCCTGTCCGAACGGCGCGCAGGCCGCACGCTGTATCCAACTGGCCCTGCGCGATGCGGAGGTATCCGTAAACCAGGTCCGCCAGATCAACGCCCACGGCACGGGGACACAGCTCAACGACCATGCCGAAGCTCTGGCTCTACGTCACGTCTTCGGCCGGGCCATCCCCCCGGTGACCTCGATCAAAGGCGCCACCGGCCACGCCTTCGGAGCTTCGGGGGCCTTCGAGGCCGCTGCGGTCCTGCTTTCCATGCGGCACGGTCTGGTGCCGCCCACCCGGGGATTGCGCAGCATTGACGCCGAGGTGGACCTCCCGGTGGTTGCCGGGGACGGCGCGCTGTGGTCCCCCGGAGTCACGATCTCGAACTCATTCGGCTTCGGTGGCCACAACGGCTGCCTCGTTCTGGGACCGTCGTGGTGACCGCGACCATCCGCTGCGGGTCGACACCGACCCGAGGGACACGGTGGGAGCCGGGATCGTGGGAGCCGGGATTGCGGACTGAGAGGAAGCACATGGATCTGCTGGAGACCTTGACCACCCTGACCACCAAGGCTCTGAACGGTCAGGTACCGACCCACGACGAAGCCCTGACCGTGCTGCGGAGTGCGGACGACGACCTCCTGGACGTGATAGCCGCCGCGTTCCGGGTACGGCGACACTATTTCGGGAACCGCGTCAAGCTGAACTTCCTCGTGAACCTGAAGAGCGGGCTGTGTCCGGAGGACTGCTGTTATTGCTCTCAACGACTCGGCTCCGGTACCGGCATCCTGAGGTACACCTGGCTCAAACCCGATGAGGCGGCCGCGTCGGCCGGGGCGGGGATCTCGGGCGGGGCCCGGCGGGTGTGCCTGGTGGCCAGCGGGCGGGGACCGACCGACCGGGACATCGATCGGGTCGCCGACACCATCGGCGCGATCAAGGCCGAGCATCCGGACGTGGAAGTGTGCGCCTGCCTGGGCCTGCTGTCCGACGGCCAGGCAGCGCGGCTGCGGGCAGCCGGCGCGGACGCCTACAACCACAACCTGAACACGGCCGAGGAGAAGTACGCCGAGATCTGCACCACCCACACCTACGACGATCGGATCGATACCGTCCGGCGCGCCAAAAACGCGGGGCTCTCCCCCTGCTCCGGAATCATCGCGGGTATGGGGGAAAACGATGAAGACCTGGTCGATGTGGCACTGGCACTGCGCGAGCTCACACCCGATTCCGTCCCGGTGAACTTCCTGATTCCGTTCGAGGGCACCCCGCTGGGCACTGAGTGGAATCTCACACCGCGACATTGCCTGCGGATTCTGGCGATGGTGCGGTTCGTGTGCCCGGATTCGGAGGTTCGTCTCGCCGGGGGACGAGAGATCCACCTCGGCTCGATGCAGTCACTCGGATTGTATCTGGCCAATTCGATTTTCTTGGGTGACTACCTGACCAGTGAGGGTCAGGAGGGTTCCCAGGACCTGAAGATGATCGCGGAGGCCGGTTTCACGGTCGAGGGTCCCGACAGCACCGACCCCCTGGCGATCGGGGGTCCGGAACGGGTCGCGCTACGGCATCGCGGTGCGGGGACGACCCTGCCGCCCAACGCCTGAGAGTGTGCAGACCCGATGCCTCAGAACAGGCAGGTGCACCTATCGACGCAGCAGCTGCTGGCGCTCGACCAGGCGCACGTCTGGCACCCCTACGGTCCGATGCCGGCCACTCAGGCCCCTTTCCTGGTCGAGTCCGCTCACGGAACCCGCCTACGGTTCGCTGAACCCGTGGAGGGGATCCGCGAGGTCATCGATGGGATGTCGTCGTGGTGGGCGGCCATTCACGGATACGCACACCCGGCGCTGGACGCGGCCGTGTACGAGCAGGTGGCGCGGGTCAGCCATGTCATGTTCGGCGGACTCACCAACATGCCGGCGATCGGTCTGGCCACCCGGTTGGTGGAGCTGACTCCCGACCCGCTGCGCCATGTGTTCCTCTGCGACTCGGGGTCGGTCTCCATCGAGGTGGCCGCCAAGATGGCGCTCCAGTACTGGCAGTCCCTCGGACAGGGGACCAAGCACCGGCTGGTGACCTGGCGCGGTGGTTATCACGGCGACACCTTCCACCCCATGTCCGTCTGCGACCCGGACGGCGGGATGCACCACCTGTGGAGGGGGGCGCTGCCGCGGCAGGTCTTCGCCGACCTTCCGCCGTCCGGGTTCACCGCCGAGGTCGACCCGACGTATTTGGCGCATCTTGAGGAGGTCGTCGTGCGCCATGCCCACGAAGCCGCCGCGGTCATCGTCGAGCCGGTGGTCCAGGGCGCGGGGGGCATGCGGTTCCACAATCCCCGTTACCTTCAGGTGCTGCGGGACCTGACCCGGGAGCATGACATCCTGCTGATCTTCGATGAGATCGCTACCGGATTCGGGCGCACCGGAGCGCTGTTCGCCGCCGAGCATGCCGGGGTGAGCCCGGACATCATGTGCGTCGGCAAGGCACTGACCGGCGGGTACGTCTCGCTGGCCGCAGCGTTGTGCACCAGCCAGGTCGCCGAGGGGATATCTCAGGGCGAGCTTCCCGTGCTCGCGCACGGACCCACCTTCATGGGCAATCCGCTTGCCTGCGCAATCGCCAATGCGTCGATCGATCTGCTGGCGGGGCACGACTGGGCGGGGGAGGTGGCCCGGATCGAGCAGCGACTGCTGGCCGGCCTGCTGCCCGCGACGGAACTGCCGGGGGTCGCGGACGTACGGGTATTGGGTGCGATCGGGGTCGTGCAGCTCGATCACCCGGTCGACATGTCCGTCGCCACCCACACCGCTATCCGCTCCGGGGTGTGGTTGCGGCCGTTTCGTGACCTCATCTACACGATGCCACCGTTCGTGGCGGACGACACCGACGTCGACGCCATCACCCGGGCCATCCGCGAGGTGGCAGCAGTCGCGTGAGGACCGCCCGGGCCCGCACCGAGCTGGGCAACCGCAGAACAGCCAGGAGGTGGACATGTCCGTGCTGGTGGTCACCGGTACCGGCACCGAGGTCGGCAAGACGATCGTCACCGCAGCACTCGCGGCCGTGGCCCTCGACCAGGGCAGGACTGTTGCCGTCATCAAGCCGGCGCAGACCGGAGTGGCGGGTCCGGGCGCCTCCGACATGGATGTCGTCGCCCGGCTGGTCGGGGACGGGGTGAGCTGCCACCAACGGGGCCGGTATCCCGAACCACTGGCCCCCAACACCGCCGCGCGCCGGGCCGGGATGGCAGCTGTGCACCCGGCCGACATCAGCCAGGAAGTCAATCAGCTCAGCAGAGACCACGACCTTGTCCTGGTCGAGGGATCAGGAGGGCTCCTCGCCCGATTCGACGACGCCGGCGCAACGCTGATGGACATCGCCGAGCTGCTCGACAGCCCCGTCCTGGTGGTCGCTCACGCCGGACTCGGCACGCTCAACGCCAGCGCATTGACCACTGAGGCGCTGCGGCACCGCCTCCTGCGCTGCGCGGGCCTGGTCATCGGCAGCTGGCCGACCGATCCGGACCTGGCGATGCGGTGCAACCTCACCGACCTGCCCGACGTCACCGGTTCCTCGCTGCTCGGTGCCCTCCCCCTGGGGGCCGGGAACCTGCCGCCCGGCCCGTTCCTGGCGGCCGCGCGGGCGTCCCTGGCACCGGAGCTGGGCGGCACCTGGGACGCGGCCGGCTTCGCCGTCCGGTACGCGCCTCCGCCGTGCCGCATTCCCTACGGCTGACCCATGGACCACACCATGTCTTCGTCCTCATGTCCGCACCCCGACAGTGCCCGGTTCCTGAACAACCCGGTCGAGTTCTTCGACTGCTCGCCCCGGCTGATGCACAGCGGTGGTCAGCAGCGGCTGGAAGCCCTCCAGCTGGCGGCCCTGCGGATGCGGTTCACCCATTTACGCGACCGCATCCCGGTCCTGACCATGATGTCCGATGAGCAGAACATCCACGAGCTGACGGACCTGGACGACGTGGTCGCGCTGCTCTTCCGGCACACGATGTACAAGTCCTACCCGTCGGCTCTGCTGCTCGACGGACGGTTCGACCAGCTGACCAGGTGGCTGGACCGGCTCACCGCGGTGGACCTGCGGCGAGTGGACACGACCGAATGCGATTCGATCGACGCCTGGCTCGACGTCCTGGATGCGAACACCGACCTGCGGGTGGTCCATACCTCAGGAACGACCGGCGCCATGTCGTTCCTGCCCCACACCGTGCACGACTTCGACAAGCTCTTCCAGGGACTGCGCTGTGACGTATTCGCCCCGGTGAGCCCCGGGTGTGGCGGGGAGGAGGAGTACTGCGACGTGCTCTGGCCCACCTACCGTTACGGACGCAGCGGCATGACCAGGTGCGCTGAGTTCGTCATCAGGCACCTGGCCGGGGGCTCCGAGCGCTTTCACGTGATGATGGATGCTCCCGTCAGTGCTGACGCCGTCTTCTACGCCAGTCGGATGGCCACAGCCCAGGCCCGGGGTGAACGCTTCGAGGCAAGTCCGGTGATCCTGCGCCGGCACGAGGAATTCCAGGCGACCCAGCGCGAGCTCATCGCCACCCTCCCCCGATTCGTCGAGCAGTGCGCCGAGCTCCTCGCCGCCAAACGCGTCTTCTCGATCGGTTTGTGGTCGGCCTATTACGAGATGGCCACCGCGGGGCGCAGTCGCGGACTGCGGGACTGCTTCGCACCGAGCTCCTCGATCTGGCCTGGCGGCGGGGCCAAGGGGACCGGGGTACCTGACGATTGGGAGGACAGCGTCAGGCGATTTTTCGGGGTGCCGGAACTTCAGCACATGTACGCGATGTCAGAGGTCATGGCCTTTCACCGACTGTGCCCGTCGGCCCGATACCACATCCAGCCCTGGGTCGTGCTGTACGTGCTAGACCCCGACACCGGCGAGATACTGCCTCGCCACGGCACCAGGACCGGCCGAGCGGCATTCTTCGACCTGCTGCCCGACACGTACTGGGGCGGGTTCATCTCGGGGGACGAGGTCAGCGTCCAGTGGTCCCCCTGCTCCTGCGGACGTACCACCCCCAGCCTGGGCAAGACCATCCGGCGCTACAGTGACCTGCGCAAAGCCGACGACAAGGTCACCTGTGTAGCCTCCGAGCAGGCCCACCGCAACGCCTTGGACCTGCTCGCCGGGACCGGCCCGACTGGTCATGTCCCGCCACCGGGCCACGAGGGTGCGCGATGAACCGTACCCCCACCGAGTTGATCTTGCCCGCCTGTGTCCGCGGTGACACCCTGGTGTCCGCTCTCGTGCCTTTCCCGGGACGCACTGCACAGACAGCATTCCAGGGTCCGGCGTTCCAGAGCCCCGATCCCTGGACGCTCCTGCCACTCCTGCCGTTGCGCGACCCGACCCGAATGCGCGACCTGCAGGAACTTCCCCATGCCGAGATCGTCGCGTTCCTGGCCCAGGTGGGCAAGAACCTGGAGCTTCCCCGCAATCCCTTCCTGCAGGAGGCACTGCACCATTGCGAGCGGTGGTCGGAGATACCGCCCAGCCTGCTCCGCGCGAACTTCGCAGCGCTACCCGCGCTGTTCACCGCCGATGCCGTGAGCGAAGTCGCCAACACTCAGATCGGCGCGCCTTTTCTGGACGGATGGAACACCGTCACGCTGGGGGACGGCCGCCGTGGCGCCGTCCGCGCGTTCGGTGCCCGGACAGTGCACATCATCGCGGGAAATGTTCCCGCCGTGGCGGCGATGACGGTCATCCGCAGTGCGATCACGCGCAGCGATGCCGTGATCAAGACGCCGTCCAACGACCCCTTCACGGCCACCGCCATCGTCCGCACCATGTATGCCACCGACTCCGAGCATCCTCTCGCCCGCCACACGTCCGCAGCCTATTGGCGGGGCGGCGACGAGGAATTCGAGCAGCAGCTGTACCGGCCGGAACTGGTCGAGAAGATCGTCGCATGGGGTGGACTCGACTCAATCCGGTACATCACCCGGTACATTCAGCCAGGCCTTGAACTGATCTCATTGGACCCAAAACGCAGTGCCTCCCTGGTGGGCCCCGAGGCACTGGCCGATCCCACCGCGCTGGCGGACGTGGCGCGCCGGATCGCGGTCGACGCGGCGGCGTACAACCAGATGCTGTGCGTCAACGCCCGCGTTGTCCACGTCATCACCGGGAGTGATCCGCAGCTCGTGTCCCGGGTCGAGCAGCTAGGAAAACTCGTCCATGAGGCCATCCAGGCGCTTCCGCCGGACATCTCCACCGCCTCGGCGCACCTCGACCCCGAGCTTCAGGAGTACCTCCACGCCCTGCGGTACAGCCCGGACTGGTACTCGGTGATCAGTGGCAAGCCGGGCGCGGGTGCTGTCGTGATCTCGTGGGTGGGCGAACCGGTCGACTTCCACCGCCTGCTCTCCGGCCGAGTCGTGAACCTTGTGCCGGTCGACGACCTCGACACGGCCGTGCGCAGCCTGAGTTCCTGGACCCAGACAGTCGGCGTATACCCGGACACCCTCAAGGACAAGATTCGCAATCTGTTACCGCTGTTCGGCGTGCAGCGCATCGTTTCTCTGGGAATCGCACCCTTTCTGCACCAGGCCCTGCCTCAGGATTCGATCGAACCCGTCCGGAGGATGATCAAATGGGTGGTCGACGAGACCCCACCGCCAGCGGACCGACATCAACGAGAATCAGATCTGAGTTAAGGGGAGACATGCCTGATATAACGGTCGGTGATCCGGCCAGGGTCTTCGACTGGATCGACGACACCACCCGACGAATGGGCAGGGCCGGCCTGATCCGACGAATTCACCCCAGACCCACCGGGTCCTCGATCGTCAACCTCTCAAGTAACGACTACGTGAGTCTCGCCCGGGATTCCCGGGTGATCCGTGCCGCAGCCGAGGCGGCGAAGAACTGGGGCGCGGGCGCGACGGCCGCCCGGCTGGTCTCCGGTACCACACCCCTGCACCTCCAACTCGAGGAAGAACTGGCGGAATTCTGCGGCATGGAGGCCGCTGTCGTCTTCTCCTCCGGGTACATGGCGAACCTGGGCACCTTGACGGCATTGTGCCGCCCACGCTCACTCCTGGTGGCCGACGCCTTCGTGCATGCCTCACTCGTCGATGGCTGTCGGCTGTCGGGCGCGGATATGGTGACGGCCGCGCACAGTGATCCCGAGGTGGTGTCGGCCCTGTTGGCTGAGCGTTCTCGTGGGCGGGCACTAGTCGTCACCGAGTCCGTCTTCTCCGTTGATGGAGACCTGGCGCCGATGACGGAATTCCTTGCTGTCTGTCGCAGTCGAGGTGCCTCGCTGGTGGTCGATGACGCTCACGGCCTCGGCGTCATCGGGGCGGGTGGGTG
>JBOHHE010000259.1:0-6431 GCA_050700355.1 Pseudonocardiaceae bacterium
CCCTCGGACTCGGCCGGGCTCGCTGCAAGGGTGACGGTACCCGGCCGGCGTGGTCGGTGCCGGAGAACGACCCGCTTACCCAGCGTAGAGCCGGGTCCATTGTGCAGCGGATACCGCGCTCCGTAGGCTGGTCGAGGGCGCGGCCAGCGGGGGCGAGGGAAGGATCGGTAGGTGTTCTACTGGCTGCTCAAGCACCTGCTACTCGGGCCGGTAATGCGGTTGACTTGTCGGCCACAGGTCCACGGTGCAGAGCATCTCCCTGCGCATGGTGGCGCCATCCTGGCCAGCAACCACCTCGCGGTCGTTGACTCGTTCTTCCTGTCCCTGGTGGTCCACCGGCGAGTGACGTTCCTGGCCAAGGAGGAGTACTTCACCTCCCCAGGTGTGCGGGGGTGGCTCAAACGGCAGTTCTTCAGCGCGGCCGGCCAGGTCCCGATCGACCGCTCCAGCGCCTCGGCATCCCAGGCCGCCCTCGACACCGGAGTGCGCTTGCTGGTGGAGGGCCACCTACTCGGTATCTACCCGGAGGGCACCCGGTCCCCGGACGGCCGGTTGTACAAGGGTAAGACAGGTGTCGCCAGGATGGCCTTACGGGCTGGGGTGCCGGTGATCCCGGTCGTCATGGTCGGTACCGATAAGGTCAACCCCATCGGTTCCAGGATGTGGCGGCCGCATCCGGTGGAGATACGCTTCGGGGCGCCCTTGGACTTCTCCCGATACGAGGGGCTGGCAGGCGACCGGTTCGTCGAGCGCTCCATGGTCGACGAGATCATGTATTCCTTGATGGAGCTCTCCGGTCAGGAGTACGTCGACACCTACGCGGCCGCGGTCAAGGAGCGGGAGGGCACTGACCGGCGCCCGTCGCTGGGCGTGTTCTGATCGGCCGACGATCAGGTGGGGCGGGAGCGGCTCAGCGAGGGCGAGGATCACCAGCCGTGCGGTTCTTCTACGACTGTGAGTTCATTGAGGACGGCGTGACCATCGAGTTGATCTCGATTGGAGTGGTGGACGAGGGAGGTCGGGAGTACTACGCGGTGTCCACCGAATTCGACCCGCGGCGGGCCGGGGACTGGGTGCGGGCTCATGTGCTGCCCAAGCTGCCGTCGCCGGCCGACCAGGCGTGGCGCTCCCGGGCTGCCATCCGTCGCTCGCTGCTGGACTTCCTCACCGCGCCGGGCGACGGGGTGGAGCTGTGGGCCTGGCTGGCCGCTTACGATCATGTCGCGCTCGCTCAGTTGTGGGGTCCGATGCCTGCGCTGCCGCGGGCGTTGCCCCGGTTCACCCGGGACCTTCGGCAGCGCTGGGAGGACGCCGGCAAGCCGGTGTTACCTCCACCGCCCAGCGACGCCCATGACGCGCTCGCCGACGCCCGGCACAATCTCACTCGATGGCGGGTGATTGAGCAGTACCGCTCGGCGCAGGCGGGTCGTCCCTGAGGGCTTCATCTTGCTGTACCGATCCAGGCGTGTCACTCTCACGACTATCCAACAAATTTCTGAGCAGGAGGGGACATTCGGATGCGCATCGGCGTGCTTACCGGCGGCGGTGACTGCCCGGGACTCAATGCAGTGATCCGGGCGGTGGTTCGCAAGGGCATCGAGGTCTATGGGTACGACATCATCGGATTCCGGGACGGCTGGCGGGGACCCCTGGAGGGGCTGACCAGGCCGCTCGGACTGGCCGACGTGGAGGACATCCTCCCGCTCGGCGGCACCATTCTGCGTACCTCGCGTACCAACCCCTACAAGAACGGAGGTGCTGAGCAGGTCAAGCAGACCCTCACCGAGCACGGTGTGGATGCCTTGATCGCAATCGGCGGTGAGGACACTCTGGGGGTGGCTCGCCAGCTCAGCGATGACGGGGTATTCGTGGTCGGCGTACCCAAGACCATCGACAACGATCTGGGTGCCACCGACTACACGTTCGGCTTCGACACGGCGGTGCACATCGCCACCGAAGCGATCGACCGGCTACGCACCACCGCCGAGTCGCACCATCGGGCGGCCGTGGTCGAGGTGATGGGCCGGCACGCGGGCTGGATCGCGTTGCATTCCGGGATGGCCGGGGGGGCCAACGCCATCCTCATCCCGGAGCTGCCCTTCTCCGTGGAGCGGGTATGCCGGTGGGTCACCCGGTGTTTCGAGCGGGATACCGCCCCCATCGTCGTGGTCGCCGAGGGCGCGGTACCGGAGGGTGGTGCGGAGCTGCTCGCCACCGGGGAGATCGATGCCTTCGGCCACCAGCGCCTGGGCGGCGTCGGCATCTGGTTGGCCGACGAGATCGCCAAGCGCACCGGTGCGGAGTCCCGCGCCGTGGTACTGGGGCACATCCAGCGCGGAGGTACCCCCACGGCCTACGACCGGGTACTGGCCACCCGGTTCGGCGTGCACGCGCTCACCGCGGTGCACGAGGGGGAGAGCGGAGTGATGGTCGCGCTGCGCGGCACCGAGATCGTCCGGGTCAAGCTGGCTGAGGCCACCGAGACTCTCAAGACGGTGCCACCGGCGCGGTACGCGGAGGCGGAGGTCTTCTTCGGCTAGCGCCCCCCGCGCGGGCGAGATCCCGGTGGACCGGCCAGCGGTGCGAACCCATACTCTGGAGCATTGTGAACTGGACCGTGGATGTTCCGGTCGACGCGCTGCCGGAGCTGCCGCCGCTGCCTGCCGACCTACGCGCCAAGCTAGATGACGCGCTGGCTTGTCCTGCCGCCCAGCAGCCCAGCTGGCCTGATCCCGAGGCGGTGCGCAACGTTCGTACCGTTCTGGAGAGTGTCCCGCCGATCACCGTGCCGGCCGAGGTGGATCGGCTGCGGGAGCAGCTCGCCGCGGTGGCCCGGGGCCAGGCGTTCCTGCTGCAGGGTGGGGACTGCGCCGAGACTTTCGTGGACAACACCGAGCCGCACCTGCGGGCCAACATCCGCACGCTGCTGCAGATGGCGGTGGTGCTCACCTACGGTTCGAGCATGCCGGTGGTGAAGGTTGGCCGGGTCGCCGGGCAGTACGCCAAGCCGAGGTCGGCGGCGCTCGACGCGCTCGGCTTGGCGTCCTACCGCGGTGACATGATCAATTCGCTGGCCGCCACTGCGGGGGCGCGAGTGCACGACCCGTCCCGGCTGATCCGGGCCTACGCCAACGCCGCGGCGGCGATGAATCTGGTGCGGGCACTGACCTTGGCTGGTATGGCGGACCTGCACAAGGTGCATGACTGGAACAAGGACTTCGTGCTGCGCTCCCCGGCCGGGGCCCGGTATGAGGCGCTCGCCGGGGAGATCGACCGGGGTCTGCGATTCATGTCCGCATGTGGGGTGCAGGATTCGTCGCTGCACTCCACGGAGATCTATGCTAGTCATGAGGCCCTGGTGCTGGATTACGAGCGAGCCATGCTCCGCTTGGACAACACCGGTGCGGTCCCGAAGCTCTACGATCTGTCCGCGCATTTCCTCTGGGTGGGAGAGCGGACCCGCGCGTTGGACGGGGCGCACATAGCGTTCGCCGAACTGCTGGCCAATCCCATCGGGCTCAAGCTGGGGCCCAGCACCACACCGGATCAGGCCGTCGAATACGTTGAGCGGCTCGACCCGGCAGGGATACCCGGCCGGCTCACGCTGATCTCCCGGATGGGTGCGCAACGGGTACGCGACATACTGCCGGAGATCGTGGAGAAGATCACGGCCTCCGGACATCTGGTGATCTGGCAGTGCGACCCGATGCACGGCAACACCATCGAGTCCTCCACCGGATACAAGACCCGGCATTTCGACTGGGTGGTCGACGAGGTGCAGGGCTTCTTCGAGGTGCACCACGCGCTGGGTACCCATCCGGGCGGAATTCACGTGGAGCTCACCGGCGAGGACGTCACCGAATGCCTCGGCGGTGCCCAGGCCATCTCCGACGCCGACCTGTCCGGCCGCTACGAAACCGCCTGCGACCCGCGCCTGAATACCCAGCAGGCTCTTGAGCTCGCTTTCCTCGTAGCCGAAATGCTCCGTTCGTGAGTGGCTAGGAGCGCCATGGACGCGGCCGGAAGCGCTCATCGGTACGCCGCCGGGTAAGCAGCGAGAGTGGCTGATCTGGCCGGGCGGCATCCAGGGCCGCCCGGCCAGGTGGGCTCGTCAGCTCCGGGTATCGGGTTTCCTAGCTGATGGCTTCGCCCATGCCCTCAGGTAGTTCGGTGAACGCGAGCGGCGCTACCGGCCGGCTTCCGTTGATAACCGCATCGCCCATCCCGTTCTCTGCTGTGCTCGGGCTCGTCAGCGGCTCACCCGGGTAGGCGTCACCGTGCCCGTCACCATCGGCGACCATCGCTGAGGTGCCGATGATGGTGCCACCGACCTGGTAATCGCCCTGGCCGTCGGCTGCTGTGGTTGTCGGCACCGGTTGCGCAGCGGGTAGGCCGTCGGTTGAGATCGCGGCCGGTAACTCCAGATCGAAGGGGTCGGTGGGGTCGATGATGCCACCGATTCCCACCGGCAGGCTCTGCATTACCGGCGCGCTCACGGGCAGGCCGGCGAAGTCGAGGTCCTGGTCGGCAGCGGTGGATGGCTCGGTGAACTCGTAGTCGACCAGCCGCAGGCCCTTGGCGCCCAGCTCCTGCCAGGTCGCGCGCAGGCTCTCCCACGGCACGTTGGCCCACAGGTAGTAGCCGTCGGTGCCGGGCAGCCAGACCCCGGTGTAGCGGTTCTCGTCGCCTTGCTGGTGGACGTTGATGTCGACTAGGCGCAGGCCTTGACCCGCCCACTCTTTCCATTTGGCGGTGAAGCTGTCCCAGGTGGCGTTGGCCCACAGGCCGTAGCCGCCGGTGCCGGGCAGCCAGACCCCGGTGTAGCGGTTCTCGTCGCCTTGCTGGTGGACGTTGATGTCGACCAGGCGCAGGCCCTGGTCGGCCCATTCCTTCCATTTGGCGGTGAAGCTGTCCCAGGGAACGTTGACCCACAACCCGTACTTGCCGCTGCCGGCTCGCCAGACACCGGTATGACCCCGGCCGGTGAACCGTGCGTACATGTGCGCGATCGTCCGCCGGTCGCCGAAACTGAGTCCGTCACGCTGGCCGATCGTGACTCCGGGCTGCAGCACCTCGATGGTCGGTTTCCCGTTCTTGCTGAAGTTCTTCGTCCCGTAATGCATGATCGAGCCGTAGTCATAGTCGAAGTAGTCGTCGTAGCCGGCGCAGAACTT
The DNA here is from genome assembly GCA_050700355.1 of Pseudonocardiaceae bacterium. Lineage (GTDB taxonomy): Bacteria > Actinomycetota > Actinomycetes > Mycobacteriales > Pseudonocardiaceae. The sequence continues at coordinate 5,175 of JBOHHE010000259.1, forward strand.
GTCGAAGTTCCCGACCTTCTCGTCATCGATATTCGCGTAGTTGATCTGGACGAACTTGTCGCGGTCGCACCGGCTCTGCTCATGTTTCATGCCGAGCGCGTGGCAGCACTCGTGCACCGTGGTACCTACGGAGGCGCCATCGTGGAGTCGGATGAACTGCTCCCCGCCCTTCATCCCGATAGCCGAAGATTGGCTCCAGTTCTTGTCGGGGTGACGCACGAACCTGACGTAGTTGGTCTGGTTGGTCCGGGCAACGAAGCGGATCGCGGTGTTCTCGTGAATATGGGCGATTGCCTGCGTGACGCGCTCGGGCTTAAGGAGCGCCGGGTCCACGATGAAGGGGACCACTCCGTTGGTCCAGAGGAAGTCGGAGTCGGGTGGCAGGCCTATTCCGCTGATCTGCACCGGCGGCACCCCGGACTCGGACTGCGCAGCGGCTGCAGCGGCGAGCCGGGCCTGCACCTGGGCGGCGTGGGCTTCGACCTGCTCCACCGGACCCATATCGATGCAGCCGTCGAAGATGGCCCGCCCGTCTTCCACGACGTAGCGGACAGCGACGTCCACGAAACCCGGACCCGACAGGTAACCGGTATGCGTCGTCGTGCGGGCCGGAGTCTTCGCACCGCTGACGCGGGTCTCCTCGTTGCTGGTTGTCACGTCTGTCTCCTCCGTTGGTGAGATCCCCTCGACCAGCAGAAGAGCAGGCGCGATTGGCAGGGATACCAGCTCGAGTGGGATATCTGAGCGCTACAGCCCGGACTGCCACTCCCGAGCGGCCAGCTGGAGAATCTGGGGATCGTCGAGAGTGGAGGGCTGGGCAGGCTGCGGACGGCGGTCGGCGGGGAACACCGCCGCCGCGCCGAGCACCGCGTCGTCGACGAACCGGAGTTGTCGCCCGGCGGCCATCTGCGCGGGGATGGATAGGCGCAGTGGCGGTGTGGTGCCCTCGGCGGCGAGTATGAACCCCCAGTCGCCGAAGCTGGGCACGTCAACGTGGTAGGGCACGGTACCCAGACCGGCCGAGCGCACCGTGGACAGCGCGCAGCTGAACGTGGCCGGGGTGAAGTACGGCGAACCGGCCTGCACCACCATCCGCCCGCCCGGGGCCAGCGCGCGCCGGGCCAGCGCGTAGAACTCGGTGGAGTACAGCTTCGCGGTGGCCGTCGAGTCCGGGTCGGGCAGGTCGACGACGATCGCGTCGTACCCACCGCCGGCGGGCACCCCAGCAGGCCCCCGGGTATCGCGCAGCCACTGGAA
>JBOHHE010000260.1:0-1596 GCA_050700355.1 Pseudonocardiaceae bacterium
GTGCAGCTGCGGTGACCCTGCTCCAGCTGAACACCCCCGTCTGCGCCCGGTGCCCGCAGGCCCGTGCCGTGCTCGGCGAGGTGGCCGCCGCGACCGCTGGAGTCAGGCATGCCGAGCTCGACCTCGCCGAGCATCCGGAGCTGGCCGGCCGGCTCGGCATCCGCTCGACACCCACCACGCTGGTGCTCTCCCGCACCGGTCAGGAACTGTTCCGGGTGACGGGGGTCCCCCACCGCGCGGATCTGCTCAGCGCTCTGCAACCACATCTCTAGGTCCGCAAGGTGTGTCCTGGCGACGCTCCGAGCCACGCGTTCAGTTTCGGTTGCCCCACAGATCGCCTGTCCCGCAAGTCGGCAGTCTCGGGTAGTCTCGCCCAGGTGTGCTCGCTGCTGACCAAGCGCCGGGCGGTGGACTTCTGCCGCCTGCATAGCAGCTTGTGTCGGATTTTCTGATCGGGCGGCACGAAGCCGGATCGCCGCCCTGACCCGTCCCCCATGGTCAGGAGCATTCATGACACCTTCCCGGTCCGCCCAGCCCCCCGTCGATCCCCGTGGTCCCCGGTTCACCGCCTGGGTCACCACCGTGGTGCTCGTCGTCGTGCTGGTCACCGGCAGCGCTGCGCTGCTGGCCGCCCAGGCCGTGGTGTTCGCGCTCGGCGCGTTCGCCGGTCTGCGGTGGCATCCCTATGGCCTGCTCTACCGGAGCCTCGTCGCTCCCCGGCTGGCGCCGGCCACCGAGCGGGAGGACCCCGCACCGATCCGTTTCTCCCAGGGTATGGGCTTCGCCTTTGCCGTGGTCGGCGTTCTGGGATACGCCACCGGGTTCACTGCGCTGGGCATGACCGTCACCGCCCTCGCGCTGGCCGCGGCCTTCCTCAACGCAGCCTTCGGCTACTGCCTGGGCTGCGAGATCTACCTCCGGCTGCCGGCGCGGCTGCGCAGCCGCGGAGCGTCCCAGCTATCAGACACATCGAACACAGAACGAGGAGCTGCCGCATGAGCCGCGATAACGTCCTGGTCACCGCCGACTGGGCAGAACAGAACCTGGACACCGACGGCATCGTCTTCGTCGAGGTGGACGAGGACACCACCGCCTACGATGCGGGACATATCCGCGGAGCAGTGAAGATCAACTGGAAGACGGAGCTGCAGGACCCGGTGATCCGCGACTTCGTCGACAAGGGCTCTTTCGAGAAGCTGCTGTCGGACAAGGGCATCAGCAACAGCGACACCGTGGTGCTCTACGGCGGCAATAACAACTGGTTCGCCGCCTACGCCTACTGGTACTTCAAGCTCTACGGGCACGACGACGTCAAGCTGCTCGACGGCGGGCGCAAGAAATGGGAGCTCGACGGCCGCGCCCTGACCACCGACGAGGTGAGCCGGCAGTCCACCAGCTACACCGCGAAGGAGCCGGACACCTCGATCCGGGCGTTCCGCCAGGAAGTGGTCGACGCGATCGGCACCAAGAACCTGGTCGACGTCCGCTCGCCGGACGAGTTCACCGGCAAGATCCTGGCGCCTGCGCACCTGCCTCAGGAGGTCGCGCAGCGGCCGGGCCATATCCCCACTGCGATCAACGTGCCATGGTCCAAGG
>JBOHHE010000261.1:0-4310 GCA_050700355.1 Pseudonocardiaceae bacterium
CTCCTGAAGGAACGGCTCGCGGAACTGGTTCCGGCATATCTGGTACCGAAGGTCATCGCTGTGCTCGAGGAATTCCCGCTGTCGGCCAACGGCAAGATCGACCGGCGGCGGCTCGCGCAGCGGATAACGGTGAACACCAGCCCTGAGATCGAGCATCCGTACGGCGAGATCGAGGAGACAGTTGCGCGGCTGTGGTCGGAGCTGCTGGGCGTGGCCCAGATCGGTCGGCAGCACAATTTCTTCGCACTCGGCGGCGACAGCCTGATCGCGACGACGCTACTGGCCCGGCTGCGTACCGAGGGGCTGGGCGGGGTACAGCTACGGCACCTCTTCGGCTCGCCGACACTGCGGGAATTCTCCGTTCACCTGATCAAGGTCGACGCAGCGGACCCACGCGGAACTATCAGAGCAGATCTCAAGCACCGCCACGACCCGTTCCCGCCGACCGAGGTGCAGCGGGCCTACTGGATCGGGCGCACCGATGACTTCGCCCTCGGTGGGGTGGGCTCGCACTGGTACTGGGAGTTCGACGGCGCTGACGTGGACGTCCTACGGCTTCAGGATGCCGTCAACCGGCTCATCCAGCGGCACGAGATGTTGCGGGCGGTCTTCGACGACGACGGTAACCAGCGCATCCGGGCCGAGGTGCCGCCATTCGAAATCACGGTGCACGATGGCGAGGAAAGTCTGGCCACGTTGCGCGATGAGCTCTCGCGGCGGATACCCGATCCGGGTCGCTGGCCTTTGATCGAGATCCAGGCGGTGCGCTACGGCGACCGCATGGTGCGGTTGGGCTTCAGCTTCGACTACATCGTGCTCGACGCGCTCAGCATCGTGATCTTCTTCTCGGAGCTGTCCACCCTGTACCGCGACCCGTACGCGGAGCTTCCCGGACTCGGCGTGTCGTTCCGCGACTATGTGGTGCAGTCCTCCGAACGGGACGAGCAGTTCGATGCGGCGGCGGCATACTGGCTCAACCGCCTGGACACGCTCGCGCCGGCAGCGCCGCTGCCACTGGCGGCGGATCCTGCGACGCTGACCGGGCCGACCTTCCACCGCCGCACGGGCCTGCTGGCCCCGCAGCAGTGGCGGCGGGTCGTCGACACCGCGCGGGCTCATCGGCTGACGCCCGCATCGGTGCTCGCCACCGCGTTCGCCGAGGTGCTCAGCGCGTTCAGCGGCGCGGACCGACTCACCTTGAACGCCACCATGTTCCACCGCGACGGCGTGCATCCCGACATCGACATGATTCTCGGTGACTTCACCTCGCTGCTGCTCGTCGGGCATCACGCGGAGCCGGGCGATCGCTGGTTGGACACGGTGCAGCGGCTCCAGCAGGACATGTGGGACGGGATGCAGAACGGTGCGGTCTCCGCGCTGTGGGTGCTGCGGGAGCTGGCCCGCCGGACGCAGTCCGACACAGTCAGCATGCCGATCGTCTTCACCAGCGCGCTTGGCGTGGCCTCTGATCTGGTCAACATGCAGTTCCCGTTCGGCTCGCTGATCTGGGGTATCTCCCAGACACCTCAGGTGTGGCTGGACAACCAGGTGATGGAGCGCGACGGTGGGCTGTCGTTCAACTGGGACAGCGTCGATGAGCTCTTCCCGGAGGGATTGCTCGACGCGATGTTCGAGGCCTACTGCGCTCTGCTGGGGTGGCTCGCCGAAGGCGACTGGGAGCGTTCGCTTCCGGATCTGATGCCGCCAGCGCAGCGCGAGACCCGAGCCCGGGTCAACGCCACCGGGCGCGAAGCGCCACGGCGCACGTTGCATGAACCCTTCTTCCACACGGCGCCCGATCGGCCGGCCCTGATCTATCGCGATCAGCGGTGCAGCTACGCGGAGCTGGCGGCGCAAGCACTGCGTGTCGCGGGCGAGCTGTCGCGGCGAGGCATCGGGGAGAACGACCCGGTGGCCGTGACCGTGCCTCGGGGCCCGGATCAGATCGCGGCCGTGCTCGGTGCGCTCGCGGCCGGAGCAGCCTATGTGCCGGTCGGTGTGGACCAACCGGCCGGGCGGCGCGATCGCATCTACGCCAAGGCCGGCGTCCGCGCTGTGATCGGCCGCGATGTCTCGCCTGATCCTGCCGGGCCGGGGCTGACCGAGCCGGTCTACGTCGATCCGGACTCGTTGGCGTACATCATCTTCACATCGGGCTCCACCGGTGAGCCCAAGGGAGTGGAGATCACTCACGCCGCCGCGGTCAACACCGTCGACGAGGTGAACAGCCGGTACGGGATAGGGCCTGAAGATCGAGTCATCGCGGTGTCCGCCTTGGACTTCGACCTGTCGGTCTATGACATCTTCGGCCTGCTCTCAGTGGGCGGGGCGATCGTGCTGATCGATGACGAGGATCGCCGTGAGGCCCGGCTCTGGTCCCAGCTCGTCGACGAGCACCGCATCACCGTGTGGAACTCGGTGCCCGCCCTGCTGGACATGCTGCTCACCGCGGCAGGGCAGGGGTCGCTACGAACCCTGCGAACCGTGCTGGCCTCGGGCGACTGGGTGGGCGTCGACCTGCCCCGGCGGCTGAAAGAGGCCGCTGCCGGGGCACGTTTCGTGGCTCTGGGTGGGGCCACCGAAGCGTCGATCTGGTCGAACGCGTGTGAGGTCACCGAGATCCCTGCGCAGTGGAGGTCCATCCCCTACGGAACACCGTTGCGCAACCAGAGCTATCGCGTCACCGACCCGCGTGGCCGGGACTGCCCCGACTGGGTGCCGGGCGAGCTGCGCATCGGCGGCATGGGTGTGGCCCACGGCTACCGCGACGAGCCCGAGCTCACCGCGCGGCAGTTCGTCCTCGACGAGGCGGGCCGGCGCTGGTACCGCACGGGAGACCAGGGTCGGTACCGGCCGGACGGTGTGCTGGAGTTCCTCGGCCGGCTCGACCTCCAGGTCAAGATCCGCGGTCACCGGATCGAACCGGGTGAGATCGAGGCGGTGGCGGGGGAGCACGAAGGCGTGTCGGATGCCGTGGCCGTGACCATCGGCGAGGGCTCCACGGCTCGGCTCGCACTGGCCGTCGTCGCCCCGTCCAGTGGCGTGGACCTCGATCAGCTCCGCACTGCGCTCGGCGACCGGCTACCGAGCTACCTGATGCCCGAGCGGATAACCCTGCTTGACCAGGTTCCCCTTTCGGGTAACGGCAAAGTGGACCGCGCGGCGGTGCGCCGCCTGCTCGACCCGGCCGCCACCGCGGCAGTGGACGAGGCGCCGGCGGGCGATACCGAGAAGTTGCTGGCCGAGCTGTGGGCGCAGCTGCTGGGCGACCCGGCGATCGGCCGGCAGCACAGCTTCTTCGCCCTGGGCGGGGACAGCCTGCTCGCCACACGGCTGCTGGAGCTGATGCGGCAACGCCTGGGCGTGGTCCTGACCCTGCGGCAGCTGTTCGCCGCACCCACGGTCGCCCAGCTCGCCGCGGTCCTCGACACGCAACCCGGTGCGGCACAGGACTTCGAGGAAGGTGTCATATGACGCGGACCATCTCCCAGCTCATCGATGACCTGGAGAGATCCGGGATCCGGGTCTGGGTCGAGGACGGTCAACTGCGTTTCCGAGCGCCGCAGGGCGCGGTGACCGACGAACGCCGCGCAACGCTGCGCGCGCGCAGGGAGGAGATCGTCGCCCACCTCAACGCCGGCGGTTTCCCGCAACTCAAGGCGGATCCCGCGGCCCGGTACGAGCCCTTTCCCCTCACCGACGTGCAGTCGGCGTACCTGCTCGGTCGTGGCCGGACGTTCGTCTACGGCGGGACCGCCTGTCATGGATACGGCGAGCTGCGGTACCCGGAGCTGGACCCGCGACGGATGACGGCCGCCTGGCGCAGGCTGATCGCCCGTCACGACATGCTGCGTGCGGTCGTGGCCACCGACGGTTCGCAGCGTGTGCTGCCCGAGGTGCCCCCCTACGAGGTGGCCGTGACCGACCTGCGGGGCAGCGGCGATCTTCAGAAGGCTGTCGAGGCGACCCGGGCCGAGATGGACCATCGAGTCCTCCCGCACGACCGGTGGCCCCTGTTCGAGGCCCGCGTGACGCTCGGCGATGACGAGGCGGTGCTGCACGTCTCCGTGGATTTCCTGATCGCCGACTTCATCAGCATCCAGGTGATCCTCGACGAGCTGCACCGGCTCTACCACCGGCCGGACGAAGCGTTGCCCGCGTTGGATGCCACGTTCCGGGACTACCTGCTCGCCGAACAGGAATGGGTGGCCGGCGCGCGGCAGGACGCCGACCGGGAGTACTGGCTGTCGCGCGTGGACGAGCTGCCGCTGGCTCCTGATCTGCCGATCGCCGGTCACCCGGAGCAGAGC
>JBOHHE010000262.1:0-3575 GCA_050700355.1 Pseudonocardiaceae bacterium
ACCTTATACAAGGAATATGTGCAGACGAAATACAACGGGTTTCTATCCCTCGTAGGGGCGATGAGGACCAGACCCGGTGCAGGCGTGCCCCGCCGGACTGCGCCTGTTTCTATCCCTCGTAGGGGCGATGAGGACCCGGCCAGCTGCTGCACGCCGGAGTCGAACCCCCCGCGTTTCTATCCCTCGTAGGGGCGATGAGGACCGCACAGCACGCTGTGCAGACGTTTTTGGCCGAAGGTTTCTATCCCTCGTAGGGGCGATGAGGACACAGGCCACCGGGGGTGCGGCGTGAGCAGCTGGACGTTTCTATCCCTCGTAGGGGCGATGAGGACAAGCGTGATGGCGCGTCCTGGACTCGGATCTTCATGTTTCTATCCCTCGTAGGGGCGATGAGGACCGCCGCGTACCAGCTCACCGCGCACCCCGTCGGCCCAGTTTCTATCCCTCGTAGGGGCGATGAGGACTGGGGTGTCCCTTGGGGTGGAGTAATTCACGCCGCGCCGTTTCTATCCCTCGTAGGGGCGATGAGGACCGTCGAACTCGGTCAGCGCGCTGGCGTCGATTTCTTGTTTCTATCCCTCGTAGGGGCGATGAGGACATGGGGCGTCGGGACCCCCTCCCAGCCCATTCGTCGTGTTTCTATCCCTCGTAGGGGCGATGAGGACCTCGCTCCCCACTCCCAGGCGGTGGCCTGATGTCCCGCGTTTCTATCCCTCGTAGGGGCGATGAGGACCCCACGGTAACGGTGCAGGTCAGGAGGCGCAAGCGGAGTCTGTTGATCTTGATTTTTGCAGCGATCCGCCGGTTGTGCGCGACACGCTTGTGGTCCGCTGCAAAATTCGGCGTGTCGGCTGATCATCAGAGATCGTCGGGTGGCTGTCGTGGGTGCTTTCACTGAGGCGTTCGAGGTAGACCCGAGGGGGACGCGCTCACCAAAGTTGATCTCGCTTTCCCGGGTTACTCAGGAACTGTAGTGACTGGGGACGACACTGAGGTGGGCTCGAAGATGTTGCGGTGGACGTGATGACGATGCTGTCGATCGCACCAGCTGGTCGTCGTCGCGTGCCCGGGGCCTCAGACGAGCTATGGCTCAACGCTCGTGTCTGGTGTATCGGCGCCCCCTGGCGGTGATCTGGAACAGCTCCACCAGCTCTTGGACGATGGGGCGGAGCCCAGCCATGGCGGCGGCCGTCAGTGGAGTCTTGGTCGATCTTCCTGTGGACGCCGGCTCGGGGGTCGCTCAGGCACGTGAGGCGCCGAGTTCCAGGGCGAGGACGCCGCTGATGACCAGGATGATGCCGCCGACTTGAATCCAGGTCAGGGACTCTCCGAGGAACGCCGCTCCGATGAGGGCGACGAGGGTCACGCCGAGAGCCGCCCAGACCCCGTAGGCGACCCCGACCGGCATCCCCCGGGACAGCGCTTGGGACAGCGCGAAGAACGCCACGTCGTAGCCCAGGACCACCACGATCGACGGACCGACTCGGCTGAAGCCCTCGGAGAACCGCAGCGCGATCGTGCCGGTGACCTCGGCGAGGATCGCGCCGGTCAGCCAGAACCACATGATGTTCCTCCAAATCATCGAACATCCGCTCCACATCCCCTCGAGTAGTTCTCTACTCACCCAGCGCGCCCATCACACTGGAGCCGGCTGATCCCGCGGATCCAGAGAGGGAGTCCCTATGCCCGTGCAGGTCGCGGTCTGCGGACCCCGCCACGGCACCGACGAGGACGACGCCCACGCCTACGAGGTGGGGCAGCTGCTGGCTCGGGCCGGCGCGGTGGTCATCTGCGGCGGCGGCAGCGGCGTCATGGCCGCCGTCGCAGCCGGAGTCCGCAGCGAGAACGGCCTGGTGATCGGCATCCACCCGGGCGAGAGAACCGAGGACGCCTGCCCGGACCTGTCCGCGGTGATCGCCACCAATCTGGGTGAGGCCCGCAACGCGGTCATCGTCGCCTCCGCCGACGCCGTGATCGCCATCGGTGGTTCCTGGGGCACCCTCTCCGAGATCGCTTTAGCGAAACGACGAGGCACCATCCCCGTCATCACCCTCGGTGGCTGGATCGTCCTCGACCACCACGGCCACCCGTTGCCCGATTCACCCACCACAGCCCGCAACCCATGCCACGCCGTCGAACTCGCCCTCACCACCTGGCAAGCATGAGCCGCAGGCGCGGCGGCATACCTTCCTGGTGGCTCTCCATCAGCAGATATTCGTCCGGGCGGCCTCCACGATCCGGCGGGCCTGATCCTCCGTCAAGGCCAGGGTGTCGCTGGAGAATTCCTTCCGGGCATTGTCGATGATGGTCTGCTCGGGTTTCCCAGCATCAATATCGGCGCACACGGTCTGCCCCGCTTCGAGTGACCGCTCAGGTTCCTGCATGAGCTCGACGTCGATGGACATGAGCGCGCCGAGGAAGGCGACCCGGCCTATCTGCTCGATGGGGATTTCCGTACTGGGGATGGGCGGCGGTGCCGTGCGGGTGGTTGGTGGCACTGTGCTGGTGGTCGGCGACGGGGTCGCGGGGTCGTCGGTTGCGCAGCCGGTCAGGGTGAGGGCGAGCGCAGTGACCACGAGGACAGGTTTGATTCTCATGACTACTTGGTTACCGCAAGTACTCCGCCGGCTGCCTCGAATGCCTATTTTCCTGTCCTAAAGGGCAGCGGTTCGGCATTTACGCGGTGACAGAAAGAGCTGACCTTGGCGGGGGAACCATACCCGCCGCTTTGGTGATTATCGATAACAGCCGGGTAACGGCTTACTCAGCAGGCGGGAATGGCAGCGCAAACTCGGGCAAAGGCAATCGGTCCCACACTTGGCAGGCCACGGCGACAAGTTACCTCCCCTGCCTCAGCATGGCTTGCTCCACGCCCTCAACCGCTCCGCGATCTTCTGCACGTCCCTTAGAGGGTGCCGTCCGCGACGGAGGGCACCAGTTGCACCATGTCATCCTGGCTAGCGTGCGCGCGCTGGGCAGCGCAGGCACCAGGAGCAGATCGCAATAATTCTCCACCCGTGGCCGGAGAAGTGACAAATCGCACTTCGTGCAAGCTCTACGTATCCGGCTCGTCCCCTATCACTCTTACTTGCACATGGCAACCGGATCCGCCGACAGCAACGCCGACGAAAATCCGGCGAGCGATCGCTTGAGGAGGCGGACGACACCATGACCACAAACGAGATCACCCGGCTCGACCTCGCCAGGTGCCCGGCGTGCGGCGGGACGGCCGAGGTCGTCGACCGGTTCGTGCTGGACAGCACCGACGGCCCGTTGGAGCACGTCACTACGTACTGCGCGCGCCGCCACCGGCTGTCGATGCTGACCGAGCACCTGGCCGCCGACCCGCTGCCCAGCCCGCTGGGAAAGGAACCGATCTATTGGCCGGCCGCACAGCACGCGAGCTGAGTTCCCAGCCGGCGCAGATCAGCGACTGCACGGATCGGCGCAGCATGGGCGACACGTCGTGGATCGATGACCACTGCGACAGTTGACGCCCTCGTCACCGCTGCTCGTTGTATGAAAGTACGGCTCTAGTAGCAGGGGGCCGGTCGGCCGCTGGTGGGGGGAGGACC
>JBOHHE010000263.1:0-3777 GCA_050700355.1 Pseudonocardiaceae bacterium
GCGCCGCGCGGGCGAGGGCGGCTCCGCCGGCGGCCGCCACCCGCAGTGGGCGGCGCATCACGGCGGTGAGCAGCGCATTGCGGCGTTCGATCAGGCGGCGGCAATGCGGGTCAGGCCGGCGCGTTGAGGGGTGGTGGTGGGCAACCACCTCCGGCAGGTAGGCGCATTCCCAGCCGGCGGCGACCAGGTCGTAGCAGAGCAGCTGTTCCTCGCCGGCGAAGAACAGCACCTTGCTGAACCCGCCGACGTCCATGAACGCCTTCCGGCGCAGCACCGCCGAGCACGCCAGGAACCCCAGCACCGCGGGGCCGGGGGCGGTCGGCGGCCGGGGCAGCGGGCTGTGCGCCATCATCAGCGTCACCGGGTCGGGGCGCTGCTGCGGGCCGACGAGGGTGTGGGCGGCCACCAGGCCCAGCCGGGGGTGGGCGTCCAGGATCTGCGCGGCGCGCTGCAAGGCGCCGGGTGCCCACCAGGAGTCGTCGTCGCTGAAGGCGATGTACGGCGTCCGGCTGGCCAGTGCGCCGAGATTGCGGGCCGGTGCGCCGTAGTTGCCGCCCAGCGCCAGCAGCGTGACCGTGGGGAACTGCTTGTGCACCGCCTGCGCGGTACCGTCGGAAGATCCGTTGTCCACCACGACCACCGGCGGCGGCGGCGCCAGCTCGTCCAGCCGGCACAGCGTGTGGAGCAGCTCCTCGCGCCGGTCCCGGGTGGCGATGACCACCGTGACATCGCTGCTCACCGGGGTTCTTCCGCCATTGTCAGCACCACGATGCCCTGTACCCGATCCACACTCAGCACGTCTCCCGTAGTTGCCTCGCCACGCAGGAAACTCGGCCACCCGGTCAGCAGGACACGCATGTGCAGGTGCTACCCGCGTGCCTGAGCCTGGAAACATGGCGCCGGGCGCGATGTTTGGTGCTGATCCGGCCCGGGTAGCTCCTCCGTGCACGTCCGGCGACGCAGCGGAACAGGGGTTTGGTGAAGACGAGATTCAGCAGGGCCGTGGTCACCGGAGGGGCCGGATTCCTCGGTTCTCATCTGTGTGAACAGCTATTAGGTCAGGGTACCGGCGTCATCTGCCTCGACAACTTCCTTACCGGCACTCCGGCCAACATCGCCCATCTGATCGGCGAACCGCGGTTCCGGGTGATCAAATGTGATGTCACCGACTTCGTGCACGTTCCCGGTGAAGTGGATCTGGTGCTGCATCTGGCCTCGGCCGCCTCTCCCGCCGACTATCTCCGGCTACCCATCGAGACGCTCAAGGTTGGCAGCCTGGGCACGTTGCACGCGCTGGGTCTGGCCGGGGAGAAAGGCGCCCGCTTCGTGCTGGCATCCACCAGTGAGGTCTACGGCGATCCGCAGGAACATCCGCAACGAGAGAGCTATTGGGGCAACGTCAATCCGGTCGGTCCGCGCAGCGTGTACGACGAGGCCAAACGTTACGCCGAGGCGCTGACCACCGCATACCGGATGGCCCGAGGCGCGGATACCGGCATCGTGCGGATCTTCAACACCTACGGCCCCCGGATGCGCGCCGACGACGGCAGAGCCATTCCCACCTTCATCGGCCAAGCCCTGGCGGATGAGCCGCTGTCCGTCACCGGAAATGGCAGCCAGACCCGCTCGGTCTGCTATGTCGACGACACCGTCTGCGGCATCCTCGCCCTGGCCGAATCCGCCGCCGCCGGTCCGGTGAACATCGGCGCGCCGTATGAGCTGTCGATGGCCGAACTGGCCGATGCGGTCATCGCGTTGAGTGGTTCCTTCGCGTCGATCCGTTACATCGAACGCCCGATCGATGATCCGAGCGTACGTCGCCCGGACATCACGCTGGCACAGGATCTGCTCGGCTGGGCACCGCGGGTCGGCTTGAACGAGGGGCTGGCCCGCACCATTGACTGGTTCCGGGCACAGCTGCCCGCCCCCGTCGAGGTAACTCGGAGTAGTTAACATTGAGCGCGTTTTGCCGGCCCCGTTCCCGGGTACAGAAGAAGCTGTAAGGACAACCGCTCCCCAAAACGGCCGAGGAAGGAAAATCGTGCGTATCCTCGGTATCAACGCGATATTCCACGATCCGGCCGCTGCATTGGTCGTCGACGGAAAAATCGTGGCGGCCGCCGAGGAGGAGCGGTTTAACCGCCGAAAGCACGGTAAACGCCCGGTGCCCTTTTCGGCGTGGGAACTGCCGGAGCAATCCGCCTGGTGGTGCCTCGACGTCGCCGGCATTGCCCCGCAGGACCTCGACGCCGTCGCGTACTCCTACGATCCCGCGCTGGTGCAGCCGGGCCTGGCCGGGCTCGACCCGGCATGGGAGGACCTGCGCACCACCTACGCCCGCCGCGCACCGCGCTTCCTGGCCACCTTGCTGCCGGGGTTGGACCCCGCGGTCGTGCGGTTCGTGCCGCACCATGTCGCACATGCCGCTTCCGCCGGACTCGCCGCACCCTTTCGCGATTCCGCGGTCCTGGTCGCCGACGGGCGGGGGGAGGCGACGTCCTACCTCGCCGGGCACTACCGCGACGGTGAACTCGATGTGCTCGCCACCCAGGCCCTGCCGCACTCACTGGGACTGATGTACGAGGAGGTCACCGACCACCTAGGCTTTCTGCGTTCGTCCGACGAGTACAAGGTGATGGCGCTGGCGTCCTACGGGCGAGACGATCTTCTGCTGCCCCAGCTGATGCCCACTCTGCGGGAACTGGTCAAGGTCACCGGGAACGGGGGGTTCATCGTCCATCCGATCGAATGGGACGCGCTGGCGAAGCGGCGGATGCCCGGCGAGGACGTGTTGCCTGAACACGTGGTGCTCGCCGCCGGTGTGCAGATCCGGCTGGAAGAAGTGCTCCTGGAGCTGGCCGGCTGGCTGCACGAGTACACCGGCGAGCAGCGCCTCACTATGGCCGGCGGGGTGGCGCTGAACTGCGTCGCCAATACCCGGCTCGCCACCGAGGGGCCCTTCGCTCAGGTGTGGGTACAGCCTGCGGCGGGCGACGCGGGCACCGCCCTGGGCGGGGCACTGCACATCGCGCGGGCCAACGGTGAACCGGTCGTTCCCATGCCGGGTGCCGATCTGGGGCGCGGATTTTCCGACGACGAGCTCGCCACGTGGCTGGACACCGCAGGGCTGCGTTACCAGCGCCCCCCGGATGTGGCGGTCGCCGTCGCCGACGCGCTGGCCGTCGACGCGATCGTCGCCTGGTTCCAGGGCCGCAGCGAATTCGGTCCCCGCGCCCTGGGCCGCCGGTCGCTGCTGGCCCACCCTGGGCACGTCGGCAACCTCGACCGGCTCAACGCCGTCAAGGGGCGTGAGCGGTTCCGGCCGATCGCGCCGATGGTGCTGACCGAACGTGCCGGTGAGCTGTTCAGCCGGGGCCCGATCCCGAGCCCGTACATGCTTTTCGTGCATGACGTGGCGGCCTCGTGGCGCGATCGCATCCCGGCTGTCGTGCATGTCGACGGCACCGCCCGGATCCAGACCGTCGACCGGGACACCGAGCCCCTGCTGGCGCGGCTGCTGGATCGCTTCGCCGAGCGGACCGGCTTGCCGACGGTGGTGAACACCAGCCTGAACACCGCAGGCCGCCCGATGGTGGACGACCCGCGCGACGCCCTGGAGTGCTTCGGATCCGCCCCGGTCGACCTGCTCGCTCTCGGACCCTTCCTGCTGCGCCGCACCGAGGTGTTCCGGTGAACTATGCGGTGGTCATCCCCACCGTCGGCCGGCCCAGCCTGGCTGAGGCCGTGAGTGGCATTGCGTGCTGGAGCACGCAATGC
>JBOHHE010000264.1:0-1641 GCA_050700355.1 Pseudonocardiaceae bacterium
GCACACAATCGTGGCTCGGCGGGCAGCGTGACGCTGAACGGGAACAACGGCGAACGACCTGGGCGGGACCGCCGGGCGGTACTTCATCCGGCGCGCGGCGGGCGGTTGCGTCCGGCCGGGCAGCGACCCCGGGTCGCTGTGGTAGGTGGCGGGATCGGGGGCGTCGCGGCCACCGTCGCGCTGGCCGAGCGAGGCGTCGATGTGCACTTGCTGGAGCGAGAGATCCAACTCGGTGGCCGGCTCCGCGGCTGGCCCACCACCCTGGCCGACGGATCTCCCGCCACCATGACCCGGGGCTTCCATGCCTTCTTCCGGCAGTACTACAACCTGCGGGCGCTGCTGCGCCGGATCGATCCGTTCGAGCGGGCGCTGACCCCGTTGTCGGACTATCCCCTGATCGACGCCGACGGTCACCGGGACACCTTTTCCAGCCTGCCTCGCACACCGCCGTGGAACGCAGTGGCCTTCGCCCTGAGCAGTCCCACCTTCCGGCTGCGGGATCTCCCCCGGCTCAACGCGGTGGCCGCTGCGCCGCTGGTCGACGTGTCGGTGCCGGAGGTCTATCAACGGTTGGACGAGCAGGACGCCATGACGTTCCTGGAGGGACTGGGCTTTCCGGCGGCGGCCCGGCATCTGGCGTTCACAGTGTTCTCCCGCAGTTTCTTCGCCGATCCCCGGGAACTGTCAGCGGCCGAGCTGGCCACCATGTTCCACATCTACTTCCTGGGCTCGGCCGAGGGCCTGGTCTTCGACGTGACCACCGAACCGTTCCTGCAAGCGGTGTGGCAGCCGATGGGCGACTACCTGGCCGAGCTGGGCGTAGTGGTTCATACCGGGGCACCAGTTGAGCAGGTGACTTCCGGGCGGGATCGCCGCTTCACGGTTCGTGTCAGCGACGAGGCCGTGGACGTCGACGCTGTAGTGCTCGCCGCTGATGTGCGCGGACTACAGGCACTGCTCGCGGCGTCCCCGGAACTCGGTGAACCCGGGTGGCGGACGCGCATCGCGCAGCTTCGTAACGCTCCACCGTTCCTGGTCTCCCGGCTCTGGCTGGATCGCGCGGTGGATCGCAAGCGCCCGGGATTCCTCGGCACCAGCGGCTTCGGGCCGCTGGACAACATCAGCGTGCTGGAACGCTTCGAAGGCGAGGCGGCCCGCTGGGCGAGGCGCACCGGCGGCTCGGTGGTGGAACTGCACGCCTACGCCCTGACCGGCGACTCGGAGCAGGCCAAGCGGCAGCTGGTCGAGGAACTCCACCGAATCTACCCGGAAGCCGCCGACGCCAAGATCATCGACGAACGCCACGAACTGCAAGCCGATTGCCCGCTGTTCGCCCCCGGCAGCTTCGCAAACCGGCCGACTGTCACCACTCCCGATCCCGACGTGGTGCTCGCCGGAGATCTCACCCGGATCGATCTCCCCGTCGCCCTGATGGAACGAGCCGCCACCAGCGGTTTCCTCGCCGCCGATACCCTGCTCGCTGGCTGGGGGCTACGCGGACACCACTTGTGGACGGTACCCATTCGGGGCCGCTTCGCTCCACTACGAGCCGCCGCCACCCGCTTCGGCTGAGACCTGGCTGGTAATCGTGACAATTCGGCTTTCAGCAGCCGCAGATCCTGCCCTGATCGCTGTTTGGGG
>JBOHHE010000265.1:0-2066 GCA_050700355.1 Pseudonocardiaceae bacterium
AGGCACTCGGCGCCCACCGCCGCGGCGGTGCGCAGCATCGCGAGCGACATCGCGACCGTTCCGCCGGTGAGGTCGAACACGGTGTTTCCGCCATCCCACGGTTGGCCGTTTTCCCGCTCATCCTCGATGTACTGGGCGAGATCCTCCACCAGCCACTCGACCGAGTCGGGCGAGCGCATGGTGAATGCGGTCGTGTCGAGGCCGTCCTCGTCGAGCGCGGTCCTTGTGATGCGCAACCATTCCGCCGCTTCGCCACCGGGGGCGGACACCAGCACCACCCGTCGGGGCTGTGTCCTGTGCAACAGGATTTCCCCGAGTGTCGGTGCCCCGTCCCGGCTACCCCGCGGCCGGACCTGTGTGCCCCTGCTGAGGGGGAGCACCAGAGTATCCCGTTGTTGCGCCTCGACGGACCGGGCCTTCACTGTCTTGAGGTGCTTGCGGTACTGCCATGTTTCGACCAGATAGATTCCATAACAGACGATCTCGAGAGCGCCCACCGCGCTCAGCCGGGCGAACACCGCGGCACCGCCTTCGGCGCCGAAAGCGTCGACCGCGATAGCGGGGAGCACTGGCGCGAGCAGCACCGCCGCGCCGGCGGTGCCCAGGTGCCGGGAGATTCCGGACAGCGTGCCCCGGAACCATCTGCGAGAACTGGCGGGCATTACTGCCTTCTCCCTTCCGACGGTTTCAGCGTGCCCTGTTCGGCCGGCCCCTCTAGGAGGGGCAAGGCCTGGGCCTGCCCGTCGCCCGCGACCCGTTCCTCGTCGACGAACCACGTGTAGCCGTCGTCCTCCGAACCATTTCGTGGGTACTGGATCTGCTTTTTCGCGCCGACGCCCGCAGCTGCGGCGCGGACCGCGCGCAGCACCGGAGCCAGCGGCACGGACACCGCCTGCTCGAACCGCTCGGCGAGCTCGCTCCACTCTGGATCGTCGGCGGGGGTGGGATCCAGGGTCGTCAGGCGCTCGGCGATCTGGTCGCCGCGGGCCAGCGTGGTCTCTTCCGGGGCAAGGGACAGTTCGACCACCCCGAATCCGTAGGGTTTGCCCATGCCGAGCCGGTGCCGTCCGGGCTGCGCGTCTCGCCCCAGCCGCTGCGGGTCGAGCAGCCACAGCAGCGCGCCCAGCTCCAGATCGGTCAGGTTGTCCACGACCAGCTCGAAACCGAACTCGGCACCGGCGTTCACCCAGCTGCGCAGCGTGCTGTTCTGCGTGGTCGGCTTGGCGTCGTAGTCCACTCCGGATGGGGTGACCTGCGCTCCGCGCTCCCCCCGCCGGTAGAGGTAGACCTTGCGCCCGCGCAGCGTCTGCCGTGCCCCGAAGAAGGTGGCCCGTGCACCCTTCAGCCCCTCGGGGCGTCCCTCCCAGCCCAGGTAGAAACGCCCCTGCGACGGCTTCGGCGACGACAGCGCCGGCAGGATCCTGTCATCGTCCGGGTGGGTGGTCACCGTGGCGGGCGCGGCGGGCGCGTGGACCTTGACCACCCGGAGCTGGCCACGATGAGCCCGCCGGGCTTCCCGCCGCGAGCCCTGTGGTGAGCGCCGCGGAGCGACCCAGCCGAACACGCGGTCGGCCGGCGACAGCTCATCGAGCTTCTCTGCCGGCCGCAGTGACTTGTGCAGCAGATCGACCGGGCTACGGTCGTAGAGCAGCCGGCTGACCATCACCGGCCGCAGCCGGTCGGCTTTCGTCTCGGCCCAGCAGGTGTAGACGGCGTTGGGCGGCACCGGATCGGGCGCCACATCCGGCCCTGTCCAGCCGGGAGCCGGCGCACCTGGCGGGCGGTCAGGGTCGGTGACGTCGTAGAGGTGTCGGGACCAGGCCGTGCTCCCCGGCTCGTGGCCGAAGTACTCCCACGGCATGCACTGCCGGCCGGTGGGGTGCTCGCGTCTCCAGACCTCGTCGCGGTCGGCGCCGGTGTGGATTCCGCGCTGGTGCTCGATAAGCTGCCGGAGCCGGCCGAGCAGCTCCTGTGAATCGGGTACCGAGAGTTGACGGTGCACGTCCAGCGTCACGCCCTGGGAACCGGTGAGCAGTTCGGTGACGAACAGCCGCTCCCAGCGTTTC
>JBOHHE010000266.1:0-2416 GCA_050700355.1 Pseudonocardiaceae bacterium
CTCGTGTGCCGCGCGCGCGGCCGCTTCGGCGGCTGCGCGGTCGATCCGCTCCACGGCGCGGCTCAGCGCCTGCACCTGGCTGGCCGAGTCGGCGGCCTCGACGGCGTGGACACTCATTATCTCGATCTCGGTAGCCGGAGAAGAATCGATCAGCGCCATCCGGGACACCCCGCCGGTCACCTCGGTCCCGGCTGCGCTGGCTTGCAGCGAGTGACCGGCTACGACCAGCGCGCCTGCGGCGACCGCAGCGGTCAGGGCGCGACCGCGGGTGGCCGGGGTCGGCCGAGGCATGCGGTGCGCGCCGGGGCCGTCTCGATCAGCATGGCTGATCCCCGTACCGCTGTGGGGGGGTTGAGAATGTCGCCGACCACCACGGGGGGAGCGGTGACGCGCCAACGCCGGAATCCCTTCGCACCGGGCCTGGTCTCGGGCGACCAAGTCGTTATCTGCGACCGGCGGACGGTATCGGGAGCGTTAAACCCGATACCATCGGGTGAATGGCCAGTTGCGCCGAGTGAGAGGATTGCTGCGACGAACGGTCGCTATGTCGAGCGTTAAACCTGTGGGTGAGGGCTCACCGGTCGGCTTCGAGGATGGTGGTGGCCACCGTCGTGGCGTCGGGTGGAGCGAGGAGTACCGCCATCCCGGGGTCACCGTGGGGGTAGAAGATCCATCCTTCGGGATCCCGGATGAGCACGATGGTGCAGACTCCGCCTCCGTTGACCAGCTGACCCTCGACCGCGCACCGGACCCGCCCGGTCTGACTGATGAACGGTGCCTCGTCCATCGCGGTCCCCTTCCGTGGTGGAGATCGCCGCTCGGTCCGGTTGGACACCGGATCTGGGGCTGGCGGAGCGCCGGGCTAATATGCCACTTACCGTACAATCTCCGTTAATCGGAACCATAAGAACGGAAACTTCCGTTTGTCGAGTACCTCGATCGGGTGATCAGCTGGGCACTCAGCGGAAATGTACCAAAGTATCCTCCCAGGCTACAGGAACGACCCTGGGATCGGGGTGAGCATGAGATCGGTGACGGCGACGTTTCAGTTGTGGCTGGCGGTCGCGCTGGCAGCGCTGACGGCAGCCGGGCTCGGTGCCTGGGGTTTCACCGTTTATCTGCCGATGCAGCCCGAGTTCGCGGGAGCGAGAGCGACCGACATCGCCTATTACACGGCGCAGCTGTTCGTGCTCGACCCGACGCCGTTCAGCGCACCCCGCCCTTACCCGCTCCAGCTGGAGATCGCGCGGTTCCTCGCGCCCGCGACGACGATCTTCGCAATTGTCAAGACGGTCCTCGTGCTGGTACGGGGGCGGATGCGCCAGTGGGACGCGGCCCACAGGAAGGGGCAGGTGATCGTCACCGGCAATGAGCCGGTCGCGCTCATGCTGGCCAGACGGTTCGCCGTGGACGGATCGCGCGTTGTGTTGGTGAGCGACACCGTCGGTGACGACGTCGCCCGCAGGCACGGCCTGTACGTGGTGCCCGGCGATCCCACTGAGGAGGCGACGCTGCGGGCGGCGGGAGTGTCGAGGGCCGCCATTGTGTACGCGTGTGGCCAGGACAGCATGACGAACGTGGCTGTCGCGCTGACGATCCGCCGCATGGCCGCGACCACCCGTCGCCGCGTCGCGCGCCCGGTGACGGTGCAGGTCGAGATTCGCGACGCCCAGTTGTTTGTCGACCTCAAGGCTGGGCGTCGAACCCCCGGCGACCCCGGCCTGCGGCTGCGCTTCTTCGTCATTGAAGACCTGGCCGCGCGCGCGTTGCTGGCCCAGGAGTCTCTCCTCTCGGGCCGCGACGATGCCGATCCGGTGGTCGTGCTCGGTGCCGGCCCTTTCGCCCAGGCGGTGGTACGCCAGCTCGGGAGTCGCCAGAATCCGCCGCCTGTCACGCTGGTTGCCGATGCGAATGCCGCGACCTGGGTGTTGCCTGCTGATTCCACCGGTATCCGACTCTACGTCTGCCTGGCTGATTCGGATCTGGCCTTGCGCACCACGCTTACCGCGGCGCGCGCTGGACTCGGCCGGGTCGTGCTATGCCTACCGCAGCAGGCGGCATCCGACGACGCGCTGAGTTTGTTCGATAGTGATGACGGCCGGCTCGCGGTGTTCGGGATCTTGGATGCGGCGTGTGCGGCGGCGCCCCGAGACCCCATCGACGAGCTCGGCCGAGCGATGCATGACCGGTATGTGCAGAGTTCCCTTGCTAGGGGCGATAAACCAGCAACCAACGCCAGCTTGGTCCCGTGGGCAAAGCTGCCTGCGCACCTCAAACGGTCGAACTGGACGCATGCGGACCACATCGACACCAAACTGGCCACCATCGGCAGCGTCATCGTGCCCGCGATGGAAGGTGCGGAGCCGTTCTCGTTTCAGCCCGGTGAGGTCGAAGCGCTGGCCAGGCTGGAGCACCA
>JBOHHE010000267.1:0-1749 GCA_050700355.1 Pseudonocardiaceae bacterium
GGGGAGAATGAACCGCGCTGTGCGCGGTTCATTCTCCCCAAACAACGATCACGAACCCCGGCCGACTGCCCCCGCACGGTACCCACCACCTGCCCAGACCTGAGAACCCACACAGCTCCCTCGATCACCGCAGGGCCACCCGCCGCAGCAGAAAACCGCCGCAGCACTACCCCCACCCGCAGACCCCTCCGCCACAGATCATGAATCCACCGGTTATCACGCCATGTCATAAAACAGCATCTCTACGCACACCAGCTGAATGTGTACCTCGTGCACATACCGGTAGGAGGCCACCTGGGCGAGCTCAAATCCCTTGCCGATCAGCGGTATATCACGCCGTTGCCCGAACTACACCAGCGCGAACAACGCCTGGTTGAAGCAGGTCAGCGCCCTGGTCTCGGCCCGGGTACCAGGGTCACGGCGCTCGGCTCCCAGTAACCTCGACACGAAGATGATCAGTTCCCGGATGACATCAAGCATGGCAGGATAAGCAATCACTGGAGCCTTCCGCTGGGAAGTCGATCTGTGACAAGACCTCCTCTAGCGAAGGCTCCACGTCTTCTGTGGGACTTGACAGCTCTCGGCGTGTCCACCCCCGCCTCATCTTGCTGAGAAAATCTCACTGACGAGGGACAACTGACGATGCCTGGCGCAACCAGGACTGTCCAAGCCGCCGGAGCTCGGCGAGGTCGGTCCATCCAGTCGGCGAGACGGTGATGGTGTGCAGCACATCTGTCGTTTGGTGGGAGAACATCTGCCGTCCGGCAAGCACGTAGGCCACCGCGTCACCACGCTGCCAGCGGTGACGACTACGGTCACAGGTTCACCGCCGAGCGCCACCACTGTCGTTGTTTGCCGCATTGCGCCGCCTGCCTTCCCCAGTGGAATGGCCAGACCGGCGACTCAGGGGGGATAGGGGATCGCCGGTCCGGCCACCACCCCTGCCAGCTATGAGGGGCAGCGCGAAATTAACGGGGAGATAGCGATCAAGAGCGAACGGTAGCGCTTTAGCTCGCTGGTTCGGTCGCGAAGACGAACCGTGAGTTCGTTGATGTATCAATCAAATGCATTATTCGAGTAGCCCGATTTTTCCGGCGAAAGCCCGGACCCCGGAAGCGTAGGAAGGTTTCGCCCGCTTCACCAATGTGCGTACCATGCTGCGTACGTCCTGCCGGTGCCGAAAATCTTCCGGACACAGTGCTTCGGCCATTTTCAGATGAACGAACACCGCAGTATCGTTGCCCTTGCACTCGTAGCACTGGGCGACTTTATAAAGCAGGCTGTTCTTACGCTCCAGAGACGGTGTATGGGAAATATCCACGTCGTTCGACAGACGCAGCGCTTCACCGACCTCACCGCTCTCATACTCCACCCTCACGCGGTGGATACCAACATTCGTCGGACCAAAGAACAGTGTGTTGTGGTAGTGATGCATCTCGTCGACGCGCATCGCGGCTTCATGAGCTGGGCCGCGTAGAATATCCCGGGCTCTCCAAGGGTCGCCGGTACGCAGTGCCCCCAGGGTCGCCACGAGCTGTAGCCCGCCATAGAGTGAAAAGTGCTCAGCGCTTCCGTCCGGCAGGAGCAGTTCTAGTTTCTCTGCTCCCCTCATGGCGAGGTCAAGCGCTCCGCCGGGTTGGTCATCAGTGAGCAGCGCGTGGCCCAGGCTCCAGGTAGCGGCGGCGATCAACAGCGGATCGTCAGTCTCTTCGGCATAGTGCATGGCCCGATCCGACACCAGCCCGCAGA
>JBOHHE010000268.1:0-6605 GCA_050700355.1 Pseudonocardiaceae bacterium
GGCTCCCGCTCTCGGGAGCCACCCCGGCCCGACCTACCAGCTCTCAACGGATCGATCGGTCACGCCGCAAGCCGGGTGAGCCCCGCACCGTCCACTATGGAGCAACCGCCCTCGGAGGCGCCGTCCAGACGCGCGACCGGCAACCACCGAGCCAGGCCGGGATCGTCGAAAGAGGACGCCCACAGTGCAGCGTTCGCCTCGTTGAGGGTCAACAGCCCGGCGTACCGGTCAGGGCTGGCCACCCGCCAGGCCGCCAAGGCGCTCTCCGCGTGGCGCCGCAGCTCCGGCACGCTGTCACGATCACTGCGGTAGGTCCAGTACTGGCGCGCCGCCGCCAGACCCCCTGCCCCCGGGCGCAGACCATCCAGCACGCGGCCCAACACATCGTCGTCGACCAGGATCCGGGTGCCAGCCGACGGCACCACCGAGAAGTAGCCCACGGCCAGCACGATCCCCACTACGAGCACCCGCCCCGCCGAGGTCTCCTCCGGCAGAAAGGACCGCTGACCGAGCCAGCGCTGCGGCCGTGCCCCGATCCCGCTCGCACTCAGGCGCCTGCGTACCCGGTCGATATAGGCGTTGCGGGCCACGGCGGCGATCTTCGCCGGGCTCCAGCCGTGCGGATTCGCCTCAGCGCGGTATGCCAGCAACGCCACCTCATACGCCGCGCCGACAACCTCAGCGCACGGATCACACGACTCCCCCGGACACCGACGCCCTCTGTGCAGCTGGCGACGAGCGCTGAACAGCGCACGCTCGACAACCCGTCGAAATGCCAGCGCATCCCGCTCCGCACACAGCGCGCCAACGCCAGACTCCACCTCAACTGCCACTTGCGCTCCCTCACCCAGCGCCCGCGGCGGGTCCGCGAGCCGGACCAACCCCGCTGAGATCGGGAAAACAAGTATTCAGTTGACGAACGGCGGCATACGCCGGTGATCACGACGTTACGCCGCGACCTCCGGCGTCGCAAATCCGATAACGATACCCACGGAAAGCCGGCTGTCCTTCGACCCGATGATCGCCGTGCTCGACGAGGAGCAGCACCACACCACCGCAACGCCCCGGGACAGCGCCGCGGTAACGCCGCCGGGCACCCGCGACCGGACCAGTATCGAGCAGCCGTACAGGTTGAGTCAGTTTCTATTCGGATTGTCCGTTCGAAAGCTGCTCAATCAGGTGCACTACAAGAATGAAACCATAAGCTGAACCCGGCCTGCCGCCCCCGACATGCCGAACCTGGCCATCACTCATCCGGATGAACTACACCGGCAGACCAACCCGGTAAGGCATTCCCCGTAGTTTCCGGCCCACCATGTCCGATGAGCCCGCATCAACAACTCCGCGAGGGTGTCCCGCGCGAACCGGTTGCGCAGCACAAGTAATGCAGAGATCACTCCAGCACGGCGTCGCGCTGGAATCCACGCAGCTGAGCCAGTGGCCGACATCCCAGAGTACGACGGCGACGAGCACCCTGGTCCTCTTGATACAGGGCTGGCCATGACAAACCGACTGCTCGCATCGACCACAACAAAAGCACGTCGACGAAGAGTTCAGGCGGCTGTGGTGAACACGGTGGCGGCAACTATGCCTGAGTACGGGATCGGCTGACCACCCTCCCGGAGACCCTCAAGGTGAAACTCGATCGCTTCGCGCATGAGCACCAGACACTCGTCCTGGTCCTCGGCGACGCAACCGGGCAAGTCGGGACTCCACGCACTACAGCTACCAGTCGCACCACATTCGATGATGATCGCGTAGGTACTCACTCGCCCATCCTGGGATGCCTGTCTGCTTGCGGAGTTCCGCTCGGTCCCAGTGAGAATGTCAGTGCTGGGCTTGCCTGCCACGGTCACCGTACCCGGTTTCGTGAGATGTCTGAACTGCCGGTGGCTCCCTCGGTCCTGACAAGGCACCATACCGCCTGCCTCCAGGATCTTGAGAATCTCACTCACCTTTACCGGCACACCGTCATCCTTAGCTAGTATGAACTGCACGACCTTAGCTTGGTCGGCATAACCACAATCAATTTTCGTCGCCTGATTGATGTACGTATCAGCCGAGATTGCAATCCGCCAGTAAGTCGTAACCATCCAGGTATTCCAAAACGCCCACTATAACAACGATCGCTTTCTATTTTTGCACACCCTTAGGCGTGAGGTGACTCACAGCTTGGCTCCACTCAACGCCAGTGGTCGATTCATCACACATTTCTATACGCCCTTCGGCGTGAGGTGGTTCGTAACGCGCTGACCCAGCGCTACGCATACTTCGGGCTCCTGCTGTTTCTATACGCCCTTCGGCGTGAGGTGGTTCGTAACACCTACAGCGATGCCACCGCAGCAGAGCTCACGGAGCTGTTTCTATACGCCCTTCGGCGTGAGGTGGTTCATAACTTTTTGACGGATCATGTTGTAGCTAGTTTGCGTCATGTTTCTATACGCCCTTCGGCGTGAGGTGGTTCATAACCTCACTGATCAACCCAGTGGTGTTCGGCGCGGCGGCGTTTCTATACGCCCTTCGGCGTGAGGTGGTTCATAACGATGCCCTACGCGCAGGAGTTCCGGCGCCCGATGCAGGAGTTTCTATACGCCCTTCGGCGTGAGGTGGTTCATAACGAAGCCGCATGGCGCGACTACCAGGGGTCTCTTACCAAAGTTTCTATACGCCCTTCGGCGTGAGGTGGTTCATAACCGGTCGACCACCCTGCCCAAGGAACCGGGGTACCTCTAGTTTCTATACGCCCTTCGGCGTGAGGTGGTTCATAACCTGGTTCTGCCATTGGCATTCATGCTGGGCTTGAGGTTTCTATACGCCCTTCGGCGTGAGGTGGTTCATAACCCTACCCCCTTCCATAAGGCGCTGACCAGCGGGTTTGGGAAGCTTCTGCACGCGAGGCTCACCAGGGGGCCAGTTAGAGATCTTGAAACGGGGCAAAAGGAGTGTTTTGGCTGGTAGAGGGCTTGCACGCGAGACACGATGTCGATCTTCACGAGACCCCCCCTGAACGGAGTAACAGAACTCACCCACAGTAGTTATAGCACCGCCCAGTAGGGCTCGTCGGGGTCGCGTCGGTCTGGCTGCGGACCACCAGCCGGGACTAACAAGTCACAGGTAGAGAGCAGGTGCACGGCATCAGTGCGGGGATCAATCATGTCTTCCATTCGGCTGATCATGTCGTCCAGATCTTCGGGAGCGACCGCACAGACGAGAACCACTGCGCTAGACCGAGTCACCTTCCTGCCGCAAGTAAGCGATGACCAGCGTCCGCGTCGTGTCCCACGAGATGCCATAAAGGTCAGCACCGTTGACGCCATGACAGACCTACGTACCCCGGGGTGAGGTCCTCCACCCAGGACGCCAGCATCTGAGCCTGACGATACAGATCCCGCCGCAACATACCCGCGAAGTCCGGCAGCGCGTCCGGGTCGTCTGCAACATCCGGCGCTCATAACGATCCAGAATGACCGCCCGGCCCGCCGCTGTGAGCAACACACCCCGCAATCTTCGTCCCGACGGCCGTGTTCGGACAGCAACCGGTGCCTGCGCACGATCTCCATCACGATCTGGCCCACGATCAACGGACGGATCTGCTCCACCAGATCCAGGGTCAGGCTGGGGCGATCGTCGCGGTCGGTGTTTAGGAATCCAATCACCGGATCCAGACCGGTGGCGACCAGCGCGGACACGGCCTCGGACAGCAGGATCGGGGACCCGAAGGACAACATGCTGCTCACCACATCAAACGGCGGGCGACGGTTATCCGTTCGGTGAATCCGAATCCCGGGCACCAGTGGTCGTCCACTCTCAACCTCGCTCGTCGGCTCGGGATTCGTTACATGCTCAGGTGGCGGCGCGGCGCTCAGCTATAAGCAGCGGACCACAGCGACCGGAGCGCCATCTGCTCGGCACCGGGTGGCCTCCTCGCTCAGGCCCTTGACCGGCCGCAATCAGGCTGGCGGCCGGTCAAGGGGGACCGAGCAGGCTCCGGATGACTGCTCGGGGTCCAGATAAGGATCACGCTTCGCGGCCAGCTCCTGGTAGCGGGCTTGTCCCCGGGGCGTGAGCACGACTCGCCGCAGCCCACCGGACCAGTCCGGGCTGAGCAGTTCGGTCAGCTCCGCCTCGGCCAGCCGATGGAAGGCATCGGGCAGGTAGCACGGCATTTTCCGTCCCCGGTCCAGGTGCACCGAGCCATGCAGCGCCACCCCGCCCTCGCGCACCCGGCGCAGGGCGATGAAGTCGAGAAGTTCGGGTGCCTCGGTCGATCTGGCGACGAAGGCACGTCCGGCAATGGCCGCGTTCCTCGGTGGTCATGCTCGCGGCCAGGACTTCCGTGCCACAGAGCGCGGCATAACGCCCTTGGTGACGAACAGCGGTGATGGTGTCGAGGTCGACGAGGTGCTCCGTCAATGTCCGGGCATCGACCATCGTCTGGGCGAGAGCTGAGCTGGTCACCGGGCGCCCTCGCCGCCCCGCTCGGTGACGCGCTGAGGGACAGTCGCGCTCACCCTCCGTCTGAGCGGAAGACACGCGCGGAGCAGTACCAGCCATCCGGAAGTTCACTTTCGTATTCCAATACACTGAAGATGTTCAGCCCATTTCTATTTTGATAATTTTCACCTCGGCCAAGGGAATGGGTGTCCGGACAGCGACCAGCCCGGTCGCGTAATCCGTGTCTATGATCGTCCCGCTGCGAACGTCCACTTTCAGTTCTTGGTGTCGGGCATGTGGGTATCTGCGGTCTGCATACACGATGCAACGGGTCACCAGGCCGCGTTGAGCCTTGCTTTTAGTACGCTTCATGTGCTCTCCATAGAGGTATCGCCACCGGCCCTTCGCCCGCTGCATGACGGCATATTCGACGTTCATCGCGTCTCCGGTGCTGCGACAACTTTGCTGTGGACGCGCACAAACGTGAACCGACGCGAGCCGACGGACGGACTAGCAGATTTTGTAGGAGGATCACCGCATACTTCGCACCTACCCGTGGGGTGGCCCGACGGGAGGGCTCATTCTTCGGCTATCCGACGGACC
Source organism: Pseudonocardiaceae bacterium (assembly GCA_050700355.1). Taxonomy (GTDB): domain Bacteria; phylum Actinomycetota; class Actinomycetes; order Mycobacteriales; family Pseudonocardiaceae. Next base: position 5,038 of record JBOHHE010000268.1, read on the forward strand.
GGCCGCGCCAGGCCTGTAATAAGGTCCGGGACAACAACGGCGAAAGGGGGACGGCTATGAGCACTCGTCCGAATCGGGCGCTCCAACTCGCGCGACGCACCCGGGCTCTCACTCAGGCTCAGGTCGCTGAGAGGGCTGCTGAGGTGGTCGAACAGGCCACCGGGCGACGGTGCGGGATCGACGCCGACTACGTCTCCAAGGTCGAACGAGGTGAGATCAGCTGGCCCGGTGCGGCCTACCGGTCCGCCTTCCGGACGGTGCTCGGCGCCACCTCGGACGCCGACCTAGGATTTTCCTGTCCCCGCTCCAGCGAGACGACGCTCATCGTCGCATCGTCTATCGTCACAGGTGAGTCAACCTGGGCGGAGGACGCCATGCTCGACGAAAACATGATCCGCTACACCGGTGCCGCCACAATCGGCGCGCTGTCGGCACACCTCCCGGGTCTGCTGCGCGGGGCGCTGCGCCGCACCGCCATCCCAGCCCGGATCGGCGAACACCACGTCGAGCAGCTCAACCAGATCGTGGAGTTCTTCGAAAGCTCCGACTGGCTGTTCGGTGGTGGTATGTCCCGTAACGCCGCCGCCGGGCAACTGGAATGGTGCTGCGAGGTATTGGCCAAATCGGCCATGTCCGATCAGATCCGCCAAGCCTGGCAGTCGAGCACCGCCCGACTAGCCGGCAGGGCCGGTTTCATGTCGTTCGATTGCGGTGACCATCTGGCAGCCCGCCGATTCTTCCTCGTCGCCTTGCAGCTCGCCGCCGAGGCGGGTGACGTGCAAGAGCGGGTGTATACCCTCCACGATGCCGCCCATCAGGCCATCCGGCTGGACCGCAACGAGCTAAGCCTGGACCTCGTCCGGCTAGCACATGGCGAGGACCGGCACCTGTCCCCGGTCGCGCGGGCCATCCTGACCGCCGTCAAGGCTCAGACACTCGGCCGCCAAGGCGACGTTGCCGCAGTCGAACGCACCGTGGGACAGGCCGATGACCTGTTCGCCCAGCGGGCCGCCGACCCCGACGACCCGACCTGGGCCCGGTACTACCACCCCGCACAAATGACCTGCGAGGGCGGACGCGCCCTGTTCGACGCGGCCAGGCACACCGGTGACGCGCGCATCGCGACGATGGCCGAGCATCGCCTGCAATCCTCCTACGACCTGAGCCCGGCCGACCGGGCCAGGTCCCGCAGCTTCGACCTAATTCGAATCGCCTGCCTGGTGCTGCGGTTCGACGACCCCCACCGGGGCCTCGACCTTGCCGACCAAGCCCTCAACGAGGCAGCGCCCCTGCGGTCCAAGCGGATCGCCGACGACATCCGGATGCTCGCCAAAACCGTCGCCCCGCTCGAACACGACGCGGCCTTCCGGTCGAGAGTGCGTGAGTTACGGCGCACCGCCAAACGAGTCGCTCAAGCAGTCGCCTGACTCAGAACACCAAACCGTCGAGATCACCGAAACTCACGGCCAGCCTCACTCCCTCGAAATCATGTGAGGCAAGCTCTCGCGCTTGGCCGTAGCTGTCAGCGAAACAGATCCTCGACGGTGTCGGCGGTGGCCGCGCGGCGC
>JBOHHE010000269.1:0-63248 GCA_050700355.1 Pseudonocardiaceae bacterium
CAGAAGGGCACACCCTGCTGCCGTTGCAGCAGGTGAGCAGGCAGCCGGAGACACCGACTTCCACCTGGGTGGAAGTCGGTGGGATCGACCACCTCGATCAGGGCAAGGTGGTCCCCACCCGGGTCGCCTCCACGACTGCGGTGGTGTGCAACGTGGCGGGCAGCCTCTACGCCTATGCCGACCGTTGCCCGGCCTGCGGCTCCGGCCTGGCCGAAGCGAAGTTGGAGGGAGTCCTGCTGGCCTGCCCCGGCTGCGCACAGCTTTACGACGTGGTGCGGGCAGGCCGCGGCTTCGGCGGCACCGACAAGGCGGCCGGGTGGCATCTCGACCCGTTGCCGTTGCTAGCCGAGAACGGCGGGATCCGCATCGCGGTCCCCGCGGGGGCGACCTCATGAGTGCGGGGTTGCGGCGCTTCGTCGGAGGCGCCGCTCCCCCGCCTACCCCGGCGGGTGAGCGGCTCGAGCGCTGCGAAATGTGTGCTGAGCCGATCGCCGAGTGGCATGGCCACGTGGTCGACGTCGAGGGTCGCGGTTTGATGTGCACCTGCCGTCCGTGTTCCCTGCTCTTCGCCACCAAGGGCGCAGCCGGAGGACGGTATCGGGCAGTGCCCGAACGCTACCGGTACGCCGCCGCGGTGCCACTCGCCGAGGCGACCTGGGACTCGATCGGTATCCCGGTGGCGATGGCGTTCTTCTTCCACAACACCGCGCTCGGGCACGCCGTCGCTTTCTACCCGAGCCCGGCAGGGGCCACCGAATCACTGCTGTCGCTGGAATCCTGGACGGATCTGCTCGCCGCGACTCCGGCATTGGGCGACCTGGAGCCCGATGTGGAGGCGCTGCTGGTGCACCGCAAGGGGAATGAGTTCGAGTTCTTCGTGGTCCCGATCGACGCCTGTTACCAGTTGGTCGGTCTGGTCCGTACCCACTGGAAGGGCTTCGACGGCGGCGAGGAGGCCTGGACGGCGATCAACGAGTTCTTCGCGGGCCTGCGGGAACGCAGCGAGAGGGTAGCCGTTGGCGAGGGGGCGATCAACCATGACTGAGCTCTCGTTCACCTGTCTCGACGTGGTGCCCGAGCGCTATTCAGTGGCACCGACCCTGCTTTTCCGGCTCCGCATCGGTGCGGCCGATGGGAAGCGAGTCCGCGCCATCGCATTGCGCAGCCAGATCAGGATCGAACCGCAGCGCCGCGGGTATGGCGACCAGGAAGCCGAGCGGCTCCTCGAGCTGTTCGGCGAGCGCAAACGCTGGGGGGACACGCTCAAGCCGTTCCAGTTCGCCAATGCCTCGACGACCGTCGCGAGTTTCACCGGCAGCATCGAGGTCGATGTAACGGTGCCGTGCAGCTATGACATGGAAGTGTCCGCTGGCCGTTATTTCCACGCCCTCGAGGATGGGGAGATCCCATTCATCATGTTGTTCAGCGGAACCCTGTTCGGGGACGGTGAGAAAGGTCTATGGATCGAACAGGTGCCCTGGCACGCTGAAGCCCGCTACCGGATGCCGGTGGCGCGCTGGGACGAGATGATGGATGCGCACTACCCCGGCAGCGGGTGGCTACGCCTGCAGCGCGAGACGATCGATGCGTTGGCGGAGTTTCGAGCCGCCCGGGCACTGCCTACCTGGGACGATGCCGTCCTTGCCGTACTGGACGCCGCTCGGGTCCCTTCCTCGAGTGTCGAGGCGCCGCGTCCCGAGTCACTGCGTGCCGCGGAAGGTGGATCATGACTGCGGCCCCGATGGACGTCGCGCGGGAGGTAGCCGACGCCGTCCTCTACGAGGGGTACTTGCTATATCCGTACCGCGCTTCGGCACGCAAGAACCAGGTGCGCTGGCAGTGGGGGGTACTCGTGCCGCCCGCCTACGCCGATCTCGGGCACGGCGAGTACGCCACCTCGCATACCCAGTGCCTGCTGGAGCCCGGTACTGACCCGGTGCTGCATCTGCGGCTGCGGTTTCTGCAGTTGCAACACCGCAGCGGTGGTGAGGGGCCGGTACCCGAGTTCGACGAGGCGGTGGAACACGAGATCGACGACGTAGTGGCGATCTCCGAGTTACTGGACACCGAGCGGATAGTCCCGGTGACCGTTCCCGGCGGTAGTGAGACCGAGGACGGCCTCACGCGGCAGCGGTGGCCACTCGATGGTGAGATCCGGTTGTCCGCCAGGCGGCTGGAGGGTCCATACGGGGTTGTGCAGCTCACCGTCGAGGTCGTCAACACCGCTCAGTGGGCTGATGACGACGCGGAGCGTCACATCGCGCTTCGTCATTCGCTGCTGGCTACGCATACGGTGCTTGCCTTGACCGACGCGGAGTTCATCTCGCTGCTCGATCCTCCGGAGTGGGCCAAGCTCGCTGTCGCGACCTGCCGCAACGACCGTGTGTGGCCGGTGATGGTCGGCGAACCTGGACGCCGCGACGTGATCCTGTCCTCGCCGATCATCCTGTATGATCATCCCGCGATTGCACCGGAGAGTCCTGGGGAGCTGTTCGACGGCCTGGAGATCGACGAGATCCTCACGTTGCGCACGATGACGCTCACCGACGAGGAGAAGGCCGAGGCACGAGCCACCGACGAGCGGGTCCGTAAGTTGATGGACCGGGTCGACTCGATGCCGCCCGAGATGCTGGACAAGCTGCACGGGGCGATTCGCTACCTCGACAAGAGTCCGTCGGCTGGTTCCTCCCGAAAACCGGATCCGATCGAGACGATCACGACTCCTGGCACCCCGTGGTGGGATCCGGGCGCAGACGCATCGGTCGACCCGGACACCGACAGTGTGCTCATCGCAGGAGTCGAGGTGGCCAAGGGCAGCAAGGTGCGGCTCACGCCGGGCTCGCGCCGCACCGACGCGCAGGACATGTTCCTGGCGGGACGCACCGCCACCGTCGCTGCCGTCCTTCTCGATGTCGACGGGGAAACCCACGTCGCGGTCACCCTTGACGACGACCCTGGCGCCGATATCGCCATCGCGCACGGCCGGTTCCGCTACTTTGCGCCGGACGAGCTCGTGCCGCTGGATGCTCCCGCGAGAGCTGAGCCATGAACGCTTCAGCGACGAGAACCGTGGTGGCTGGTATCGGCAACATCTTCCTCGGCGACGACGCGTTCGGCGTCGAGCTGGCCCGGCGACTGAGCACAGAGCCCTTACCCGAGGGTGTCACCGTCACCGACTACGGAATCCGTGGGATGCACCTGGCGTACGATCTGCTCGAGATCGCCCCTGATACCACGATCCTGCTCGATGCCGTGGCCCGTGGTGCTGAACCGGGGACGGTCTACGTACTCGAGATCGGGCCCGATCACGTGGCAGACATCGAGGCCGCTGCGGTCGACGCTCACGGAATGGCTCCCGACGCCGTGCTTGCGCTGCTGGACAACCTTGGCGGCAGTCCGGGACGAACCCTGCTGGTCGGCTGTGAACCGGCCAGCACCGAGGAAGGAATCGGGCTCTCCCCCTCCGTCGCCACAGCCGTGGAGAAGGCGGTCGGAGTAGTACTCGACCTGCTCACCAACCCACTCACCAACAAGGAAGGAAGTGAGACGGATGCTGAAGCGTCTGATGTTCTGGGGGTCGGTAGTCGGCTTGGCCACTCTGGCGGTACAGGTGTCCAAGGATGTGGCTCGTTATAAGCAGATCAGCGACCTCTAGTCTCGAATTGCACGCCTCAAACCCACCACGGAGGTAAAAGCCCATGTGCCTCGGCATCCCGGGCGAGGTGATCGAGCTCATGCCCGAACACCCCGATCTGGCCAGGGTCGACGTCAGCGGGGTCAAGCGAGCCATCAACATCGGCTTGTTGACTGATGACCCTCCTGTTCCCGGCGATTGGATTCTCATCCACGTCGGCTTCGCCCTGTCCAAGATTGACGAACAGGAGGCAAAGGCGGCGATGGACTTTCTCGTCGGTATAGGTCAGGCCTATGAGGACGAGATCGCTGCTCTGCTCGAATCACAAATCGACGAAAGTCGGTGAGCGGTATGAAGTTCGTCGATGAGTACCGGGATGCCGAGAAGGCACGTGCGCTGTCCGCGAAGATCGCGGCATTGTGCGAGCCGGGGCGGCAGTACAAGTTCATGGAAGTTTGTGGCGGGCACACGCACACCATCTACAAGCACGGGCTGGAGGACTATCTTCCGGAATCGGTCAGCCTGGTGCACGGGCCAGGCTGTCCGGTGTGTGTGATCCCGATGGGCCGGGTGGACGACGCGATCGCCTTGGCTGAGGAACCGGACGTGATTATGACGTCGTTCGGGGACATGATGCGGGTGCCCGGCGGACGAGGGTCGTTCTTCGATTCCTCGGCCGCAGGCGCTGACATTCGGATGGTCTACTCTCCCCTCGACGCCCTGAAGATCGCTCGGCAGAATCCGGACCGACGCGTGGTGTTCATGGCGATCGGATTCGAGACGACCGCGCCGTCCACCGCGATGACCGTGTTGCGGGCGGCGGCCGACGGTATCGAGAATTTCTCGATCTTCTGCAACCATGTCACGATCATCCCGGCGATTAAGGCAATCCTGGACTCGCCGGACCTACGGCTGGATGGATTCATCGGGCCAGGCCACGTCTCCACCGTCATCGGCTGTCGTCCCTACGAGTTCATCGCGGCGGAGTACGACAAGCCGCTCGTCACCGCGGGATTCGAGCCGCTGGACATCCTGCAATCGGTTTACATGCTGCTGGAGCAACTGGCCCAGGGGCGGTGTGAGGTGGAGAACCAATACTCACGGGTAGTGCCGTGGGACGGCAATACAGTGGCGCTTCGGGCGGTCAGCGAAGTCATGGAGCTACGTCCGTACTTCGAGTGGCGCGGGCTCGGGTTCATCTCGCATTCGGCGCTGCGTGTGAAACCCTCCTACGCTGTCTTTGACGCTGAGCACCACTTCGATCTGCCCGGCGTCCGGGTTGCCGATCCGAAAGCATGCCAGTGCGGTGAGGTGCTCAAGGGCGTACTCAAGCCCTGGGAGTGCAAGGTGTTCGGCACCGCATGCACGCCGGAGACCCCGATCGGCACATGCATGGTCTCTTCAGAGGGTGCTTGCGCGGCCTACTACAACTTCGGACGGTTCAGCCGTGAGCGAGTCCGTCACGCTAGTCAGGCAGCACCTACTCAGGTAGGGGCGAGCAAGGCATGACCCCTCCGGACACCACCCGGCAGGATCGTGCGGCTTGGGCTGAAGCCGCCGTCGCGGAGCACGAATCCGAGTACGACGCCGGGCACCCTGGCATACACGCCCGCCCCGGCACCGAGCACACGGGCCGGGAACAGCTGGTGCTGGAGCGTATCGAGCGGGCCCGGCGGGCCCGGCCCCGGGTGCGCGAGAAACTGATCACCTTGGCCCATGGTGCCGGAGGTAAGGCCAGCCAATCGCTCATTGAGGCAATCTTCCTGGACGCCTTCCGGAATCCGCTGCTGGAACCGCTCGAGGACGCTGCGACGGTAACCGCGAACGGAGTACGGCTAGCGTTCACCACGGATTCCTACGTGGTGACGCCGCTGTTCTTTCCCGGTGGTGACATTGGTGACCTCGCCGTCAACGGCACAGTCAACGATCTGGCCGTGGCAGGTGCCGAGCCGGCTCACCTGTCGGCCGGGTTCATTTTGGAAGAGGGTTTCCCGGTCGCCGATCTGCGTCGGATCGTGGCATCCATGGCGGCGGCGGCCGAGGCTGCCGGAGTGTCGATCGTCACCGGTGACACCAAGGTCGTGCAGCGCGGTAAGGCGGACGGCTGCTACATCACCACGGCAGGGGTCGGGCTGCGGATCGACGGGCTGACTCTCGGCGTCGCCACGGCCCGCCCCGGCGACGCGGTAATCGTCTCCGGTCCGGTGGGTGATCATGGAATGACGATCATGCTGGCCCGAGGCGAACTGGATATCGAGGCCGATCTGGTCTCCGATACCGCACCGGTGCACGGCCTGGTACGAGGACTGCTCGACGCCGTAGGCCCGGATGTCCGGGCTATGCGGGACGCCACCCGTGGCGGAGTCGCGACCATCCTCAACGAGGTGGCAAAGGCATCGGGCGTGGCTGTAGTGGTGGATGAGGAAGCGGTGCCGGTGCGCGCGGAAGTCCGTGGAGCCTGCGAACTGCTGGGCATCGACCCGCTCTACGTCGCCTGCGAGGGCCGGATCGTGGTGATCGTCGACGCGGGTGCGGCCGACGCCGCAGTGGCTGCGCTCCAGGCGCATCCACTCGGTGCCGGGGCCACGGTGGTCGGCCACATTGCTGAGGACCCGCCGGGACTGGTCCTGCTCAAGACCGGATTCGGCGGTACCCGCATCATTGACCTGCTGGTCGGTGATCCGCTGCCGCGGATCTGCTGAACGGTTGCTGAAAGGAGGCATTCTGACTCAGGCCGAGTTGCTCGCGGAGATCGTGGCCGATTGGCCCGAATCCGGGGAGCTGGTCTACATCGAACGCCGCGGGGAAAGCTACCGGCTGGCTCGCATCGGTATGGGCGAGATTGTCGCCGGGCCGGAGGCCGACGCGCCGTTGCCGGATGCCTGGATTTATTACTCCGGCTGGCAGGAACGTCATCAGCAAGACCTATCGGCGTTCTTCGAGGATCTGCTTGCCGAGATGGAGGCCGCGGCGGGGGGTAATGATCGCTGTCGTTGGTCGGTGGATGACCCCTGGCCGCACTAGCCATAATCCGCTGTTAAGTAGCTGAGGTTGTGATGGTCTACCGGATCCGCGCGTCCGACCGGATGGTATTCAAACGCTGCCGCCGGGCGTGGGATTTGGGCTCGCGCAACCGACAGAACTACGAACCCACCCCCCAGCAAGGCTCGGTCGACCTCAACCGGGCGGTTCGTGATGCGCTGGCGGTGTACTACTTCCCCGGCATGTGGGAGTGGAACAGGGCAATCGTGCAGCCTTTGGTGCACCAGGCATTGGAGAAGTCGGTGCACGGACAGCCTGATACCGACGAGCAGTCTCGAAAGGCGGCGCTGGATCGCGGTCATGCGCTGCTCGACGCGTACGCCGCCTGGGCACCCACGGTCGACCACTTCACTCCGGTGCGGGTTGAGACCGACTTCGAGGTAAACATTCCTGACCCGGCGAATCTGGGTGCGGACCTGGTGAGCTCCGATCTGTTAACTCCCGGCGGAGATCCGATCCGCTACACCGACCGCGTCGACCTGCTCGTCATCGACGATGTTGACGCCTACTGGGTGGTCCAGCATCGAGTGGTCGTCGACCGCTGGGCCGATCAGGATGCGTTGCAGCTGGACGAACGGACGATTGTGTGGTGCTGGGCATGGCCGCTGTTCTACCTAGGGATGAAGGTCGCGGGCACCGTGTACAACGAGATCCGAGCCGATTCCGGTGATCCGAGCGCGACGGCGTCCCCCGGGAAGGTGACTGGGCCCCCGCCGGTGCGGCACCGGCGGATGTATGCGCGCAGTGCGGTCGTCCCACGGGAGCGAGTACGCGCCGAGGGCACGGACGAGTTTCGCCGAACCCGTATCCCACGCAGCGCGGCTGAGCTGGCGGCAGCGGGTGCGAACCTGGCAGCCGAGGCCAGGGTGGTCACCAGCACAGATCTGGAGATCTATCCCACCCCGGCACCCGAGGTTTGCCTGCGTTGCGCATACCTCGCACCATGCCTGGTTCTCAACGAGGGCGGGGACGCCCGCGTCGAGCTTGCCCGGTCCTACCGGCAACGCTCGCCCGAGACGGTGCAGGAGGGCCGGCTCGGTGGGGTGGCCTGGTCGATGAACCGTGGAGCGGCACCGCCCCGCTGGCCGAGCGACGGGTGAGACGCCGGCTCAGCGGCGTAGTAGTCCGGCGGCGATGGCGACCTGGCCGAGGCTGATACCGCCGTCGTTGGGTGGCACCCGTGAGTGGGTGAGGACTCGGAAACCGGCCTGCTCCAACCCGGCGACGGTGCGCTCGAGTAACAAGATGTTCTGGAACACCCCGCCGGACAAGGCAGCAACCTCCACTGCGGTGGTCTCCCGCAGCAGACAACAGACCCGAACGATCGCGTCGGCCACGCCGTGGTGGAACCGGGTGGCGATCACTGCCGGGGTCACGCCGGCGCGTAGGTCGTCGACCACGCAGCGGACCAGGTCCGTACCGTGCAGCTGCAGTACAGGCCCCCCGGTCACCGTCGCGGGGTAGCTGCCCGTTTCGGCTCGGGTCGCCCACTGCTCAAGCTCTACGGCAGCCTGGCCCTCGTAGTTGATCGAGTCCCGGACCCTGAGAATCGCCGCGACGGCGTCGAACAGCCGCCCAGCGCTGGAGGTGAGCGGAGCGTTCACCCCTCGGTCCGCCATCGCCAGCACTGTGTCCCACTGCTCGGTATGGCGCCGCTTCAGCTCGTCGGGGGCTTCGGAACCCAGGTAAGCGGCAGCCATCCGCCAAGGTTGTCTGATGGCGGTGGCACCACCGGGCAGGGGGACCGGCACCAGATGCCCCAGCCGCTGGAATCCCACCAGATCCGCTAACAGGAATTCCCCGCCCCAGAGGGTGCCATCGGTTCCGTAGCCCAGCCCGTCGAAGGCCACCCCGAGCACCGGACCCGCCGCACCGTTGTCGGCCAGGCAGGACGCGATATGGGCGTGGTGATGCTGCACCGCGATAAGTTCCACCTCGGCAAGCTCGAGGGCGTACTTGGTGGACAAGTACTCGGGGTGCAGGTCGTGCGCGACCACCTGCGGAGCCACGTCGAAGAGTCGCTGGAAATGCGCGATGCCCTCGGTGAACGAGCGCAGGGTCTCATAATTCTCCAGATCGCCGATGTGGTGGGAGACGAATGCGTGCCGACCCCGGGCCAGACAGAAGGTGCTCTTGAGCTCGGCACCGCAACCGAGTATCGGGCGCGGCGCCGGGTGCGCGAGGGTCAACGGTTCGGGTGCATAACCTCGCGATCGCCGGACTGGGAGCTCAACCCCCCGGAACACCCGCACCACCGAGTCGTCGGTGCGCATATGGATCTCTCGATCGTGGGTCAGAAATGCGTCAGCGATCTTGGGTAGTCGGCGGCGCGCGTCGTCGTCGGCGTAGGCGATGGGTTCGTCGGAGATATTGCCACTGGTCAGGACGATCGGGGCGGCGGTATTGCGCAACAACAGGTGATGCAACGGAGTGTAGGGAAGCATCAGGCCCAGTGAGCGGTTGCCGGGCGCGATCGCCGGAGCGAGGATGGCATCGGGGCGGCGCGGCAGCAGCACGACGGGCCGACGCCGGGAGGCCAATACTCGCTCCGCCACCGGGTCGATCAGGCACAGCCGATGGGCAGCGTCCAGGTCGGCCACCATCACCGCGAAAGGCTTGTCCTCGCGGCGCTTACGCGCGCGTAGCAAGGCGGTCGCAGCGGCGTCGGAGGCCAGGGTCGCGACGTGGTATCCACCGAGCCCCTTGACCGCCAGTACCGCGCCGCCGACCAGCATCGCGGCGGCTTCGGCCAGCGGATCACCGGGCAGTTCAGCGCCATCGGAGCCGATCAGCCTCAGGTGCGGCCCACAGGCGGGGCAGCACACCGGCTGAGCGTGGAAGCGCCGGTCGATGGGATCGTGGTACTCCCCTGCACAGGCGTCGCACATCGTGAACGGCGCCATGGTGGTGAGCGGACGGTCGTAGGGCACGTCACGCACGATGGTGAACCGGGGTCCGCAGTTGGTGCAGTTGATGAATGGATAGTCGAAGCGCCGGTCGGTGGGATCAGCCAGCTCACGCAGGCAGTCTGCGCACGTCGCGCTGTCCGCCGAAATCAGCGTGTCCCGCCGGCCGGAGGAGTTGCTCGCCACGATGCGGAAGTCCGGCTCACCGGTCGGGACCAGATGGCTGGTCCGGATATGCTCAATGCTCGCCATCGGCGGAGCTTCGACGGGCAGCGCGGCGAGAAAGTCCTGCACCGCCGCCTCGGCCCCCTCGATTTCCACGAAGACCCCGGCGGTGTCGTTGCCGACCTTGCCGGACAGTCCGAAACGACTCGCCAGGCTGTGCACGTAGGGCCGGAACCCCACGCCCTGCACGACGCCCTCGAGCCGGACTCCAACCCGCACACATTGCTGCACCAGAAGATTCTCTACCCCTTGACAAGATCTCCACAGGGCACTGCACTGAGTAACCAGGCAAGGAGGTCTTTAGTGCATGAGATGGCGATCACTCAGAGTGTCGTCGCTGCGGTGTGTGACCGGATGGGTGACCGGCCGGTACGGCGAGTCTGCCTGGAGGTCGGGAAACTGTCCGGGGTCGTAGCCGATTCGATCCAGTTCTGCTTTGATCTCGTCACCACAGGTACCACCCTGGAAGGGGCGGTACTGGAAATCGTCCAACCCGGCGGGCAGGCCCGCTGCCGGGACTGCGGAGCCGAGTTCGCCATGGATGACCTGCTGATGCTGTGCGAATGCGGCAGCGCGAACCGCGAACTGCTCGCCGGCGAGGAACTACGGATCAAGGAAGTCGAGGTGCTGGCCTGATGTGCGCAACCTGTGGCTGCTCCGGAAGCGCGGTCATCGAAGAACTCCCTGGCCACGAGCACCAACCAGGCCACGGGCACCAACCAGGCCACGGGCACAGTCACGGGCACGGAGCAGATCACGAGCACGGAGCAGATCACGGGCACGGTCATGGACACGGTCCCGGTTCTGATCACGGCCACGGACACGAGGAACCGGCGACCCGCACCATCACCCTCGAGCAGGCGGTGCTGGCCCGTAACGACGGGCTCGCCGAACTCAACCGTGCTTGGTTCGCGCGGCGGGGCATCCTCGCGGTGAACCTGATGAGCTCACCCGGCGCGGGCAAGACCACCCTGTTGGAGCGCACCATCCGCGAGCTCGGTACGCAGCTGCAGCTCTGCGTCGTCGAAGGTGATCAGGAAACCGTGCTCGACGCGGATCGGATTCGAGCTACCGGTGCTCCGGCGGTACAGATCAACACCGGGTCTGGCTGTCATCTCGACGCCGAGATGCTGGCCGGTGGCCTGCGGACGCTCGAGCCGCCGGACGGCTCGGTGGTATTGGTCGAGAACGTCGGGAACCTGGTCTGCCCGGCCCTGTTCGACCTCGGTGAACAGGCCCGGGTGGTCATTACGTCGGTGACCGAGGGTGCGGAGAAGCCACGGAAGTACCCGCACATGTTCCGTGCCGCCACCCTGGTACTGCTCAACAAGATCGACCTGCTGCCCTACGTCGACTTCGACGTCGCCGCATTTCTGGAAGGTGCTCGCGCGGCCAACCCGGGCGTCGAGGTGCTGCAGCTGTCGGCGACCCGCGGTGACGGGGTGACCGAGTGGTACGACTGGCTGCGCGCGCGGCGGCCCTGACGGCTCAGTACGACCGCTTCGGCATGATCACCCAGAGCACGATGTAGATGATGAACTGGGGACCGGGCAGCAGGCAGGACAGCAGGAACACCAGTCGTACGGTGTTGGCACTCCAGCCGAACCGCTCGGCCAGCCCGGCGCATACCCCGGCGATGACCTTGTCCTTCTGTGGCCGGGTCAGTGACGTGATCATGGAGTCCTCCTCGTGGCGCGTCAGCACCATGTCTCCACTCTGCCCCGGGTCTCGTGCGGCGGCCTGGGTGTGGACCCCGATTGGGTATCAGGGTCATCCCCGGGATCGGGGCCGGGCTACAGAGCTGGCGGGCGGGCTTCGTAGGGAATGGACAGCACCACCGTGGTGCGGGTGGATACATTGGCGACCTCCCGGATCCGGCGTAACAGATCCTCCAGCGCTCCTGGGGAGGCGACCCGGACGGTGAGGATGTAGGACTCGTCGCCGGCCACCGAGTAGCAGGACTCGATCTCCGACAGATGCGCCAGCCGCTGTGGGTAGTCGTCCGGAGCGGCCGGATCGAACGGAGTGAGTGACACGAATGCGGTCAGCGGCAGGCCCACCGACTCCCGGTCCACCTGGGCGGTGTAGCCGCGTAGCACGCCCCGCTGCTCCAGCCGTCGCACCCGCTGGTGCACTGCGGAGACCGACAGTCCCACCTGCTCAGCGAGATCGGTGAAGCTGAGCCGCCCATCGGTGCTCAGCGCGCGGATGATGGCGGCGTCGGTGGGTTCCAGCGCGGCAGTCATGCCGGCAACGCCACGAGTTCACGAGGCCGGTGGTTCAACCGAGTCGCCCCGCCCTCATCGGTTGCTGCATTGACTACGACGATGTCCTCGATCCGGGCACCCCAGCGTCCTGGCAGGTAGATGCCGGGCTCGATGCTGAACGCCATGCCCGGTTCGAGCACCAGATCGTTGCCCGCCACGATGTAGGGCTCCTCGTGCACGTCCAGGCCGATGCCGTGCCCGGTCCGGTGGATGAACCGCTCGCCGAAACCGGCCTCGGTGATCAGGCTGCGGGCGGCGGCGTCCACCTCCTGCGCGGGAACTCCCGGCCCGGTGGCGGCTACCGCGGCGTCCTGCGCGGCCTGAAGTACCGCATAGGTCGCGGCGACGTCGGGGTGCGTCGGCTCGCCCAGGCTGTAGGTGCGGGTGCAGTCGGAGAAGTAACCCTGCGGGGTCGGCCCGCCAATGTCGACGACCACCACGTCCCCGGGCCGCAGTACCCGCTGCGAGATCTCGTGGTGTGGGCTGGCCCCGTGCGGGCCCGAGCCCACGATCACGAACGCCGCCGAGGTGTGTCCCTCCGCGATGATCGCGGCGGCGATGTCCGCACCCACCTGAGCCTCGGTGCGCCCGACCCGAAGCCACTCCCCCATCCGGGCGTGCACCCGATCGATCGCCTCGCCCGCAGTGGCCAGCGCGGCGATCTCGGCGCTGTCCTTGCGCATCCGCAGCTGCCGTAGCACCGGCGAGGCCAGCTCCTGTGCACATGACGGAAGTTCGGCTCGTAACCGGAGTACATGCGCTGCGGGCATTGCGTCACCGATCCCGACGCGGCCCGGTGAGCGCCGCAGCAGATCGGCGACCAATGCGTAGGGGTTCATGTCGTCGGTCCACTCGGCGATCTCCAGGCCGAGCGCTGACACTGGGGTGCCATCCAGGCCAGGGCGCTCCAGTTTCGGGACCACTACTACCGGATCACCTTCAGCAGGCAACACCAGGCAGGTCAGCCGTTCATGCGATGCGGCGGCCACTCCGAGCAGATAACGCAGATCCGGGCTCGGGGTGATCAGCAGGGCGTCCAGTCCGGCAGTCCGGGAGGCTTGCTGGGTCCGGGTCAGGCGAGTAGAGAGAGTATCGAGGGGGGCGGTCACACCGATAGCGTAGGACCGGCGGGAGGAGCCCGGACGCACCGCCACGAGCCTGCCCCGGCGAAAGTGGCAGGCTGTGCGCTCGTGGACGCACCCCTGCTGCTACTTGACGCCGCGAGCCTCTACTTCCGCGCCTATCACGGGGTCCCGCAGTCGATCACTGCTCCGGATGGTTCCCCCGTTAACGCGGTACGGGGCTTCACCGACATGTTGACTCGGCTGATCGAGTCGCGCCGCCCGTCCCGGCTGGTCGCGTGCCTGGACCTGGACTGGCGGCCGGCCTTCCGGGTCGCCGCGATCCCGTCGTACAAGGCGCACCGGGTTGCCGAGCAGACTCCGCCCGGCGCCGCCGACATCGAGGAGGTGCCGGACACCCTGAGCCCACAGGTGCCTGTCATCCTCGAACTCCTCGCCGCTGTGGGCTTGGCGACTGCAGGTGCGCCGGGGTACGAGGCCGATGATGTGATCGGCACGCTGGTATCGGCCGAGTGCCGCGACCCGGTGGAGGTGATCAGCGGTGATCGGGATCTGTTTCAAGTGGTTCGCACCGCGCCCACGCCAGCGGGGGTGTTCTACCTTGCCCGGGGGCTGGCCAAGGCGGAGTTGATCGGTCCCGCTGAACTCGCGAAGCGTTATGGGTTGCCCGAAACCAGCGCGGGGCGCGCTTACGCGGACATGGCAGTGCTTCGCGGCGACCCCTCCGATGGGCTACCCGGAGTGTCTGGGATCGGCGAGAAGACCGCCGCCACCCTGATCGGCCGCTTCGGATCCGTCGAGGGCCTGCTCGTAGCGCTGGACGATCCCTCGGCAACGCTTTCTCCTGGTATTCGAGCCAAACTGCGCGCCGCCCAGGACTACCTACAGCTGGCGCCTGCGGTGGTGCGGTTGGCCCTCGACGCACCGGTAAGCCAGGACCGTGACGACGCGCTGCCTTCAGAACCAGCCGACGCCGCCGCTCTCACCGCGCTGGCCCGCCAGTGGGGCCTCACCAACTCGGTGAACCGCCTTGTCGCCAGCCTTCAGGCTCAAGGGTAAGTGCCGCACGCCGCTGCGCTGAGCCCGCATCACGCAGTGTGGCTCAGCGCAGCAGCCGGGACAGCCGTCGGTCGGCCAGCGGCTTGCCGCCCGTCTGGCAGGTGGGGCAGTACTGGAATGTGCGGTCGGTGAAGCTGACCTCCCGAATGGTGTCGCCACAGATCGGGCAGGGCAGCCCGGTGCGGGCGTGCACCGCCAGACCGGCGCGCTTCTCCCCCTTGAGCCGCGCGGCATCCTGACCGACACAGCGCGCCATCGCCGCACGCAACACCCGCTGGAGCGCATCGTGCAACTGGTCCAGTGCCTGCTCCGAGAGCCGACCGCTGATAGCGTAGGGCGATAGGCGGGCAGCGTGCAGCACCTCGTCGGAGTAGGCGTTGCCGATTCCGGCCAGCACCGTCTGATCGGTCAATGCGGTCTTGAGCCGCTCGGTTCGCCCGCGGAGCAGCTCGGCGAGCTCCTCGCGGGACAACGCCAAGGCATCGGGCCCCAGGCGAGCGATCCCGGGCACCGTCTCGACGTCGTCGACCACATACACCGCCAGCCGCTTCTGAGTGCCTGCCTCGGTCAGATCGAAGCCCACCCCACCACTCAGGTGAACCCGCAATCCGATCGGTCCCTTGCCGGGCTTGGGTGGGGCCGGGGCCAGGAAATCCGACCAGCGCAACCAGCCCGCCCGGGCCAGGTGGATCACCAGCGCAGGCCCATCGGTGTGCAACATCAGGAACTTGCCACGTCTGCCCGCGTCGGTCACGGTGCGCTCGTACAGCGCGGTGATCGACGGGGTCACGGTCTTGAGCACCTGAATGGACGCCACATCGACGCGAGTCACGACCCGGCCGACGGCGTGCGCACGCAAGTGCTGTGCCAGCGCCTCGACCTCCGGAAGTTCCGGCATCCACCAATCTTATCCGCTTGATCGCCGGGGGAAGCATAGTGAGTTCATTGTGCTGATGTGGATTGGGTAACGGGCAGAGCCCGTATAAGGGTGCCTGATCACCGCTGAGGGATGAGCAGTAGTCTGCTCGCTCCAACGGGTGACGAGGGGATGAGGAGTATGACTGAGGGGATCGATCCGGATGTCTGGGACGAGCCGGAAATGCACATTGCCCTAGCGGGGCGCGATATCGGCGCTCTGTACCGACATCTGTGCGGTCGCGGGTTCAGCCAATACAAGATCGCTCGCATGACCGGACAGTCACAGTCGGAGGTCTCGGAGATCATGCACGGTGGGCGGCAGGTGATCGCCTATGACGTGCTGGAACGCATTGCGAAGGGTCTCGGCGCCCCGCGTGGTCAGATGGGCTTGGCGTATTCGTCGGGGCGCGCGGACGACGCCTACGCTGGACGGCGGACACCACAGTCGGGGGCAGTTGAGGAGGTAGATGACGGCATGCTGAGACGTGACATCCTCGCCCAAGGTTCTGTCGCTCTGGTCGGAGTACCTCTGCTGGGCAAACTGCTGGCCGCATCAACAGCGGGACCTGGCGATCTGGCTTTGCCCTCGCGGGTTGGCATGCGGGACGTAGCCGAGATCAAGAACACCACCGATCAGCTGCGTACCGCGGCCCGGACGATGGGTGGGCAAGCCCGAGCCGCCGCCGCGGCCGCGGCGCAGTACGGCAAACTTCTCCAGCTACCCGCCGGCGAAGCAATCACTGTGCGACTGCATAAGGAACTGGCAGCACTGAACGAACTAGCCGGGTGGTGCTGTTACGACAGCGGCTCTGACCTACACGCCTGGTGGCACTATAGTCAAGCAGTTGATCTCGCACAGCAGGTGGGCGACAAATATCACATAGCAAGCGCGATGCGTTATGCCGGGGTAGTCGATAGCCAGCGTGACCGTCCGGATGACGCACTTAAAGCATACGATCTTGCCTATGCCATTCTCGATCAGAGTAAAGGTGATCAGGATAAGGGCAATCTTGACTTGATGGCGTGGCTGCATGCCGTCTCAGCTAAGGCGTTAGCTGACATGAAGCATCCGAGTACGGTTGATAGGCTGGCGAGGGCACAAGAGGGATGGCAGCTGTCCAGCCCGCTGGAACGCGCTGATCAAAGCTATCAGACCGCTCTCGTGTATATGGGCCTAGGCAAATGGGAGAAAGCCGAACAGGTCGCAGCTTCGATCAACGGCGCTGGTAGACACCGCCCCGTCGGTGTGTTCGCGACAGTGCTTCGTGCCACCATCTATGTGCACACCGGAGAGTCGAAAGGGCTGCTCATGGCAAAAACGGCAATCGATGCCGTGGCACCCCTGCATTCAGTACGGGCTCGGGAGCGACTGGCACCGCTAGTGGTTGCGCTGGAGGCCCGACCCGGTTCCGACGCTCAGGAACTCGCTCGACTGGCGCGGCGAGTGGCCACGTAACAGCGAGCCCAGCCCCGACCCTCCGGAGTTACTCGTACCCGCACCTCAGTGTATCGCGTGATGTCCCCGGTGAAACCGTTGGTCTAGAGTGTGTTGGGTGCTTAGTACAGGAGATCATGCCTTGTCCAAGAAACGCGAACAGATCAGAACCCGCTCTGACCGGCAGCGCTTCGACCTGCGAGCTGACTGCGAGCGCTGCTTCGGGCTGTGCTGCGTCGCGCTGACCTTCTCGGTCTCGGCGGACTTCGCGATCGACAAAGACGCCGGACAACCCTGCCCCAATCTGCAACCGAACTTTCGCTGTGGCATCCATACCCGCCTGCGGCAGCAGGGCTTTCCGGGATGCGTCGTGTACGACTGCTTCGGCGCGGGGCAAAAGGTCTCCCAAATCACCTTCGGCGGACAGGACTGGCGGCAGGACCCGCGAACCGCGCAGCAGATGTTCGAAGTGCTCCCGATCATGCGACAGCTCCATGAGCTGCTCTGGTATCTGACCGAAGCGCTGACACTGCGACCGGCCCGCCCACTGCACGACGAGCTCAGACTCGCGTTCGACAAGACTGAACGCCTCACCCACCACGGTCCTGACTTCCTCCGGAAACTGGACGTGGCAGCACACCGACAAGACGTCAATACTGTTTTGCTACGTACGAGTGAACTCGTGCGAGCCGAAGTCCGACGTAAAAGGAAGAACCACAAAGGAGCTGACCTCATCGGGGCCGATCTCAGCGGGGCTGACCTGAGGGGGGCCAACTTGAGAGGGGCATATCTCATCGGAGCTGACCTCAGCGGCGCCGACCTGAGAGTCGCCGACCTTATCGGTGCTGACTTCAGAGCTGCTGACCTCAGCGGTGCGAACCTCACCGGAAGTATTTTTCTCATTCAATCCCAGCTTGAAGCGGCGAAGGGCGATACCCATACAAAGTTGCCGCCATCGCTCACTCGTCCAGCGCATTGGTAACCCTTGGGTACACCGCCGACCACAGCGAGTTCGGGCAACCACGGCGGTCGCCGCGAGGTCATCGGCCAAGATCCATACGTAAAGTGATCGCGTCGGTGGGGCAGACTTCTACGCACTCGCCGCAGGATGTGCAGCGTGAGGCCATGACGACAGGACGCTGTGGAGCGGGGCGTAGCGCACGCTCGGGGCAGGTGAGCAGGCATGCCCCGCAGGCCGTGCACGCCGAGCTGATCGATAGTGGGTCCGGTGACGCCGGGAGGTCCAGTGCCGCCACTGCGATGGTGACGTGCTCGCCGCGCAGTTTGGGCACAATCAGCGCACCGCCCCCGAAATCACGGGCAGCGAGGAGCGCGGCGGCTTCGGCGACGCTGCGGGTGCCGACGTAGCCGCGCACGGCTTCGCTGGGATGTGGAACGTCGACGGTGTCCAGCTCGGCTGCCGAGTAGCAGCGCAGCGGCGCACCGTGTTCGGTGACCACGGTGCGCAGGCCGGGCTCGTCGCGGCGAAGGTCCACAGTGGCGAATGCGGCGATCTCCGTCAGGTTCGGCACGGCCAGCCGCAGCGCCGATCGCAGTGCGTCAGGACGCACCCCCCGCGATGATCCAAGCCCGACGACAAGGCCGGGGGGTCTGCCCGGCGAGTGCGTCACCGCCGGCCCCAGAGCAGCAGGATCGGGTTGATCGCGGCGAGGCGCACCGAGCCATCAGGCAGTTCGGCCAACCGGGACGCCGCGAGTTGTACCCCATCGACCTGGTGGCCCGCCTCGAGCAGCGCGGCTCGGCAGGGCGCGACCCGGTCCAGCGCGGCCAGCGCGACCACGATCCGGGGCGCGACTTTCGCGGCGGCCCGCACCACCTCCGGGCCTCCCCCGCCGACGAACGCCGCGTCCGGTTCGGGCAGCCCGTCCAGCACGGCGGGCGCGGTTCCCTCGACTATCCGGACGTCCACCTGGTGCGTTCGCGCATTGGCCAGCACCCGGCAGCATTGGTTGGGGTCACGCTCGACGGCGATCACGGCCGCCCCGAAGCGGGCGCACTCCACCCCCACCGACCCGGATCCCGCCCCCAGGTCCCAGACCAGCCTTCCCGGCGCTGGGCCCAGCCGCGACAGCGCCAGCGCGCGGACCTCCGATTTGGTGATCATGCCATCGCGGTGGGTGAACTTCGGCTCGTCCAGCGCCCAGCCGGTGGCGGGAGGCCCCGGCTCGCCGCCTGCGATCCAGCTCCGCGACGGAATGGCGTGCTCATCAGCCAGGCACAGCACGATGTGCGGGTCCCGCACCGGTCCGCCGTCGTAGTGGCGCAACCGCTGGGCGGGTCCGCCGAGGTCTTCGGCGACCAGGACGCTGCGGTGCCAGCCTGCCAGCCCGGCCATGATCTCGGGAGCCCCCGCGCCCGGTGCCGTGAACACCGCCACAGCAGGGTGCGACCGGCAGACGTTGAGCGCGGGTCGCAGCGACCTGCCGTGGGCCGAGACCACGGCGACGTCGTCCCAGGGTCTGCCCAGCAGGGCGAACGCCCGTGCCACGCTGGATCGGGCGGGCAGCACCGTCGGCGCCAGTCCGCGGGTACGCAGGGCTCGCAGGACGCCGAAGAAGCCGGGATCACCACTGGCCAGCACCACCGTGCGCGACGTGCCTGTCAGCCGGTCCAGGGCCCCGGGCCCGAGCACGGTGGCGCTGGGAGGCACTACTACCTGGGTGAGCTGGTGGGGCGCCCCCACCACAATCTGCGCATGATCCAGTGCCGCAACCGCATCCGGTGGCAGTGCGGTTCCGTCCAGCCCGACTACGGTGAGGTTCACGTTACCCAGTCCGGTTCTGTCGCGGCGACCACCCGCTGGCCGGTGAAGTCGACCATGGCCACCCGGGCCGTCAGTTCACGCCCGGCTTCGGCACTGAATCGGCGCAAGGTGTCGGCCACCCGCGCGCACACGTCATCTCCGCAGGACCGCAGCAGCCCGGCAGCCTCCCACACCTCATAAGCCCGCCGAGCGGTGACGGCTTCGCGGATCTCAGCGATGTCGTCCGGGGCTGCGCCGTGTGCGGCGGTGATCTCGGCCAGCAGCCCGGTGTCGACCTTGGATCGGGTGTAGTGAGTCATCAGCAACCCGGACGCCAACTTGGTCAGCTTGCCGATCATGCCGACGAACACGACAGCGGTCAGGCCGTGCTCGACCGCGCGGCGCAGTGCCGCCCCGGTGAAGTCGCCCACCTCGACGAAGGCCACCGGCGGCAGCTCCGGCAGCAACTGCATCGCGCCGTGCTCGGTCCGCCCTCCGGTGGCCAGCACCATCATGGGGACCCGCTGGGCGGCCATCACGGACACCGCCTGCTCGACCGACGCCCGCCAGGAGGCGGTGGAGAACGGACGGACTATCCCGGTGGTGCCCAGAATGGAGATACCGCCCTCGATGCCCAGACGCCGGTTGGTGGTCTTGCGGGCCATTCGTTCCCCGCCGGGCACGCTGATGGTCACGTCGACTCCCCGCTCACCGGTGGCCTCGCGGACCGCGGTTGTGATCATCTGGCGGGGCACCGGGTTGATCGCCGGTTCACCGATCGGCAGCCCCAGTCCGGCGCGGGTGACCACGCCCACCCCGTCACCGCCGTGCAGTACCACCTTCCCGTCAGAGCGCCAGGCGACGGTCACTGTGAGGTGTGCGCCATGCGTGACATCGGGATCATCCCCGGCATCTTTGACGACCACCGCTGTGGCCGTTTCGTCCTGCATGTGCAGTGCGTGGACGGGAAACGTGTGCCGGTCGCCGGAGGGGAAAGGGATGTCTATCTCGGCTTGAGCGACGCCGCCAGACAACATGGTTACGGCGGCTTTCGCGGCAGCCGCCGAGCAGGCACCGGTGGTGAAGCCGGTACGCAGCGCAACCGGGCGCGCCTTCGCGGTGCGGGGCAGGTCCGGTTCGCGTAGCGGCGGTTGCCTCACAGCTGCGCTCCCCTGCCCCCCCGCGGCGGGAGAACCAACACCGTCGACAGGTAGCTCGCCGCGTCGGTCTCAGCCAGGGGGGTGACTCGCTGATCCGGAGTGCCCAGGTGCTCAGCGCACCAGGCTCGGTCCAGCGCGCCGGCCGCCAGGACCCGCTCGCGCAGCTCTGCCAGCCTGCGGGAACCCTTGTACGCGACCACCGTCCCGTGCTGTGCCAGCGCTGCGTCAAGTGCGTCGAGGTTGCGGGACAGCGGGAGCAGGATGAGGGGCTCGGATCCCTCGACCAGGGTCACGCCGGCCGCACTGGCCGCAGCTTGCATCGCCGTGATGCCGGGAATGGTGCGAATCCGGACGCCGGGCAACAGCTCCCGCACGGTCGCGGCCAGGTAGCCGAAGGTGGAGTACACCGAAGGATCCCCGAGGGTGGCAAACGCCGCTGTACCGCCGTGCTCCCGCAGGTATGCCACCACCCGCGCCGCGGCGGCGTCCCAGCGCGCGTATCGGCGTTGTTGGGGACCGTCGACCTCGTGGTTGAGCGCGAACACCAGGCGCTCCAGGCGGTCGTGAGTCAGCTGGGCCCGTACCACCGCTTCGGCCCGGCCTGCGACGTCGGGGGCTATCACCGGCACGAACACCCGCCCGGCGCGGGAGAACTCGCGCACGGCGGCCACGGTCAACAGATCCGGGTCACCCGGACCTACTCCGATCCCGATCAGTTCCGGTGTCAAGACGTGCCTTTCGCGCAGTTCGCCACGAAGCGTGCCACCGCATTGGGATACCCGGCTGGGTGGGTGTGCAGGAACGATGCGTGCAGGTTGCCCTGCACGAAACCCTCCGGTTCCGCGCCCGACCAGACCCAGGCCGGCGCACTCGCACGCGGGGTGACCACAGTGCGGTGGAACTCGTGGCCGCTCACCCTGGCGCCCTCGGAATGGCACACCGACCCGCACAGCGCCACCGCGTCCCGGTAGCCCAGCACCAGCCGAGTCGTCATCGCCGCCTCTGCGTCGAGCACTCCGCACATCGGCGCACCGTCCAACGCCCGGCACAGGTAGAGCAGCCCTCCGCATTCGGCGTGTACGGGCGCTCCACTACCGGCCAGTGCGGTGACCTCGGCGCGTAGCGACGCATTGGCCGACAACTCCAGAGCGTGCTCCTCGGGGAATCCGCCGGGCAGCACTATCCCCACAGTGCCCGGTGGCAGCGACTCGTCTCGTAACGGGTCGAACGGCGCCACCACAGCTCCGGCGGCGGTGAGCAGCTCAGCATGCTCGGGATAGCCGAAGGTGAAGGCAGGCCCGGCGGCCACCGCGATCACCGGCTCTCCGGGCGCCGGCGTCACCTCCTCGGCTGGTTGCCACCGCGGTTCTGCGGGCGCGGCCGTGCCCAGTGACACCACGGCGTCCAGGTCGACCTGCGCGGCGACCGCAGCACCCCAGCGCTGTACCAGCTCGGTTGCCGTGGCGTATTCGGCTGCGGTCACCAGCCCCAGATGGCGGGACGGCACCGTGAGGGCGTCATCCCGGCGCAGCGCCCCGAGCATCGGCAGACCCACCTCGGTACAGGCGTCCCGGCAGATCTGCTCGTGGCGCGCCGAACCGACCTGGTTGAGCACCACCCCACCGATCCGTACCCCGGGGTCGTAGGACCGGAAGCCATGCAGCAGCGCGGCGAGGCTGCGACCCTGCCCGCGTACATCGACGACCAACAGCACCGGCGCACCGAGCAGCGCTGCGACGTGCGCGGTACTGCCCTGGCCCGCTGTCCCGCGCCGGCCATCGAACAAGCCCATCACACCTTCGGTGATCGTGACCTGTGCGCCGACGGACCCGTGTGCGGCCAGCGGCACGATCCGCTGCTCGCCCACCAGCACCGGGTCGAGGTTGCGGCCGGGCCGCCCGGTGGCCAGCGCGTGATACCCCGGGTCGATGTAGTCCGGGCCGACCTTGAACCCGGCCACCTCGGTGCCCCTCCGGCGCAACGCAGCCATCAGCCCAGTGGCGACCGTGGTCTTTCCGGAGCCCGACGCGGGCGCGGCGATCACCACCTGTGAGTGGCCGGACGAGCTCATCGACACCGCCTACCACTCGATGCCTCGCTGGCCCTTCTGGCCGGCGTCCATGGGGTGCTTGATCTTGGCCATCTCTGTCACCAGGTCGGCGGCGTCGAGCAGGGCGGTGGGGGCATGGCGGCCTGTGATCACTACGTGCTGGTGGCCCGGTCGGTCCGCCAGCACGGCCAGTACGTCGTCGGTGTTCACCCAGCCCCAGTGCAGGGGATACGTGAACTCGTCGAGGATGTACAGGTCATGGGCCTGGGTGGCCAACCTGCGGGCGATCTCCGCCCAGCCCTCGGCCGCGGCGGCGGCATGGTCCTGCTCGGTGCCTTGTTTGCGGGCCCAGGACCAGCCCTCGCCCATTTTGTGCCACTCGACGGGGCCACCCTGACCGGTACGCCGGTGCACTTCGTCCAGCGCCCGCAACGCGGACTCCTCCCCTACCTTCCACTTCGCGGACTTGACGAACTGGAACACACCGATCGACCAACCGGCATTCCAGCCGCGCAGCGCCAAGCCGAAGGCAGCTGTGGATTTCCCCTTCATCACTCCGGTGTGCACGATCACCAGCGGCCGGTTGCGCCGCTGCCGGGTGGTGAGCCCGTCGGCGGGGACGCTCACCGGTACCCCCTGGGGCATGTCGACCTCCTATGCAGCGGGTGCCCGGGCGGCGCGGACCACCGTGGCCACCGCATCAGCGGACAGCTCCGCCAGCCGCACACAGCCGCCACCCAGCGCGACGGCGAGTCGGCCCGCCAGGCCCAGCCGGACCGGCCCGGACTCGCAGTCCACCACGATCGACGCGACGCCGTCGCGGCGCAGCAGGCCGGCCACGCCCAGCGCGGTGTCCATTCCGCCGTAGGTCGCTCGGCCGTCGGTGAGCACCACCAGCAACGCCCGCCGAGTGGGGTCCCGCAGCCGCTCGGTGGCCAGCACGCGCGCCGAGCGCAGCAGCCCTTCGGCCAAGGGGGTGCGCCCCCCGGTGCGCAGCGTCCGCAGCCGGGCGGCACCTGTCTCCACCGATGAGGTGGGAGGCAGGATCAGCTCCGCCGCACTTCCCCGGAAGGTCACCAGCCCGACCTTGTCGCGACGCTGATAGGCGTCCAGCAGCAGGGCCAGCACAGCACCCGTCACCGCAGACATCCGGGCCCGCGCGGCCATCGAGCCGGACGCGTCGACGGCGAAGAGCACGAGGTTGGACTCCCGGCCCTCACGAACCGCGCGCCGTACGTCGTCGCGATGTAGCACCAGCCCCGGGCCGTGGCGCCCTCGGTCGCGTTGGTGCGGGGCGGCGGCGGCCAGCGTTCCGAGCAGGTGCAACCCAGTACCGTCCACAGTGGATGATCGGAGAACGCGCCCGGTCGTCGTCCGGGCCCGAGACCGTCGACCCGGAGCTCCGGTACCGAGGCCGGGAAGCTGCAGCAGCCGGGCGCGGAAGGGTACCGTAGGCGTGGGCACCTGCTGCTCTGCGGCGGCGCCGTTTCCCGGCACTGCCGGGCTCGGCGTATTTTCCGACGCTGCGGAACTTCGGGCATCGGTACCGCCCTGGACGTCAGCGGGTGGCTGATCGGGCACACCGCCACCTGGATCGTCGGGTGGCTCGTTGGGTGCAGGTGACTGACCGGGATCCGCTGGGACTTGGCGTAGCGCGTCCTCGAGTTGCGCATCGTCCAGCCCGGGTTCGTCGAACGGGTCACGGCGGCGCCGGTGTGGCAGCGCCAGCCGGGCGGCGACCCGGATGTCGTTCTCGCCCACCGCATCGTCCCCCCGCCAGGCGGCATGCGCCAGCGCGGTGCGGGCCACCACCAGATCGGCGCGCATTCCGTCGACCTCGAATGCCGCGCACACTGCGGCGATCCGGTGCAGCTGGTCATCTGGAAGCGACACCTCGGGCAGCACACAGCGGGCTGCGGCGATCCGTTCCGCGAGTGCATCGTTCTGCGCCTGCCAGCTCGCCGCGAAGCCGGTCGGATCCGCCTCATAGGCCAGCCGGCGGCGCACCACTTCCACCCGCGTTCCGACGTCGCGCGAGGCGGCCACCTCCACGGTGAGACCGAAGCGATCCAGCAGCTGCGGGCGTAGCTCGCCTTCTTCCGGGTTCATCGTGCCGACCAGCAGGAACGACGCGGCATGGGACACTGACACGCCGTCGCGCTCGACGTGCGCACGGCCCATCGCGGCGGCGTCGAGTAACACATCGACGAGGTGATCGGGGAGCAGGTTGACTTCGTCGACGTAGAGCACGCCGCGGTGCGCGGCGGCCAGCAATCCGGGCTGGTAGGCGGAAATACCCTCGGTGAGCGCGCGCTGCAGGTCCAGCGAGCCCACCAAGCGATCCTCGGTGGCACCGACCGGTAGTTCGATCAATCGGGCCGCGCGGATCTCGCCCCTCTCCTCGGCGTGCGGGCCGTCTGGGCAGGCCGGGTCCGGGATCGAGGGATCACAGCAGAATCGGCATCCCGGCACCAGCCGCACCTCAGGCAGCAGCGCCGCCATCGCCCGGACCACCGTCGACTTCGCGGTGCCCTTCTCACCCCGCACCAACACCCCACCGATCCCGGGGTGCACCGCGGTCAGCAACAGGGCCAGACGGAGATCCTCATGCCCGACGATCGCGGTGAACGGATAACGGGCAGGGCTCACCGGACGATCGTTGCAGATTGGGATCCCACCGTGGACCAGCCCATCCTCGCGGATCGCTCACGGCGCATCGGTACGTGCGCAACGCCTTGCTCCAGGAACTCCGGTCCGACCGGTACGAAGCCGAACGCACCGTAGAGCTCGGTGAGATGGGACTGTGCATCGAGCACACAGGAAGAGTCGCCCACCTCGGCCAATGCCGCTTCCAGCAACCGCCGGGCCGCGCCCTTGCCTCGTGCGTGGCCAGCCACACAGATCCGACCGATGCGGAACTGACCCTCAGCCGGCTCCAGCATCCGCAGGGTTGCCTGAACGTCCTCGATGTCACCGAAGGGCGCGAGCCAGAAGTGCCGCGTCGTCGCATCGAGGTCCCGGTCATCCAGTTCCTGGTAGGGACATCCCTGCTCGACCACGAGCACCTCCACCCGCAGGCGCAGCAGGGCATACAGCATCGTGGGTGCAAGATCGGCGGATAGTCGCCGGTGAAGCAGGGTGTGTTCCATAGGGATCAATCCAGCTTGTCGTCGATATCGTCCTCGTAGGACGCTACTCGTACGAAGACGCCGGGTGCATGCTCACGACCACAACCGCTACCCCAGGAGGTGATTCCGATCAACCGACCGGATGCGATCAGCGGGCCGCCGGAGTCGCCGTAGCAGGCATCCGCCCCGCCGCTGGGATCCCCTGCGCAGACCATCTCCCGCGAGTCGAACTCATCATAGGTGGCGGCACAGTCGGAGTCGGCGATCAACGGTACTTCCGCCCTGCGTAGCACCGGCGAA
This sequence comes from Pseudonocardiaceae bacterium, assembly GCA_050700355.1. Taxonomy (GTDB): domain Bacteria; phylum Actinomycetota; class Actinomycetes; order Mycobacteriales; family Pseudonocardiaceae. The sequence goes on from JBOHHE010000269.1 coordinate 25,971, forward strand.
CTTGGTCCGGCCTCTGAGGTGTATCCCCAGCCGAACACGGTCGCGGGTACGCCGGCCCGGTAGGCCTCTTGTTCGGTCTCCAGCGGCACTGGGCGGTAGGACACTGGACGATCGAGGAGTAACACCGCGACGTCATCGCCTTCCATCGGGGACTCGTAGCCGGGTTCGACCCAGTAGTGGGCCACCCACCGCTCTTCGCCTTTGTTGCTGCGCAGATCGGTGCGCCCCGCGATCACCCGGACGCTCTTCGCTGGATAGCCGCTGATGCAGTGGGCGGCGGTTACCACCCGATCGGGGGCGACCAGCGCACCGCCGCAGTAGGCCGCGTCGGTGTTCCCTCTGGTCAGGGCGACCACCCACGGGTAAGCGGCAGCGTTCGTCGGCTCGCCACCGACGATTTGGGGCTGCGCGGGGGCCGGCCTACCAGGGGAATCAGTGTTGGGAGGCGCACCGGCCAGCGCCACTGGCGTCCAGATCGCGGCCAATAGAACAGAAATCCCCAGGGCGGCCCGCCCGATTACCCGCATCCCACCTGCCTCCCAGCCCTTACACCGTCACGCACTGCGCCGCGCCACTCCATCAGGTGGAGCACGGGAGATCAAGCCTGGGTGAGTAGTAATACCCCGTGGAGCTATGTTGCTACGTTGAGTGACAGCAGCCCCTAGCCCTGCTCGAGTTCGCCCTCCAGGTCCAGGTAGACCGCTCGCAGCGCGTCGAGATCGGCCTGCCCGGGCTGCGCCCACAGGCCTCGGTCAGCTGCTTCCAGTAGTCGTTCGGTCATCCCACGCAGGGCCCATGGGTTGGACTGTCGCAAAAATTGCTGCACCTGGTCGTCGAGCACGTAACACTGGGTGAGCTGGTGGTACATCCAGTCCTCCATCACTCCTGCGGTGGCGTCGAACCCGAAAAGGTAGTCGACGGTCGCGGCCAGCTCGAAGGCGCCCTTGTAGCCGTGCCGCTGCATCGCGGCGATCCAGCGCGGGTTGACCACCCGGGAGCGAAAGACCCGGCGGGTCTCTTCGGCCAGTGAACGGGTCTTCACGGCATGGGGTATCGCGGAATCACCCACGTAGGCTCCCGGACTCCGCCCGGTTAATGAACGGACCATGGCGACCATCCCGCCGTGGTACTGGAAGTAGTCGTCGGAATCGGCGATGTCGTGCTCGCGGGTGTCGACGTTCTTGGCAGCCACGGTGATGCGACGGAAGGCGTGCTCCATGTCGCCGCGTGCGGCGGCGCCGTCCAACCCGCGTCCATAGGCATAGCCACCCCAGGTGGCATAGACCTCGGCGAGATCGGCGTCGGTGCGCCACTGCCGGCTGTCGATCAGCGGCAGCAACCCGGCGCCGTACGCGCCGGGTTTGGAGCCGAAGATCCGGGTACGGGCCCGGCGGTCGTCGCCGTGGGCAGCGAGGTCGGCCCGGTAGTGCGCGGCGACGTAGTTGTCCGCGTCCGGTTCGTCCAGCCGCGCGACAGTGTCGACCGCATCATCGATCAACCCCACCACATGCGGGAAGGCATCCCTGAAGAAGCCGGAGATGCGCAACACCACGTCGATGCGGGGCCTGCCGAGCTCCCCGAGCCCGACCACTTCCAGACCGCTGACCCGCCGGGATGCGTCGTCCCAGGTTGGGCGGACGCCGAGCAGGGCGAGCACCTCGGCGATGTCGTCGCCCTGGGTGCGCATAGCGCTGGTACCCCACACGGTGAGCCCCACCGAAGCGGGCCACGCTCCGGTGTCCGTGTGGTGCCGGGCCAGCAGTGACTCCGCCAGCGCGGCACCGATCTCGAAGGCGTTGCGGGACGGGATCGCCTTGGGGTCCACCGAGTAGAAGTTGCGTCCGGTGGGCAGCACCGAGATCAGCCCTCGGGTGGGCGATCCGGACGGGCCCGGCTCGACGAATCGCCCGTCCAGGGCACGCAGTACATTGGTGATCTCGGCGGGTGTGCCGGCCAGGCGGGGCACCAGTTCGGTGCAGCCGAACCGCAGCACGGCCTCGATCTGATCACCGCCGCGGACAGCGGCATTCTGATTACCGCCGCGGACAGTGGCACTCGCCCACGGTCCCAGGCACTCGGTGACAGCCAGCCGCGCCAGATCAGGTGACCATGGTTGCCGCCCTGCTCCTGGATCGGCGAGGTACTCCAGGAGTGTGCGGGCGGAGAGCTCGAGGCGGTCGACGACATCACTGGCGCGCACCTCCCCGTGGCCGTCGAACAAGCTGCTCGGTACCTTCGTGATGGCGCCCGGTTCGGCGAGCAGCGCCTGCTCGTCCAGGCCGATCCACTCGGCGATGGCACCCCGCAGCCCGGGTAGCGCTGCGCCGGAGCCGAACACCTGACGGGCTCGCAGTATCGCCAGCATGTCATTCACCAGCTCGCCACCCTCGGGTGCACGGCCCAGCACGTGCAGCCCGTCGCGGATCTGCACGTCCTTGATCTCGCACAGATATCCGTCGAGGTGCAGCACGAAGTCGTCGAAGTCCTCCTCCCCGGGGGCGGTGTCGGCACCCAGATCCCGGTGCAGCTGGGCGCTCTGGATCAGCGTCCAGATCTGACCACGCAGAGTGGGCAGCTTCTCCGGGTCCAGCGCGGCCACGGTGGCGTACTCGTCGAGCAGCTGTTCGAGACGGGCGAGGTCGCCGTAGGTGTCGGCCCGGGCCATCGGCGGAATCATGTGATCGACGATGGTGGCGTGCGCCCTGCGCTTGGCCTGAGTGCCCTCCCCGGGGTCGTTGACGATGAACGGGTACACCAGCGGCAGGTTCCCGAGCACGGCGTCCGGGGCGTCCTGGGCGGCCAGCCCCAGACCCTTGCCGGGCAGCCACTCCAGGTTGCCATGCTTGCCCAGGTGCACCACGGCGTGCGCGCCGAACGAGCGCTCCAGCCATCGGTAGGCCGCGAGGTACTGGTGCGAAGGGGCCAGCTCGGGATCGTGGTAGATCGCCACCGGGTTCTCGCCGAACCCGCGCGGGGGCTGAATCATCAGCACGACGTTGCCGAACCGCAGCGACCCGACGTAGATCGCCCCCTCGGACACGTACAGCTGCCCCGGTGGCTCACCCCAGGTTCGGGTCATCGACTCCCGCAGACTCTGTGGTGTAGCGGCGAACCACTCGGTGTATTCCGTGGTCGGGATCCGGATGGCTGCGCCCGCCATCTGGTCCTCGGTCAGCCATTCCGCATCGTGCCCTCCCGCAGCGATCAGCCGGTGGATCAGCGCATCACCCTCCAGCGCGTCGACGTCCAGATCCCCCAGGTCGTATCCGGCCTCGGCGAGCGCGCGCAGCAGAACCACCGCAGAGGCCGGCGTGTCTAGGCCCACGGCGTTGCCGATGCGCGAGTGCTTGGTCGGGTAGGCCGACAGCACGATCGCGAGTCGCTTGTCCGCTGCGGGTATGTGGCGCAACCGGGCCAGCGCGACGGCGGTACCCGCAACCCGGGCGGCTCGCTCGGGATCGGCCACGTACACCGGGATGCCGTCGGCTCCGGGTTCCTTGAAGGAAAAGGGCACCGACACCAGCCGCCCGTCGAACTCCGGGATGGCGACCTGCATGGCGGCGTCCATCGGAGACAGCGCCGCATCGCTGGCCTGCCACGTCGCCCGGGATGTGGTCAGGCACAATCCTTGGAGCACGGGGACGTCCAGCGCGGCGAGTGCGCCGGCCTCCCAGGCGTCCTCGTCGATGCCGGCACTGCCACCCGCCGCGAGCACCGTGGTGACCACCGCATCGCAGCGGGCGAGCAACGCCCGTAGCCCCTGCGCCTGGGTCTCACCCAATCCACGTAGCGAGCCGCAGAACACCGGCAGTGCGTTTCCCCCGGCCCTTTCAACAGCATCGGCCAGGACGTCGACGAACCCGGTGTTTCCGGCCAGCGCATGGGCGCGGTAGAACACGATGCCCACGGTGGGACTTCCCATATCCTCCGGCGTGTCGGGCTCCTGTGCGCGGTGTGTCTCCGTGCCGTGCACGCCGTACTCAGGGGTGGGAGCAGGTGGCTCGAAGCCCTCCCCGGTGAACAGCACGGTGTCGGACAGGAAGCAGGCCAGCTGCGCCAGATTCGCGGGTCCTCCGGCAACCAGGTAACGCAGCGCCTCGGCCACCACCCCCGCCGGGACCGTCGAGACCGCCATGAGCTCCGCGTCCGGGGTCGCCTCACCGCCTAAGCAAACTGTCGGCACCCCCGAGCGCAGCAGCGCCGTGAGCCCTGGCTCCCACGCCCGCCGCCCGCCGAGCAAGCGGACAACTGCGATGTCCACATCGTCGAGCAGCGCTGGCAGCTCCGCGGCCGCAGTCCGGGCGGGGTTGGCGACCCGGTAACCGGCACCGCAGGCGCGAGCGGCGAGCAGGTCGGTATCGGCGGTGGACAGCAGTAGGATCCGCACTCCAGCTCCTCCCGTCGAGGACGGCGAGGCCCGCCACGCGGAGCGCGGCGGGCCAGGAAGTACCGGATTGTCACCGGAGCCGTCTGACGTTAGCTTATTCTTCCCTCAGCGACTGACGTCGATCACCACACGGTCCGGGCCGGTCAGCGTGAACACGTTGACCGAGGTCTGCTTGCGCATCCCGATCCCGATGCTCAGTGTCGCCTCGAAGTCACCGGTGATCGCGATCGCCATGACGTTGACCAGATTGCGGGTCCGAAACTTCTGCGGTCCCAGATAGGTGAGGTTTCCGGCATCGTCGTGCGCGGCCACTCCCTGCATTGTCACTTCGGCGAACGCGCACCCGGTGAGCCACGCGATGTTACCGCTGGGATCCTCTTTCAGCTCGTCGACGAATCGGGAGCTGATCTGCAGCGGGCGCCCACCGGAGAAGTCCAGTACGATCCGGTCGAACGTCGGGTGCACCCCGGTCCGGATACCGGTGAGAGTCGGCACCGAGTTCTGCGACGCCACCGCCTGCGCCGGGACGGCGCCTGCGGTGACCACCGCGATTCCCAGGATAATTATGGCGAGCGCTCCGATGGCTCGTCTGGTGATCGTGCCCATGATGACCTCCTACGGTCGTGAACGGGCTGTACAACCAATAAGACGCCCAAAGGCACGTCGGGTGCCCCTAAGAGTGGTTCCCTAAGTGGGGTGAGCCGCCACTTGCTCTGCCGGGGTAACTCAAACGGAGCAAGGTCGGCATCGACGGGCGTAGCCTTGACACGCTCGGTTTGATCGAGAGTCCTACGATGAGCCCCCCGAGACGTCGACCACAGAGCACTTGGCCAGGTCTGGTCAGGACAGCTCTAGCATAGCGAGGTGTACGCGGGCGTCCTGGGCTTCGGGAACATCCAGATCGCTGAAAAGGTCCACCGCTTGGCGCCCGTGGCGCCGGGCTCGGGGCGTGTCGCCGGTGGCGTGGTAGGTATGGGCGAGGCCGTCGTGAGCCCGGGCCTGTTCGTACCGGTCGCCGATCTGGGTGGCCAAGGCGAGCCGCGGCGGTGTGATGGATACATGCCGCGTCAAGCTCTCCTGCGGCGAAATAAGTCTCGCCGAGGCCATTGAGAGCTCCCGTTTCGCCACCCCGGTCACCGATCTCACGAAGTAACACCAGGGCCTGCTGGTGGTGCTCGGCTGCCTGTTGGAGGTGGCCCTGCCGCCAGTAGACGAGGCCAAGGCAGGTCAGTGCGCGTGTTTCACCAACCCGGTCGCCGATCTTGTGGAATAGCTCGAGGGCCTGCCGGAAATGGTCGGCGGCCTGCGCATAGTGCCCCTGCTGCCGGTAGACGAGACCGAGGTTGGACAACGCGTCGGCCTCACCGACCAGATCACCGACCCTGCCTCCAGTGGACAGTGCCGAGGCTGGTCAGCGCATGCGCCTCGCCGGACCGGTCACCGATGTCACGAGCGGCCTGCAGAGCATGGGTATGGATGGCTATGGCATCGGGATAATGCCCGCCGATCTCCAGGTAGCGGACCAGGGTGGTAGCGAAACCAATGGTGTGACCAGGCCAGCCATGGGTGGCGGCGTATGCGCAGACGGCGGTGAGAGCTGCCCGTTCGGTGTCCAGCCAGGCCAGTGCGGTGGCCCGGTCGACCAGTGCAGGGACAGAGGTGACCGATAGGGGGACGTGGGGTCGACGATCTTGCTCGGCGGGATGAACGGTGTCCATCGCCGCCGAGGTCGTGGCGAGGTAATGATCAAGCAGGCGAGTCAGCGCAGCATGCCGCTCCGGTTCAGTATCCTCAGCAGTGCTCACGTGGATGGTGTAGGCACGCAGCAGATCGTGCATACCATACCGTCCGGGCATGATCGGCTCGATCAGGTGCGCCCGGCGCAGCCCGTCGAGCAGATGCTGTGCCCGCTCAACTCCGGTATCAGTGAGAGCAGCAGCGGCATAGGGGTCCAGGTCGGGGCCGGGGTGCAGGCCGAGGAGGCGGAACATCCGGGCTGTGTCAGTGGATAGGTGCAGATAAGACCAGGAGAACACCCCACGCACCGATGTGCGCGGGTCGCCGTCAGCATCAAGTGCGACCAGTCGCCGCTGCTCGTCGGCCAGCTCCTCGGCCAGCCCAGCGAGGGTGCTGGCCGGGCGGCTGACGGCGAGTTCGGCCGCCACCCGCAACGCCAGGGGCAGCCGCGCGCACTGCCTCGCCAATACCGCGGCGACCGCGGGTTCAGCATCGACCCGCGCACCGGGCTGAGCCCCGAATGCTGCTGCAGCTGTCGCAGCGCGGCACAGAAGTCCGCAACCGGCCCCTCGTTTACCGTCCCCTCCCCCGCCACGGACATTCCTCCCGGTCGCCGGTGTTATCCGGTACCAGTATGTCGCCGATCCATGACAATGAGTAGCGACAGTTGTGTTAGTGGCGGAGCACTCCGATGGTGACGAGATGGGAGTACTTCGGGTGGGCGATGACTTCGATATCGCTGGCGTAACACGCACTGGCCAGGACATCACGCGCCTCGACGAAGTGCTCGGCCGTGACCCCCGCCGGACACCAGAGCCGAATCTGCTCGCCGTACGACTTGGGGGAGCACCACAGCACCGCGGGCAGTCGCCCCCGCCGGTTGTGGATCCAGGCCTGTGCGCAGCCGGCGCGGAGCCGGTGCTGGGTCACGACGCACCATGCCTGCGCGGTGATCCGGCGACGAGCGCTCGGCCAGCCGGCCAGCACGGTAGTCACTGCGGTGAGGATGAGCATCGCCCAGTTCGCACCGACGGCCCCGATCAACGCCGCGGTGGCCAGTGGCAGCCCCACGAGCAGTCCTATCTCATACCGGCAGCGCCAGGCCAGACTGAGTGGGTTGGGGCGAGCGGACGGGGTCAGCCCGCGCTGCAGCATGGTGAGTACTTCCTTGGCCCCACTGTCCCGCCTCACATCGCACCGCCACGGGACAGGTCCATCAGATCGTGCCGAACCGTGCCGTGCCCTCCGCAGGATGTGCACGGCACGGACCCGCTTGCGCCGCTACCCCGGCACGACGCACACTCCGAGATTCCGTCCCATCGCGGATCACGGTAAACTCGGCCGAATCCTTTCCGTGGGTGGGAGATCTCCCACCCACGGGCAAGAGCAACGGCGTCATCAGCGGCAAAGAAGCGACGACCCAACGCGTTGATCAGTTGAAGAAGACGGTCGTGGATGCCCATTATGTAGGCGTCCCTCCCTTCACATCGTGCAGCCGGAATATGCACCATTGAAACCACCTACGGGCGGGAGGGGTCCACACACCGGACGAGTCCGGACGAGACGCACATCTGTGCTGGTCCCGCCTTGTCCATGGCTTTCTGATATCGGACGACACCGGACGGCGGAGAGACCTGGCCGGGACGCCGCGCTAAGCCGGGGTGCCAGGAGGAATGAAGGGCAGGTCAGTGGGGGCGCCACGCTCGATCAGCTCGACCAGCGCGGCGGTGTCCAGATGCCGTGCAACCAGGTCACCGAGCAGATCCAGCTGCGCGGTCCGCGCGGCGGCAAAGCTGGTGTCGGGCGCGGGCTGGAAACCGGGACGGTCGGCGAGGCAGGCTACCCGGCGCAGCAGGGAACGGCGAAAGGCGTCGTTCTCGAACAACCCATGCCAGTGGGTGCCCAGCACATGTCCACCGTCGGATCCCTCGCCAGATCCGGAAATTCCAGAGCCGGAAATTCCAGAACCGGAAATCAGCGGGCACTCACCTTGGTACGTCACGCGACCGTGGTGGATCTCATAGCCGGTGACCGGCTCGCCCAGCGCGGTGCCCGTAGGGCGTCCCAGGCGCTTGACGGGATCGAAAACCACCTCCACGTCGAGTAGCCCCAGACCGGGTACTTCTCCCGCGCCTGACTCGACCTCATCAACGATCCGACGCCCTAGCATCTGATATCCACCGCAGATCCCGAACACCGGCCGCCCTGCGGCGGCGTGCGCAGCCACTGCGGTGGCCAACCCGGTTCGGTGCAGCCAGGCGAGGTCCGCCACGGTGGATTTTGAACCGGGCAGCACCACCAGATCGGCATCGGTCAGCCGGGACGGTTCGGTGACGTAACGGACTGCCACACCCGGCTCACCGGCCAGCGCGTCCAGGTCCGTTCCGTTGGAGATCCGGGGCAGTCGTACCGCGGCCACCCGCAGCCACTGGGTGCCATGCGGTGCGCCAGCACGCCCAACCACGCCGTCGGCGGGATGTGCCAGAGAATCTTCACCGTCCAGCCACAGTTCCTCGCTGAAGGGCAGCACCCCATAGCTGCGACGGCCGGTCAGCGCCCGCAGCTGCGCCAGGCCAGGGGCAAGTAAGGCCGGGTCACCGCGGAATTTGTTGATTACGAAACCGGCAACCAGCGCCTGATCGGCGGGCGCGAGCAGGGCCAGCGTGCCGAACAGATGCGCGAGCACTCCCCCGCGGTCGATATCCCCGACGACGAGCACCGGCAGACCGGCCGCACTGGCCAGGCCCATGTTGGCGATGTCGGTGGACCGCAGATTGATCTCAGCGGGTGAACCCGCGCCTTCACAGATCACGACGTCGTACTCGGCGCGCAGCTCGGCGAGCGTGTCCAGCACAACGCCCAGCAACTCAGCCTTGCGATCCCGGTAGGATGCAGCGGACACGGCGCCGTCGGCGTGGCCGAGCACCACTACCTGGGCACAACGGTCGCTGCCCGGTTTGAGTAGCACCGGATTGAGCCGCACTTCCGGCTCGATCCCGCACGCCTGGGCCTGCAGTGCCTGTGCCCGGCCGATCTCTCCGCCGTCGGGGGTCACCACCGAGTTGTTCGACATGTTCTGCGCCTTGAAGGGCGCTACCGACACGCCGTGGCGGGCCAGCCAGCGGCAGATCCCGGCCACCAGCACGCTCTTGCCCGCGTCCGAAGTGGTACCCGCGATCAGCAGGGCGCCGCGCATCGGCTAGGCCAGACCGGGTAAGCCGTCAAGAATCACGGCAGGGTGAGGATCTCCGAGCCGTCTGCGGTGACGACCAGGGTGTGCTCGAACTGGGCGGTGCGCTGCTTGTCCTTCGTGGTCACCGTCCACCCGTCGGACCAGATGTCGTAGTCGATCGTGCCCAGGGTGATCATCGGTTCGATGGTGAAGGTCATCCCCGGCTCCAGGATGGTGGACACCTCAGGGGCGTCGTAGTGCAGCACCACCAGACCGCTGTGGAACGAGCGCCCGATACCGTGCCCGGTGAAGTCGCGGATCACCCCGTAGCCGAAGCGCTTCGCATACGACTCGATGACCCGGCCGACCACGTTGAGCTGACGTCCCGGGCGCACCGCGCGGATTCCCCGCATCATCGCCTCGTGGGTGCGCTCGACGAGCTGTCGATCCTCTTCGGAGACGTCCCCGGCAAGGAAGGTGGCATTGGTATCGCCGTGCACGCCACCGATGAAGGCAGTGACGTCGATATTGACGATGTCGCCGTCCTCGATCACCGTCGAGTCCGGGATACCGTGGCAGATCACCTCGTTCAGCGAGGTACAGCACGACTTCGGAAAACCCTTGTAACCCAGCGTGGAGGGGTAGGCGCCGTGATCGAGCAGGAACTCATGTACCACCGCGTCGATCTCATCGGTGGTGACGCCGGGCGCGACGGCCCGGCCGCCCTCGGCCAGTGCCGCAGCAGCGATCCGCCCCGCTACCCACATCGCCTCGATCACCTCGGGTGGCTGCGTGTAGGGGTCGGTACTGGGGGTGGGACCACGTTTGCCGACATACTCCGGCCGCGGGATCGCCGCGGGGACAGGACGAATCGGCGTCTGCTTACCGGGGCGCAGCGAGGTTCTCACGGACATGGTTCCCACTCTATGCGGCTCCGGTGCCACGGGTATGCCCTCGGGCACTCACCGCCTGCACGTCCTTGACGTCAGGGTGCACCCAACGCCGAGAGGAAGCGGCCAGAGGCCTCCACCGCTGGGGCGGATGCGCCGGCATCGACCACGAGCGTCGCGAAGGCCAGGTCGTCCCGGAATCCGACGAACCAACCATGCGAGTTGGTGGCACTGAATTCCGCGGTGCCGGTCTTGCCGTGCACCTCACCTTGATCGGCCAGCGCCGTCCCGGTACCTTCCGTGACCACCTCACGCATCATCATCCGCAGTCCGTCCGTCACCTCGCCGGGCACCGGCTGAGCGGGTGCGCCGGTCGTCTCGGTCGGCATCCCTCTGATGAGCACCGGGGTGGGGACCTGTTGGCCACCGGCGACCGTGGAGGCCACCAGGGCCATGCCGAACGGGGTGGTCAACACCTGTCCTTGTCCGAACCCGTTCTCGGCGCGCTGGACCGTCGACTCCGACGGCGGCACCTGGCCCGTGAGGGTGGTGATGCCCGGAATCTGATAGTCCCTTCCGATGCCCATCTGATATGCCGCGTCGGTGAGCTGACCGGGTTCGAAATCGGCTGCCAGCGTGGCGAAAGTGGTGTTGCACGAACGGGCGAAAGCAGTATGCAGCGGCACCGTACCCAGATCGAATCGGTCGATGTTGGGGATCAGCCTGCCCTCGATAGTGGTGGTTCCTGGGCAGGCCACCGGTGACTGCGGGGTCAACGTCCCGGACTGCAGCGCCGCCACCGCCGTGACGATCTTGAAGGTCGAACCCGGCGGGTAGCGGCCGATCAACGCGAGTGCTCCCTGCGCGTCGGCGGCGGTGTTCTGTGCGACCGCAAGGATCTCGCCAGAGGAGGGTTGGATCGCCACGATCATCGCCGGATTCGCGATCCGCTCCAGCGCATCTTCAGCAGCGGCCTGCACACTGCGGTCGATCGTGGTGGTCACCGTCGGGACGACCCGTGGCTGCTGGCCGGCGAGTTCGGCGACCTCGGTCCCCACCGCATCGACCGTGGTGATACGCCAGCCGGCGGCCCCCGCCCGCTGTTCCTCCACCGCGCTGCGAATACCGGGGAGTACCTGCGCGGCGAAGTTCCGATCAGGCCCGAGCAACCGCTGTTGGGTGGGAAATCTCACACCGGGCAGGTCGTAGATCCGGCTGCGCACCGACTGGTAATCCTGCTCGCGCAGCACCGCCACCACACTCGGCTGCCCCGGCGGAGCCGCGTCTGCTCCCTCAAGGATCGACTGTTGGGTGATGCCCGGATCGAACGGCTGCAGCGCACCGGCCAGTGCGGCGGCCACCCCGGGCAGATCCGGAGCCTGCCCGCGGTCCAGCGCGACGGTGACCACGGTCTGCGGGGTCAGCAACGGCATCCCGGTCCGATCGACCACCGGTGCCGGCTCGGGTCCGACCACGCTCAGCTCGACCCGTTGCTGCGCACCGAGCCGGGGGTGCAGTACGGCGGGGCGCCACCTCACCGACCAACCCTCTTCGGTGTCCGCAGGGACAAGCTCGAGGTCCCCGTCGTAGCGCCACTGCCGATTCTCGCCCAGATCCCACACTGCCGAGTAGGAGGCCGACACGGTGTTCCCGCTGTTGTCGCCGGAGCGAGTCTCCTTCAGTGTCAGGGTGACACTCTGGGGCTTCAGCTCGTCACGAACCAGCTGGATCGACCGGGTGGCGGCGGCCGGATCGTCGGTCAGCTGCCCGGCCGCCTCGGCGTCTCCGCTGGCCACTGCGTCGAGGAACCCGACGGCGGCGTCCTGTGGGTCGGAGCCGAAGACACCGCAACCGGTCAGCAACAGAGTCGCCGGCAGCAGAGCAGCCAGGAGTAGTCGCGCACACACAGCCGCGAGTATGCCCCTCGGCCACGACACTTTCGGGGACACCAGCGGGAAGTGGGCGGGATCTGGAGAACACCGCAGTTCAAAACAACACCGTGGCGAAGGAACCGATCTGGGTGAAGCCAACCCGGTCATACGCGGCACGAGCAGGCAGATTGAAGGCGTTGACGTAGAGGCTCGCGATTCGGCCCATGCGCTGCAACCGCTCCACCACCGCGGCGGTCCCCCCGGCGGCCAGGCCCTGTCCGCGATAACTCGGGTGTACCCACACCCCCTGTATCTGGCCCACCGTGGAGGACATCGCCCCGATTTCCGCCTTGAACACCACCTGGGCGCCATCGAACCGGGCGAATGCCCGACCCGCCGCGATCAGTTCAGCGACCCGCGCTCGATAACCGGCCCCACCATCAGGCAGACAGGGATCCACTCCCACCTCCTCGGTGAACATCGCCACCGCGGCCGGCAGGTAGCGATCCAGCTCGTCGGGCCGCACCGACCGCACCAATGGGTCGATCGGCACCAGTGGTTTCTCGGTGAGCACCATCAGCGGCTGGCTCGGGCGCTCCTCACGGGCCGGTCCCCACGCGCCGCGCAGGTTCGACCACAGCTCGAGCACCTGGTCGGCCGGTCCCACCATCGACGAACAGGAGCGCGCGCGACCTGCCGCCCGGTCGGCGAAGGCGCGGATCGCCGCACGTCCTCCCCGCAGCGGGACCAGATTGGGTCCGGAGAAGCACAGCCCGCCCAGCTGATCACCGAAGCCCCACAGCTCCCCGCCGAGCCGCCACGGATCCAGCCCCGTGGTCTCGACCCGGGCTGCGATCATGCACGATATCACCGGGTCGGCGGCGAGAACTTCCCGCACGCCGCGTACATCACGGTTGTCGAGCAGCCGTACCCCCGCCAGCTTCAGCACATTCCCTAGCGTGCCAGAACTGTGTTCGCGAGTGGGTGAGCCATACCAGCGACGTGCCCCAGCACACCGATGCCGCCCAATCGGTCACAATCCCCTAGCTGGCCGCAATCCCCTAGCTGGTCACAATCGGAGTGCCTTCCGATCCGTCCATCCCCTCGGCGAGTCGCATCGCTTCCTCGATGAGCGTCTCGACGATCTGGGCTTCGGGCACAGTCTTGATCACTTGGCCGCGCACGAAAATCTGCCCCTTGCCGTTGCCCGATGCCACTCCGAGATCGGCTTCCCGGGCCTCTCCCGGCCCGTTCACCACACAGCCCATCACAGCCACCCGCAGCGGAACCTCGATACCTTCCAGGCCCGCGGTGACCTCGTCGGCCAGCTTGTAGACGTCCACCTGAGCCCGCCCACAGGAAGGGCAGGACACGATCTCCAGCCGGCGCTGCCGCAGGTTCAGCGACTCCAAGATCTGCAGGCCGACCTTGACCTCCTCGACCGGGGGAGCAGACAGCGAGACCCGGATGGTGTCGCCGATGCCCTGGCTCAGCAAGGCCCCGAAAGCGGTGGCGGACTTGATGGTGCCCTGGAATGCCGGACCGGCCTCGGTGACTCCCAGATGGAGTGGATAGTCGCACTGCTGGGCGAGCAGCTCATAGGCCCGTACCATGATCACCGGATCGTGGTGCTTGACCGAGATTTTGATGTCGTGGAAACCGTGCTCGGCGAACAGGCTCGCCTCCCACAGCGCCGACTCGACCAGCGCCTCCGGAGTCGCCTTGCCGTACTTGGTCAGGATTTTGGGATCCAGTGATCCGGCGTTGACACCGATTCTGATCGGGGTACCCGCGTCCTTCGCGGCGCGGGAGATCTCACCCACCCGGTCGTCGAACTTCTTGATGTTGCCAGGGTTGACCCGCACCGCCGCGCAGCCCGCGTCAATGGCCGCGAAGACGTACTTGGGCTGGAAGTGAATATCCGCGATCACCGGGATCTGTGATTTCCGCGCGATCGATGCCAGCGCATCGGCATCGTCGGCGCTGGGGACGGCGACCCGGACGATGTCGCAGCCCGCAGCGGTCAGCTCGGCGATCTGCTGCAGCGTGGCGTCGACATCGGCGGTGAGCGTCGTGGTCATCGACTGCACGGACACCGGATGCTCACTGCCCACTCCTACTGGACCGATCAGCAACTGGCGGGTCTTCCTCCGCTGGGCAAGCACCGGTGGCGGCAGCGTAGGCATGCCGAGCGCGACACCGCTTCCCTCGGACACGGGTCCTCTCTCCTGAACGATCACAGCTACTGGGGCAGGCGAATGGGATTGACGATGTCGGCGGTGATGGTCAGTACGCTCACCCCGATGAAAACGATCATCACGGCATAGGTGAGTGGCATCAGCCGGGTGTAGTCCACCGGGGGGCCGACCGGACGGCCGCGAGCCCTGCGCAAGCCGTTGCGGACCCACTCGTAGAGGTTGACCGCAATGTGGCCGCCGTCCAAGGGCAGCAGGGGCAGCAGGTTGAACACTCCGATGAAGAAATTCAGCGCGGCCAGCAGGAAAAGGAAGAAGACCCAGGCTCCGATATCCACGGCGTCACCGCCGAGAACACTCGCCCCGACCACACTGATCGGGGTGTCCAGATGGTCCTCACCACCGATCCGGTCGATCAACAACGGGATTCTCTCGGGGAATTGCTTAATCCCCTCCCAGGTGTTGGCGAACATCACGCCGGTGAACGTGAAGGTCTCCCCCACCGCATCCAGAGGGCTGTATTGCAGAGTCGGGTCGACGCGTTGCAACGCCACGCCGATGGCCCCGACCGGCTCGTCGCCCTGACCGCCCAGGGCCGAGGCCGGGACCTGGGCGACGTCGACGGTCGCGATGCGCTGCTGACCGTCACGCTCCAGGAGGAATTCGGTCGGACCGGAACGATCCTTGATCGCGTTGAGGAGTTCGGTGCGGTTCTGCACCGGGGTATCGACCACAGCCAGCACCCGATCGCCCGGTTGCAGGCCCGCGTCCTGGGCCGGAGCCGGGGAACCCGCCGGGCAGGAGCCATCGTCGTTCAGGCTGACGCACGGATTGACTGCACCTATCACGGCGGGGCTTGGACTCGAGTTCGGCAAGCCCGTGGACACCGCCATCACGTAGATCAGCACGATGCCCAGGGCGAAGTGGGTCAACGAGCCGGCCGAGAGAACCACCACCCGCTTCCAGGTGGGATAGCGGAAGAATGCACGCTTGCGATCTTCGGGATCAGGCAGTTCTTCCAGGGCGGTCATCCCGGCGATGTCACAGAAGCCACCGCCGGGGATCGCCTTGAGGCCGTACTCGGTCTCCCCCCGGTGGAAGGAGAACAGGGTAGGGCCGAAACCGATGAAGTAGCGGCGCACCTTCATGCCGAAGGCCTTGGCGCTGTACATGTGGCCGGCTTCGTGCAGTGCGATGGAGATACCGATACCCAGCGCGAACAGCACCACACCCAGCACGAACGTCACGCTTCGCTCCTTCCGGCCTGAGCACATCGGCCGCTGAGTAATTCCCCAGCCCTGCGCCGAGCCCACTCCTCCGCGGCCAGCACGTCGTCTACCGTAGTCGGGTCCTGCCGCCAGCCGTGCGCCTCCTCCAGGACAGCCTCCAGCGTGTCGACAATGCCGCGGAAGGCGATGCCGCCTCGCAGGAAGGCGGCCACGGCCTCCTCGTTAGCGGCATTGAACACCGCAGGTACGCAGCCACCCGCCCCGCCCGCCGCCCTGGCCAGCCCGACGGCGGGGAACGTCTCGGTGTCCACCGGTTCGAACGTCCAACTCGTGGGGCAGCTGAAATCGCAGGCCTGCGCTGCGTCGGCCACCCGGTCCGGCCAGCCCAGCGCCAGTGCGATCGGCAATCGCATGTCCGGCGGGCTGGCTTGAGCCAGGGTGGAGCCGTCCGTGAAGGTGACCATCGAGTGGATCACTGACTGCGGATGCACGACCACGTCGATACGGTCGTAAGGGATGCCGAAAAGCAGATGCGTCTCGATCAGTTCCAAGCCTTTGTTGACCAAAGTGGCCGAATTCACCGTGACGACCGGCCCCATCCGCCAGGTCGGGTGCGCCAGGGCCTGCTCGGCAGTGACCCCGTCGAGCTCCGCACGACATCGCCCGCGGAAGGGACCTCCGGACGCGGTGAGCACCAGCCGGGCCACCTCTGCCCGGCTGCCGGCACGCAGGCATTGGGCCAGCGCGGAATGCTCCGAGTCCACCGGCACGATCTGGCCAGGGGCAGCGGCATTGGTGACCAGGACACCCCCGGCTACCAGTGACTCCTTGTTGGCCAGGGCCAGCCGCGCCCCGCTGCGCAGGGCCGCCAGGGTCGGGGCCAGACCGCGGGAACCGGTCACCCCGTTGAGCACCACATCGGCGGGCTCGGTGGCGACCAGCTCGACCAGGGCGTCGGGCCCGGCCAGGATCCGGGGCATCCGGTACTTGCCCCGGTCGTACCCGCGGCGCTGCGCCTCGGCGAACAGCGCCAGCTGCAGGTCCTGCGCCGACCGACCGCGCGCGACGGCGATGGCGCAGGCCCCGGTTCGCAGTGCCTGCTCGGCCAGGACCTGCGGCTCAGCCCCGCCGGCGGCGAGCCCGACGACCCGGAAACGCGCCGGGTTGCGGTGCACCACATCGAGCGCTTGCAGGCCGATAGAGCCGGTACTGCCCAGCAGCAGCACGGACCGTGGACGATCAGACAGGTCCATCTCGGTCATTCTCCCGGACGGCGTCCCTGTAGCGGGTGCGTGGTCCGCCAAACGGGCTCACACTAGCTGGGCGATACCGGTGCGCCGTGCTCCATACGAGTGGGCGTGGCGGATCAACCCTCAGTCACGGAAGGAGTGGGCATGGGCATCATCGGATGGATCGTGCTCGGCCTGATCGCCGGGGCCATCGCGAAAGCGATCATGCCGGGCAAGGACCCTGGCGGCATCATCATCACCATGTTGCTGGGCGTTGTGGGAGCACTGCTGGGAGGCTTTCTCGGTAGCCGCATCTTCAATGTGGGGCTCAGAGAGTTCTGGAGCATCCAGACCTGGCTTGTTGCCATCATTGGATCGATCATCGTTCTGGCGATCTATCGGGCGGTCACGGGCCGCAGAGCTGTCCGCAGCTGATCATCCTGCGGGGTGGGCGGGATCGGCAGGTGATCAGATCCCGTCTGCCCGGTTCGCTCAGCCTGTGCGACGATGTCAGCCGTGGCCGCGACAAGTCAGCACCCCGCCGAGGAGCACTCGACCGACGTAGCGCCCCGGAACAACAACGGTGTACAGGAACCGTCAGCCGAGTGGGGCTGGCACGGCACGTTCCCGAAGGCGACCGCTATCGCGGGGTGGTTCACCGCGATAGCCCTGTTCGCGATGCTCATCGGAAACCACACCAGCTACGTCGAGGACGTCTGGTTGATCGTCCTCGGCACGCTGCTAGTGATCATGCTGATCGGCGGTCACCTGAACCAGCGACGGTCCAGGCGTCGCTGACGTTCGGCAGAGGCACTCAGGGTGCGAGGACGTCGGCGAGGTTGAAGCCGACGGGCCGATCGAGCTGGTCATAGGTGCAGGAACGGGGATCGCGGTCGGGGCGCCAGCGGACGAACTGGGTGGTGTGCCGGAACCGGACCCCTTCCATGTAGTCGTAGCGGACCTCGACGACGCGCTGCGGTAACAGTGGGACGAACGACAGGTCCTTGCCGGCGTTCCAGCGGCTGGCCTCCGATTTGCGCGGGGTGCGCTCTCCCTCTTCTTGGCGAGCCCAGGCCCACGGGTGGTCATCGAAGGTGGTGACCAGCGGCTGCAGCTCGACGAGAAGCTGGCGGCGGCGCGGCATCGGGAACGCACCGACGACACCGACGGCGGCGAGGATTCCGCGGTCGTCGTAGAGCCCGAGCAACAGTGACCCGAGAGCATCCGGGCCGGACTTGTGCACCCGGTAGCCGGCGACCACGCAGTCGGCTGTCCGCTCGTGTTTGATCTTGCTCATGACCCGCTTGTCCGGCTGGTAACGCAGGTCGAGCTTCTTGGCGATCAGGCCGTCCAGCCCGGCGCCCTCGAACTGGTCGAACCAACGCCGGGCAAGATTAGGATCTTGAGTGGCCGGAGTGAGATGGATCGGGGCCGTGGCGTCGGTGAGGGCCTGCTCCAGGGCGTTGCGCCGCTCGGTGAGCGGCGCTGTGGTGAGGTCCACCTCGTCGAGCGCGAGCAGGTCGAAGGCGACGAAACTTGCCGGGGTCCGCTCAGCCAGGAGATTGATCCGGCTGACGGCGGGGTGGATGCGCTGTTGCAGGGCCTCGAAGTCGAGAGTGTTGCGTTCCCGGTCGGCGATCACGATCTCACCGTCGATCACCGCCCGAGGGGGGAAGCTCGCCAGGACGGCCTCGACGAGCTCGGGGAAATAACGGGTCATCGGCCGTTCGTTGCGGCTGCCGATCTCGACCTCGTCACCGTCGCGAAAGACTATGGACCTGAAGCCATCCCATTTCGGTTCATAGTGCTGACCAGGGGGAATGCTTGTGGTGGGTTTGGCCAGCATCGGCGCGACAGGCGGCATGACGGGAAGACGCACGGGTGCAGTGTCCTCGCCTGCTGCTCCCTCGCCGTCACCGGTGCCGCGGCTGTCACCGAGTGGATCACGCTAAAGCACACAGGTAACTGATGCGCCATAGGCTGAGACCATGCTCCCTCCGGAGGGTCCACCCTTCACCCATCACACCAGTGTCGAAGCGGGCCAGCTCATGGATGAACTCTGTGACGCCTATTCCGACGCATACGGCACGGTACCGGGCGCGGGTACTCGCGAGAAGTCCAACGCCTTCCGGAGCCGGGCGACCAAGGGACTGCGCGGAGCGAACTACTCGCTGGTGACGGCTCGCCTCGACGGTGAACTCATCGGCTTC
Source organism: Pseudonocardiaceae bacterium (assembly GCA_050700355.1). GTDB lineage: Bacteria > Actinomycetota > Actinomycetes > Mycobacteriales > Pseudonocardiaceae. Next base: position 44,891 of record JBOHHE010000269.1, read on the forward strand.
GTGTTCGGTTACGGCGTGCGGCCGGAAGTGCGATGGTGGGACGGGCTCCGACCAGAGCCGCCGGAGGGCTTCACGGTGGAGACCGGCTCGCGCACGGTACTGCTGGCTGAAATCGAGGTACGCCGCGCATGGCAAGGCCACGGGATCGGGCGAACGCTGCACGACGCGTTTCTGTGCCGGCGCTCCGAGGAGCGCGCGACTCTGGCGAGCAACCCCGCAGCGACCACAACCCATGCGCTCTACGAGCGATGGGGGTGGCACAAGATCGGCACGGTGTCCGGCAAACCAGGCTCCTACTATCGTGAATACGTACTGTTCATGCTGCCGTTGCCGTTACCGGGCGTGGAACGGTAGGTCACCAGTTGTTCGTTCGGGCGGGGACGCCGCCAGTTGGCCGCAGGCGGCGGCGATCTCGCGGCCTCGGGTGTCCCGGACGGTGCAGGCCACCCCGGCGGCGCGGACCCGCTCGACGAACGTCTCCTGCACGTCATGCGGGCTGGCGTCCCATTCACTTCCGGGAGTGGGATTGAGCGGGATGAGGTTCACGTGCACCAATGAGCCGAGGCGTTCCTGGAGCAGTCGCCCCAGTAAGTCGGCCCGCCAAGGGTGATCGTTGACCTCCCGGATCAGCGCGTACTCGATGGACACGCGGCGCCCGGTGGTCTCCGCGTAGTGTTGCGCCGCGCCGAGCACCTCGGCCACCTTCCACCGCGTGTTGACCGGCACGAGGGTGTCGCGCAGCTCGTCGTCGGGGGCATGCAGCGATACCGCCAGAGTGATGTGCAGGCCCTCCTGCGCCAGTCGATGGATCGCGGGCACCAGGCCGACCGTGGACACGGTCACCGATCGTTGGGACAGCCCCAACCCGTGAGGAGCGGGATCGGTGATCCGGCGCAGGGCGGTGAGCACCCGCCGGTAGTTCGCCAGCGGCTCCCCCATGCCCATGAACACCACGTTGGACAGCCGACCGGGACCCCCGGCGATCTCCCCGTCCCGCATCGCCGCGGCGGCGGCCCGCACCTGGTCGACGATTTCGGCGGTGGACAGATTGCGGGTCAGCCCACCCTGCCCGGTGGCACAGAACGGGCAGGCCATCCCGCAGCCGGCCTGGCTGGAGATGCACACCGTGGCCCGGTCCGGGTAACGCATCAGCACGCTCTCGGTCAGCGAACCGTCCACCGCGCGCCACAGGGTCTTGCGGGTGGCGCCACCGTCGCAGGTGACGTGTCGCACCGGGGTGGCCAGTTCCGGGAGCAGCGCCGTCAGGAGTGGGGACCGGCGTAGCGCAGGGAGGTCGGTCATCGCGGCCGGGTCGACGGTCAATCGGACGAAGTAGTGGTGCGCCAGCTGATCGGCACGGAAAGCCGGTTCACCCAACTCGGTCACCACCGCGCGACGCTGGTCATGGTCGAGGTCAGCGAGATGGCGCGGCGGCAGGCCCCGGCTCGGGGCATCGAATACCAACGGAAGCGCAGTCATGTCGAGGATCAGTGTCCCACGCCTGCCACACTGTCTCCGCCGGCTAACGGAGACGGAGAACGGTGGGCTCGATACGGACGTGCAGACGGTAACGCACGGGGATGGTCAGTCCCGGAGTCTGCGCGATCGCCCGCGCCGCCACCTGGGGAGTGAACTCGATGCGCAGTGTGTCCTCCAAGTCGCTGCGCTCGGTGAACCGCCACACCGTGTCCACTCGGCGGCAGTCGAAACCCTGTCTCGCGAAGAACTTCTCGACCACCGCAGGCCGGTAGTGAGGCGCCGCAGCGCATAGCCACGGGCCGTAAGGAGGGTAAGTCCCATCCAGGTCGATCACCGCCAGTGTCCCTCCCGGTCGCAGCACCCGCCCCACCTCGGCGAGCCCGGGCTCGCATCCGGGACCGAAGAAGTAGGCAACGCGGGCGTGCACCAGATCGGCAGTGGAATCGGGCAGCGGCAGCCGCCCCGCGGTACCGGCAAGCACCTGCATAGTGGCGCCCCCCGACCCGGCCAACCCACGCAGCCGCTGGCGTGCCCGGACGACCAAGGGGGGATGCGGTTCCACCCCGATGACGCTGCGGGCACGCTGTGCGAACCGAATCAGGTGAAACCCGTCCCCACAACCGACGTCAACGACGTCACGGTCGGTCCAATCCATTCGCTCCGCGAGCGCCTGCCACAGTGCCCCGTCCGCGTCGACGGCCCTGTTCTCCCGTTCGTAGACATCTGGCCAGTTCCAGATGTTCGGGCTGGGCAGCACCCCGCGATCGGTCATGTCTGGCTCACCCACGCCCTCCTTCACCCACAACGAGTCTTACTCGGAGGGTAGGGGAATGACTACTCTGGCTGTGGCGGACCACCCGCCCACAGCCGGAAAGGACCACCCGGATGTTCGAGGACGGCTCCTTCATACCCGGATCAGCCTGCTGGATCGACGTATCGACAACTGATCCGGCCGGGAGCCGAGAGTTCTACGCCAGCCTATTCGGTTGGACCTACCGAATCGATCCCGATTCGCACAGTGGGCAATACGCCACAGCACTGCTCTACGACCTGCCGGTGGCCGGTCTGGCGGGCACCGCAGTGCCGAGGGGGCGACCGGCCAGGTGGAGGCTCTACCTCAACAGCGCCAATGTTTCGCACACCGCGATGGTGATCCAGAAATCGAGCGGCCAGCTGCTGAACGGACCGACCGACGCCCCGGGTGGGGGCAGCATGGTCGTCGGGATGGATCCGACCGGTGGTGAGATCGGTTTCTGGCAACCCGCGACCACGTGGATATTTCACACCGTGGAGCCGGGGTCGCTGGTCTGGGCCGATTTGAACACCCAGGATGGACAGCGGGCAGACGAGTTCTTTGCGACGCTTTTCGGCTACCGTCAGCAACAGATCGGTGACGTTACGGAGATGGATTACACGGTGTGGTCACTGGGTGACTACACGCTTCTCGGCAGGTTCACGATCGACAAGGATGAGTACAGCGACACACCAGCGTACTGGATGATTTATTTCGCGGTGGATCCGGAAACCGGCACCGATGATACAGTCAATCGGGTCATCGAACTGGGTGGCCAGGTGAACGTCTATCCTTTTGACAGCACATTCGGCCGAACCGCCGTGGTCCAGGATCCCTCAGGTGCTGTCTTTTCTCTGATCGACACGGCTCAACGACCGCGCTCGGTAACCGGCATGGCCATCAATCACGACCCCTACGACAACTGATCCGGCGGGTGTTGACGGTCGGGGTACGGCCTCGGGGTCAGCCGCCGGGGGGCAGAAACAAGCTCAGCAGCAACCAGGAACTGACCGCTGACGGCAACAGGGAGTCCATCCGGTCCATCAACCCTCCATGGCCCGGCAGCAGGGTGCCCATGTCCTTGACGCCGATGTCACGTTTGATCAGCGATTCGACCAGGTCCCCCGCGGTAGCGGTGACCACGATCGCGGCTCCGAACAACACTCCCTGCCACGGCTGTCCGTCCAGTAGATAGGTCACGGCCAGGCCGCCGAAGGATATGCCCGCGACCAGCGAGCCGATGAAGCCTTCCCAGGACTTCTTGGGGCTGATCGAGGGTGCCATCGGATGTCGGCCACCCAGCACTCCTGCCACGTAGCCGCCCACATCGGAGGCCACCACGCCGAGCATGAAACACAGCACCCTCGCCGCCCCGTCGGCGGGCACTACCAACAGCGCACCGAACGCGGCGAAGCCGGGAACGTATGCCGCGGTGAACAGCGATGCGCTGACGTCGCGGACATAGCCGGCCGCGCCACCGGTGAATCGCCACATCAGGCACGCCAGCACAGTCATCATGAAGGCGATGAGCAGCCCGTCACGCCCGAACGGCCAGGACATCCAGATCATCGCCTGCCCACCGAGCAGCACCGGAAGAAGCGAAATCCGGACGCCGGCACCCCGACGCAGCGCCCCGGCGAGCTCCCAGGTCGATACCGCCACCGCAGCGGCCACGATGCCGATGAAAACCTGCCGTACCGTGAACAGGGCGATCAGGACACCGGCACTCAGGAACAGTCCGACGATGATCGCCGCACGGAGATCACGGCCGGCTCGCGACGTCGAATCCACGGTGGCGGAGGAGCGCTCGGGACGTCTGGGCGACACACTCACACTTCGAGCAGCTCGGTTTCCTTGTGCTTGACGAGCTCGTCGACCAGCCCCACGTAGCGATGGGTGGTGCTGTCCAGCTCCTTCTCGGCCCGGCCCACCTCGTCCTCCCCCGCCTCGCCGTCCCGGGCGATCCGGCCGAGCTCATCCTTGGCCTTGCGGCGGATGTTACGGATGGACACCTTGGCATCCTCACCCTTGGCATGCGCCACCTTGACCAGGTCCCTTCGGCGCTCCTCGGACAGCTGCGGGATGACCACACGGATGATCATGCCATCGTTGGTCGGGTTGACACCGAGATCAGAATCGCGGATCGCCTTCTCCATCGGCTTCAGCTGGGTCGCGTCGTACGGCTTGATCACCGCCATCCTCGCCTCCTTGATCGAGACGCTGGCGAGCTGGGTCAGCGGAGTCGCAGCACCGTAGTAGTCCACCACGATCTTGGCGAACATCGCCGGACTGGCTCGGCCGGTCCGCAGGGTGGCGAGATCCTCTTTGGCCACTGAAACGGCCTTCTCCATCTTCTCCTCGGCGTCGAGGAGGCTATCGTCGATCACTGCTGCTCCTTGTCCGCTGCTCATGTGACGTATCCGGTAGTCGCGGCGGACTCATCCGCGCCCCGTTCCCAGTATCTATCCCTCTCCTGCCCAGCACGTGGTGGTGGGCACTCGTCGGTGAGGTCGGGTGGCCTCCCCTCTCTCAGGCCGGGGAACTGACCAGGGTACCGATCGGTTCACCACGCACCGCACGCGCGATGTTGCCCTCGGTGAGGAGATTGAACACGATGATCGGCAGCTTGTTGTCCATGCACAGGCTGAAGGCGGTCGCATCCGCCACCTTCAGTCCCCGCTCGAGCACCTCACGATGAGTGATGTGGCGGAACATCGTCGCGGTGACATCGGTTTTGGGATCCGCGGTGTACACCCCGTCGACTGCCTTGCCCATCAGTACAACCTCACAACCGATCTCCAGCGCCCGCTGCGCACCGGTGGTGTCGGTCGAGAAGTAGGGCATCCCCACCCCGGCCCCGAAGATCACCACACGACCCTTCTCCAGGTGCCGGATCGCGCGTCGGGGAATGTAGGGTTCGGCGACCTGGCCCATCGTGATGGCCGTCTGCACACGAGTGTCGAGCCGGTGCTCACGCTCCAAGAAGTCCTGGAGAGCCAGGCAGTTCATCACGGTGCCGAGCATGCCCATGTAGTCAGCGCGGGAACGTTCCATGCCACCATGTTGCAACTGCTCACCGCGGAAGAAGTTACCTCCGCCGATCACCACGGCCACCTGCACTCCGGTGGCCACTACCTCGGCAATCTGACGTGCGACCGCCTTCACGACATCCGGATCGACCCCGACGGCGCCGCCACCGAACATCTCACCACCGAGCTTGAGCAGCACCCGGCGGTAACCGGGCCCCACCAGCCGGTCGGTGTCCACCGCTCGACCCTGCCCCGGAGAAACCATTCCAGCGGAATCCACGTCAGTAGGCAACGCGCCACCTTCGTTCGAGCCTGACATCGGAGCCACGGTCCTTCCGGTACAGCAGCTGGCGAAGGCGGCCGGTGGTGACTGTCGTCGCCGTGAGATCAGCGGAGTTCACCCGAGCCGATGCCAGGCACCGGCGCCCTCGAGTCGACCTCAGGCCTGCCCGACCTCGAAACGAGCAAACCGCAGCACGGTCACTCCCGCCTCCTTCAGGACCACCTGGACGGTCTTCTTGGAGTCCTGTACCGAAGCCTGCTCCAACAGCACGGTGTCTTTGAAGAAGCCATTGAGGCGACCTTCGACGATCTTCGACAGGGCCTGCTCCGGCTTGCCTTCTTCCCGGGCGGTCTCCTCGGCGATGCGCCGCTCCCGGGCCACCACCTCGTCCGGGACCTCGTCCCGGGTGACATAGCGCGGTCGCATAGCGGCTACCTGCATCGCGATCGCGCGGGCCGTGTCCGAAGCGCTTCCCTCATATTCGACCAGCACGCCTACCGCCGGCGGCAGATCAGAGGATCGCCGGTGCAGGTAAGTGGCCACCGCCCCGTCAAAGGACACCACCCGCCGCAACTGCAGCTTCTCGCCGATCTTCACCGAGACGGCCTGCACCGCATCGGCCACCGTGCCACCGTCCAACTTCGCCTGGGCGAGCGTTTCGGCATCGGCCGGGCGGGTCCGGTTCGCCTCGGCGACGATCTTGTCCGCAAGCTCCTGAAAGTCCGCGCCCTTGGCCACGAAGTCGGTCTCACAGTTGAGCTCGATCATCACGCCGTGCTCGGCGGCGACCAATCCGTTGGCCGTGGCTCGTTCAGTTCGCTTGCCGACGTCCTTGGCACCCTTGATGCGCAGGAACTCGACCGCTTTGTCGAACTCCCCCCCGGACTCCTCCAGGGCCTTTTTGCAGTCCATCATCCCCGCACCGGTCACGTCCCGGAGTCGCTTGACCTCGGCGGCGGAATAGTTCGCCATCGTGCCTTTCCGTCCTCATTGTTGTCAGTCAAGGATATAGTGCAGTGGCCTGAGATGGTGCGGGAAGACCCGACCTACCCGCACTCATCCTCAGACCACATCATCGACGGTCGTCGACAATGTCAAAGGCTGACGTCAAACACGTCGAAGCCCACTCATGTCATGCCTGCGGCAAGCCGTTGTTGGCAGCGACCGCCGGTTCGGCCTGACGCGACCCGCTGTCCGGCTCGGGCTGGTCTCCAGAAGCCAGCAGCTCCTGCTCCCATTCGGCCAGCGGTTCATTGACCCCGGCTTCTGGCTTGTCCGTGCCATCGGCTCCACCCGAGCGCCCCGACCTCGATCTCAAGCCGTCGGCCGCGGCGTCGGCGACCACCCGGGTGAGCAGCGTCGCGGAGCGAATCGCGTCGTCGTTGCCCGGGATGGGGTAGTCGACCTCGTCGGGGTCACAGTTGGTGTCCAGGATTGCGACCACCGGGATACCCAACTTGCGGGCCTCGCCGACGGCGATCTGCTCCTTCTTGGTGTCCACCACCCACACCGCGCTGGGCACCCGCTGCATGTCCCGGATGCCACCCAGGGTCCGTTCCAGCTTGTCCTTCTCCCTGGTGCGCATCAGGATCTCTTTTTTGGTCAGTCCGGCGAACCCGCCGGTCTGCTCCATGGATTCGAGTTCCTTCAGGCGCTGAAGGCGCTTGTGCACGGTGGAGAAGTTGGTGAGCATGCCACCGAGCCACCGATGGTTCACATACGGCATGCCTACGCGCTTCGCGTGGTGTGAGATCGCTTCCTGGGCCTGCTTCTTCGTGCCGATGAACAGGACCGAACCGCCGTGGGCCACGGTTTGCTTGATGAATTCGTAGGCCCGGTCGATGTAGGTCAGCGTCTGCTGCAGGTCGATGATGTAGTTACCATTGCGCTCGGTGAAGATGTAACGCTTCATCTTCGGGTTCCAGCGGCGGGTCTGGTGCCCGAAATGCACGCCGGAATCGAGCAGATTCCGCATGGTGACGACGGCCATAGCCGGTGCACACCTCGATGTGTCGGGCGCGTCGACCTCTCGGTCGGCACGCTGATGCGGTTGTCGCGGCGGGCCGGGTCGGACCACCGCCCTGGCGCCAGCCCGGCGACCGGACCCCGTGCGGCCAAGAGACCGCAGCGAAGACCGCCGGGCGCCGTGACCCCCGAGGAGACGAACGCTGGCACGCGAAGTCGACCCGCACATGCGGACCGCCCCCGAAGTATACGGCCCGCGCCGGACGCCACTGAGCTCAGGTGAGTTCATCATGCCCAGTTGTCCACAGCTATCCCCGCTGTCCACAGCGGAGATAGTCATCGCTGAGCAGTTCGAGCGGATCGAGGCAGGATTCTCGACGTGTCGCGGATCTTGATGTGCACGATGCTGGTGGCGCTGTTGCTCTCCGGTGAACCGGCTGCGGCGCAACTCTCCGGTGGATCGGCTGGATCGGCTGCGGCATCCAGCGCCGCCCTGGTGGGCGTCCAGGGTCCGGAGGAAACGGATCATTCTGGCGACCCGGCGCCCGGGCCGGCGAGGAAATTCGCTTGGCCACTGCCCGGCGCTCCAACGGTGCTCCATGCGTTCCAGGCACCAGCACACCGCTTCGGACCAGGACATCGTGGGGTGGATCTGGCCGGCACGAATGGCGCTCCCGTGCTCGCCGCAGGGGCGGGCACAGTGGTGTTCGCCGGTCAGGTGGCCGGTCGTGGCGTGGTGTCAATCGATCACCCCGGCGGGTTGCGTACGACCTATGAGCCGATTTCGCCCGGCGTCACGGCCGGGGATCTGGTGGCCCGGGGCCAGCAGATCGGCACGCTGCTACCCGGGCACCCCGGCTGTGCGTCAGAGGTCTGCCTGCATTGGGGTGTCCGGCGGGGAACGGACTACCTCGACCCGCTTCACCTGCTCGGGTTGGGCCGGGTGCGCCTGCTGCCCTGGGAGGACAGCTCCGCCGAGGGATGAGGTGGGCTCGGCTCAGCCTGCGGTGGCTTCGAGCATCTTGCTCCGCAACCGCAGGACCGCCCGAGTATGCAGCTGGCACACCCGTGATTCGGTGACCCCCAGGACCCGGCCGATCTCAGCAAGGGTGAGGTTCTCGAAGTAGTAGAGGGTGACCACGACCCGGTCCCGATCGGTGAGCTGGGAGACCGCCTGAGCGAGCAAGCGCCTGCTCTCCGCGGAGTCGAGAACCGCACCTGGTTCGGCCACCTTGTCGTCGGGCAGCGTCTCGGCGAGTGAGGTACCCCCACGCCCGACCGCGACCAGCTCGTCCAACGCAACCACACTGGTCAGCTGCAGCTGGGCATAGACATCTCGCAGGTCGGACAGAGCGATACCCAGCTCCTGGGCCACCTCGGCATCGGTGGCCGAGCGTTGCAACCGCCCCTCCAGCCGTTCCAGTGCCCGTTCCACTTCGCGCGCGCGAGTCCGGACCGAACGAGGTACCCAGTCCTGGGCGCGTAGCTCATCGAGGATGGCTCCGCGGATCCGCTGCATCGCGTAGGTCTCAAATTTCAGACCGCGCTCCTGTTCGAAGCGCTCGATGGCGTCAACCAAGCCGAAGACACCCGACTGGACCAGATCAGCGACGTCGACGTGCGGGGGTAGCCCGGTACCCACCCGCCCGGCTACGTACTTCACCAGTGGCGCGTAGTGCAGCACCAATCGGTCCCTCAGCGCGGCGTCCCGATCGCGTCCATAGGCCCGCCACAGCGCGACGATGCCGGCTTCGACCTCATTGCCCCTGGCTTCCGGATCCCTGGCTTCCGGAAACCCGTCTCGCGGTCCAAGACCGTCGGAGGGGAGGGCAGTAAGGGTGACGCGACCCCCGGAAGGCTCAGGAACGGGGGTGGCTCCGATCATGGATTGCCTTTAACCTCTCGACGGTCACGTGCGTATAGAGCTGAGTGGTTGCGAGCGTAGCGTGACCGAGCAGCTCCTGGACCGTACGAAGGTCTGCTCCTCCTTCAAGCAGGTGTGTCGCCGCACTGTGTCGCAGCCCGTGTGGACCGACGTCCGCAGCCCCGGGCACTGCCGCGACGACCTCGTGCACGACGGCTCGAACGATCCGCTGATCCAGCCGTCCCCCGCGCACTCCGAGGAACAACGCCGATGATGAGAGGAAGTGCACAAAGGACGGTCGGCCGTCGGAGAGCCAGCGCAGCAGAGCCTGCTCGGCGGGTATTCCGTACGGCACCGATCGTTCCTTCGCACCCTTACCGAGCACCCGGATCAGGCGCCGGTTCTCGTCGATATCGGCCAGGTCAAGTCCACACAATTCGGCGACACGCACGCCGGTCGCATACAACAGTTCCACCACTGCATGGTTACGCAGAGCAACCGGATCGCCCTCCGTTGCACCTCGCTCAGCTGCCCGGAGTACCGCGGCCACTTCCGCTGGGTTCAGTACCCCGGGCAGGGTTCGCTCGGGTCTCGGCGCGCCCAGCCGCGAGCCCGGGTCGCTGCTCAACAAACCGGCCTTGGTGGCCCACGTGGTGAAGGCCCGAGCGGCAGCGGCGCGCCGCGCCAACGTACTGCGACTGCACCCGTGGCGGTGCTGGGTACTGAGCCAGCCCCGCAGCAGGGCGAGGTCCAACTTAGCGACATCGTCGCAGCCCACACCGACCAGGTGCCTCAACAAGGCGCTGATATCGCCTTGGTAGGCCCGCACGGTGTGTGGCGACAGGCCACGTACTGATCGCAGATGAGCCACGAAGCGCTCTTGGTGGATCAGGAGGTCAGCCGGCAGCGCCTCCCCCGGCGGTGCCTCATCGCTCACCCACAAGACGCTGCGCTACCAACCGGCCCGGGTCAAGAACCGCCACGCCCTGGAATGAGCCGGTACCAGCCGGTTATCCCACAGGCGACCAGCCCCCGCAGTTCCAGCAACGGCAGTGCTGAGCGCACTCGGTTCAACGGCACGCCGGAGTCGCGAGTCAGTTGCTCGGGATGTCGAGGAGCGCGTACAGGCAGCGCCTCGTACACCGCGAGCAGCTCCGTGCTCAACCCGTCGGTGAGGTGAACCGGCGTGCTCAGTGCCGGTGCGAGATCAGTTCCGATCGGCCCGATGGCTTCAAGGATCTCAGCCACCCGGGTGACCAGCACAGCCTGTTCGTCACGAATCAGCAGATGGCAGCCGACCGACAGCGCGGAGGTGATCGGCCCGGGCACTGCCATCACGATCCGACCCAGCGCTGCCGCCGCCGTAGCGGTGCGCCGGGCGCCGCTACGCACTCCGGCTTCGACGACGACTGTGCCCGTCGTCAGTGCGGCGATCAGGCGGTTACGGACCAGGAAGCGATAGCGGGCGGGCCGCATCCCCGGCGGGTACTCGCTGATCACCGCACCGCGCTCGGCAACCTGGTTCAGCAAACGGTGGTGCCCGGCGGGATAGGCGCGGTCCAATCCGCATGCTTGCACCGCGACAGTGCTTCCCTGGGCGGCGAGCGCACCCCGGTGTGCGGCGCCGTCGATCCCGAACGCGGCACCGGAGACCACCGTGACACCGGCCTCGGCCAGCCCGTAGCCGAACTCGGCGGCGACGTGCTCCCCGTAGCCGGTAGCGGCCCGGGCGCCGACCACCGCTACCGCCCGATCTTCAAGGCCGTCGAGGGGGGCGGTGCCTCGCACCCACAGCGCGACCGGTGCACGCCAGCGTTCGTCGATCTGTGCGGTGGGAGTGGCGAAGCAGGTCAACGCATCGGCGGGCCATTCCTTGTCCTCGGGAATCACCAGACGGCCGCCCAGCATGGCGATCGCGGACAGGTCGGCCTCGGCTCGCTGGTCCGTCCGGCGGGCGCCGGTCTCGGCGACCACCCTCTCGGGTACCTGCCCGGCGGCCACCGATCGGGCCGCCCGTATCGGCCCGACTTCGGTGATCAGCTCGGCGAGTGCGGGAGCGGGGGGCTCGGCGACCCGGCTGAGATAAGCCCGAGCCCGCCGCAGCTCGCACTCTCCCGGGGTCATGCCGCCCTCCGGTCGCGCAATCCCATCGCCGAGTAGACGTCCTCGACCACCGGTCGGTCTCGTCCGGCCAGGTCAGAAATCGTCCAGGCCAGCCGCAGTGCCCGGTCGGCTCCTCGGGCGGTGACCATGCCTCGGTACAGCGCCGATTCGATCGGCTCGGTCACCGTCTTCGGCAGCCGGAAGCGCCGGCGCAGCACCGGACCGGGCACCTCGGCATTGGTGCTCCAGCCGGCGTCCGCCCAGCGGATGCGGGCAGCTTCGCGGGCCAGAAGTACTCGCTGGCGCACGATCGCCGTGCTCTCCGGCTCCGTGTTTGTCCGACCCATACCCTTCACCGGCCGCATCGCCACCCGCAGATCCACCCGGTCGAGCAGGGGCCCAGAGAGCCTACCCAGGTATCGCCTGCGGGCCGCGGGGGCGCACGTGCAGTCCCGATCGTCGGGTGGAGCGCACGGGCACGGATTGGCAGCCAGGACGAGCAGGCAGCGTGCCGGGTAGCGGACCACCCCGTCCCGACGAGCCAGCCGGACCTCGCCTTCTTCCAGCGGGGTCCGCAATGCCTCCAGCGACCGAGGTCCGAACTCGGGAACTTCGTCCAAGAAAAGCACCCCTCGGTGCCGCGGGTTTCGCTTATGTACCTTGATCTTGGTTTCTGGCTAACTGCTGGCTGGGTGCGCAGGGCCAGCTTCCGAGCCTTGTTACGGAAGGCGTAGTACTTGGCAACATCGGTCATCAAGGCCCACAACCCGTAGTTGTGCCCGACTGTCTTTGGCTGGTACTAGCTTCCGCGTCCGAACAGGATCTTGTCGGGGAACTGGAACCCGTCCATCGTGTGGGTCCGGAACCAAGTAGTCCCTGGTGTCACCGCATCAGGTCGCTTCTCTGCTCGCAAGGGATGGTTTCAAACACCTGCAGGTTGTTGACCAGATGTTTTTGAGCCGAGCTCGTTGGCACCGGTAAGGCCACATCCTGCTTCGGTCGCCTGGGCCAGGAGGCGGATGTATCACCGGTCTTGGTCGCCATCTCCTACGCACCAAGCAGTGGTGGTGCGATGAGTGGAGGCTGGTGATGGCTGCTCGACAGATTCCGGTGCTCGTCGTGGGGGCCGGTCCGACTGGGCTGACGATGGCCATTGAGCTCGCCCGTCGTGGTGTGGTCGTCCGGCTTATCGACCAGATGGCCAAGCCGCCACCCACCTCGCGGGCGTTGCTGGTCCAACCCAGGACGCTGGAGCTATTCGACGACATAGGCGTGATCGATGCGGCGTTGGCGGCCGGGCGGCCGGTCGAGGGGTTCACCCAAGTGCTGCGGGGCCGCCGACTGGTTCAGCTTGACTTCCGCGCACAGTTGATCAGTGTGCCCAAGCTACACACCACCTACCCCCGGCTGCTCATGCTGCCGCAGGATCAGACCGAACAGATCCTCGCCGATCATCTGTCTGGGTTGGGCGTGGGGATCGAGCGCGGCGTCACCTTCGAGGGGTTCGTGCAGCGACAGGACGCGGTTGAGGCTGAGTTGTGCCACCGCGACGGTCGCCGGGAGAGCGTGGCAGCGCGCTGGCTCATCGGCGCCGACGGTGTACACAGCCGCGTGCGCCAGGCCGCGGGTATCCCATTTCCCGGCGCCACCTACCCCGAAGAGTTCATCCAAGCCGATGCCCAGCTCGACTGGGAGCTGCCCGACGGCCAGCTATACGTCTTCCCCGGGCCAGACGGTTTCCTCGCGGTCTGGACCATGCCTGGCCCACGCCGATTCCGGATCATCAGTAACACCCCCCCGGGCCCCCGAAGCGACGATGCGGCCGAGCCGAGCCTGGCCGAGATGCAGGCCCTGCTCGACGCGCGCCTGCCCCTTCCGGCGCGGATCATCGCCACCACCTGGACCGCGCGGTACCGACTACATCGGCGCGGTGTACCGCGCTATCGGCAAGGCCGAGTGTTCCTCGCTGGCGATGCCGCGCACGTGCATAGCCCGGTCGGAGCCCAGGGCATGAACACCGGCATCCAGGATGCCTACAACCTGGCCTGGAAACTTGCCGCCGTCGAGCACGGCCACGCCAACCCCACCCTGCTCGACTCCTACCACCGCGAACGACACCCGGTGGGGCAGACCCTGTTGCGCACCACCGACCGGGCGTTTAGCCTCGCTGCCTCTCCCGGTGTCATCCCTCGTTTTATCCGCGGCCATCTGCTGCCGCACCTACTTCCCCGCATGTTGACCATCCCGGCCATCCGGCGGCTGGCGGTGGGGCTGATCTCCCAGCTGCGCATCGCCTACCCGGACAGCCCCCTCAACGCCGAGTACGGCCACGGCTGGCGCCACGGGCCACGACCGGGAGATCGGGCCCGCGAGGGCAAGGTGATCGGCGCCGGCGTGACCCGGATCTTTGAGGTGCTTCGCGGCACCCACCACACCGTGCTGCTCTTCGCCGCCGGCTCCGATCCCCACGGACTGCTCCAGCACGCCACGCACCTTGAGCAGCGCTACCCGGGTCTCGTCATGGCCCGAGTCGTCTGCACCGACCCCCCAGCGGCGAGCCATCCGCGGCTTCTCCACGATCCCCAGAGCAACCTGCACCGCGCTTACGGCGCAGACCAGCCCACCAGCTTCGTGATCCGACCCGACGGCCACATCGCCTCCCGAATCCGCCCTGCCACCGCCACCCAACTCACCGCAGACCTCGACACCCGGCTCAAGACCGCACCAACCCAGCATCAACAGCCCTCATCGGCGCTCTAAGACCACTCGCCTCAATCGGCCCCAGCTCAGTTGGTGTATGACCAACCCACCTCATAGCTGATGACCCGGCCTCAGCCCTGTGGTCACCAACCGATGCGGTTATCCATCGACGCGTCGGTGGCGGCCACGAATGCGGTTCGCCTCCATTACAGCTGGATGGGTCAAGAGACAATCACCCTGCGGTGTCCAGACGTTCGCTTATGTACCTAGAAGCTCCCATGGCACACGCCGTTGATCCACTACCGTGTCGGTATCCAGGTGGACGCACAGCCTAGTGCTTGCACCTCGGAGCGACGGAAGAGGAGGCGAGGTGGCTGCTGCGGGAAGGGCGTTGCGGAGCCTCCGCGCTCTTCGTCATGATCCACCGGGGTATGCGAAGCAGGGTGCGCGGCGCGCGACGTTCCAGTCCGCCTTGGAGCAGTGTGAGCAGTTCCTGGGCGCAGCCAGTGACACGGGCTACGCCACCCGACCAGTTCAGTTGTTCTATGCCCTGTCGCAGGCCAGCCGGGCGATCGTGGCCGCATCACCGCGCGTCGGGAACCAGGCGTGGAGGGTCAGCGGACACGGCTTGACCGCGAACACGAATGCCGCCATTGCGGCTGATGTCATTGTCACCGCCACCAAGGTCGGCCTGTTTCCCGCCGTCGCTTCCGCCTTGGACGTCGAGGCACTTGTCCCTGATGAGCCAGTGGCCCTTCGCGAGTTGTGGCCGCTGCTACTGGAGACGGTAGACTTCCCGCTCACTGACGATGTCATGTTACCTGTGCTGCTTTTCTTCCAGGACGGATGGCCCAAGGCCGGCACTTTCACCCATGCTGAGGTCAACTGGATTCCCCGGCAAGTGCGCGACCTCTACGGCCAGGACAGAGCGAGGGTCAAGGAGCATCTCGATCGCTACCCGGCTTTGCGAGGCAGCATGCCGCAGGTTTCGCCCATGGGTGGAGTAGCCTGGCGCAATGCAGGACCTGGAATGGGGCTGAGCGTTGAGTGGCGGAGCGGTTCGCCGCCGTTGATGCTCTTTGACAACAAGACGCTCAGTGACCTTGGGGTCGCGTGCTACCGCTCCGCCGATGATACTGTCGTCACCCCCGCGATCGGATCTATGGCGACCGGTCTTCATCCGTTTCTGGCGTTATGGGCCGTGCTGCTAGCGCTGTCGTCGCTCGCGCGGTACAAGCCAGCGACCTGGTCGAAAATGATCGATATTGACCGGTCAGCGGAAGCCAACGCGATCGAGCACTTGCTTGAAGAGGCGACGGCGTCTATCCCCGCCGCAGTGCTTCATCTGCTTAGCACCTTCAGGTGACAGGGCGAGACCGGCGGTAGCACGCACGAGTATATCCGCTCGTCGCCTAGTCAACAGATACCACCCTCGCGTGCCTGCTGCTGGAACGCGAAGTAGTCAGCCGTATCGGTTTTCAATGCCCACAGGCCCCGCTTGTAGCCCAGTACCCCGGGCCGGTACCACCGTCGGCGTCCAGCCAGGATCTCTTCGAGAAATTCAAACCCATCCATTATATGAGTACGAAATCACGTACCCGCGGGTTGTACTTGTTCCTGGGGTTCTCATAGGAAATGAGCTTGACCCCACACTCGGGCTCTGGGCATATCAACGGTGGCCGAGGCGTGTGTCGCACCAATGCCCAGTCATCCGGATCACCAACTTACAGCGGCGAAGACCACGGCTGGTGCCGCAGCTGGGCATGTCGCTTGAGCTGCTGATGGTGGCACGGCTCCATGCTTTCTGTACCCCACCCTCATCCTCAAACGGGGCAAACTGCACCGATCTTCTCACACCACCCCGAGGTCACGAGGTAGACGTGCTGGCGCCAGGGGTAATGGTCCCACCCTCGCAGTCAAGGGCACCCCATGATCTTTTCGCCCTTCAGGTTCGCTACGCCGAAAACATCACTGGGACCCATCCCTTGACTGTGAGCCTCCGTGGGACCACTTCCAGACGCCCTACGGGCAGGCGGGGATGCGCCTGCCCCCTTTTTTTGTCGCCACCCCGCTTGACTCCTTTGGCAGGTGCGCAAGTCAAAAGGCAGCACAATGGAGCTTTCAGAACCTGATCCTTCAGTCGATTTTGAGGCATGGGTGATCTATACACGAGTATCCCAAGGACTTCCGCCACGAGTAGAAGACCCCACTGTTCTAGCCTACCTTGCCGAGCTTATACGAGCTTCCGGAAAAGACCACCATAGCACTGAAGGGCCAGAGCAATAAATGAGATCATACCTCATTAAAACCCGTACCCTCCAAATCCAAAACCCCGCAATCGCTCATCCAACTCCCTCACCGCTGCTGTGCTCTTCCACGGCTGCAACCTCCCTCGGGCAGTCCTGACTTCACTGCTCAGCCGTGGCGAACGGTGCTTGGTGGCTAGTAGTACTCCTTCCCCAATAAAACGCGCTGCTTCCTCAACCTCTCCGGTCAGTAGGCGGGCAGTCCCCAGACGGAGCTTGCAGAAGGCCAAGTCGCTGACGAACGAACTATCGAACAGCTGAAGTGCTCTTTCGGCGCTGGCGGCAGCTTCTGCTGGCTTGCCGAGCCTGAGCAAACACTCGCTCTGGTGACTGGCAACCAATCCTTCATGGAACCAGTAGACCGGTGATTCAGGAGACCGCTGGCTGGCTGGTAGTGCAAGCGCTGTGAGTGCCTGGTCAAACTCGGTCATGCACTCCTTGTGCTGACCGTCAACCGCGTAGGCTATCGCAAACTCTACAGCGACGCAGGCTCGCAGGAGGTGGTCATCGGTTTTCCTCGCGAGGCTCTGGGCAGCAGCAGCAAGGTCAATACCGGTGTGTGCTTTCCCCTGCCTGGAAGCGCAGAAGCTCATCGTGCACAGTGCGTAGATAGCCAGCTCGGTATTACGGGCTTCCTGCGCGGTCTTCCGCGCTTGGTCTTTGTAGTGCATGGCACTGTCGGCGTCGCCAAGATCAAAGAAGTAGTATCCGATGGAACTGGACATACTGCTGTAGAGGGAGAGGAGTCTAGGGCGAAGCTCATCCGAGCATTCGTCGAGTAAGGAATCCACGAACTCCCGCTGAGCAATGACGGTATATAGTACCGAGTAGGGACCGAACCTATCCTCTTGTCGTTTGCAGTCAGCGAGAATGGTTTCGATGTGCTCAATGGACTGGGCGTCCAGCCGGCTGGGTTGAGCAACAACCTTTGACACCCGCTCCTGTTCGCCGCTGTCCAGGTTGAGAAGTGGCGACGCGGCAATGGCAGTGGCCAGTTGTCCTAGTAGCCTCAGGTGTTCCCGACGTTCCACAGTATTGGCCCATTCACGGAGAAAGCTGCGAAGCTGCTCTTTCAGCTGACCGCTCCATGCTACGGGCATCGTCTGGGCTGAGGGCGTGGTGAGGAACGCCAGGTACAGCAGCGGCCCGGCCAAGCTTGCGGCCAGCTCGGCACCGACGGCGGAAACCAGGCCGGGCAGCAGCTCCTGGCCAGTGGGCAGGCTGGAGACGTTGCCGTTGTGGGCTTCGGAAGGGATAGCCGTAGCCCGCAGCTCCTCCGCCCGGGCCTGGGCTTCGGCATACGCCCTGGCGAGTGCTGCTTCCCGGGCGTTGGCTTCGTGCTCTTCCTTGGCTCGTCGTACTCGTTCATAGCTGGCCAGCAGCACGCCTTTGGCCTTAAGCAGCTCATCGGCTGTTGTCCAGAACTCCCGGGTGAGCAGCTGGCGGCCGGTTTCAGCCTTGGCCACTGAAGAGCGGGTGTAGCCGGTTCTACGGGCAATCTGCTGCTGGACCTTACCCCGGGCTTCGCGCAGGGAGGCCAACTGCTGGCCCAAGGCCAGGCGCATGGCCACCAGCTCGGGAGGTTCTTGGATCATCGCCAGTCCCCCATCGTTGTCGTGTTCCGTCTTCGCGGGCTGTAACGATCCGGTGGCGGGATATGAGTGTAGCTGAGTGTTCATGGCTGTTCACCGGAGTGAAACGGCGTTGAACACCGCAGGCACCTGCTGCTTGCCTGGCTTCAG
The DNA here is from genome assembly GCA_050700355.1 of Pseudonocardiaceae bacterium. GTDB lineage: Bacteria > Actinomycetota > Actinomycetes > Mycobacteriales > Pseudonocardiaceae. The sequence goes on from JBOHHE010000269.1 coordinate 63,155, forward strand.
GCCCCAGGGCCGGGAAGCACGCTTCACCGGTGCGTTAGGTGCCCGTCGGCTGGCTCTCTCACGTCCAGAGGAGGACGTGAGAGCGGTACTGGCA
>JBOHHE010000270.1:0-2127 GCA_050700355.1 Pseudonocardiaceae bacterium
CGGCGATATCGCGGTGCAGCACGCCGAACTCCACACCCTCCCGGGCCACTGTCGCGTCCACCTCGACGCTGCGCGCGGCGATCACCCTGGCCACCTCGGGCGGCTGCTCGGCGAGCACCGCGAGGCAGCCCGGCTTGATGATCCCCGCCTTCTCCGCAGCGATGCCGGCGATATCACTGCCCAGGAAGTCGACGTGGTCCAGGGCGATCGGAGTGATCGCCGCGACCGTGGCGTCGGCGACGTTGGTGGCGTCCCAGCTGCCCCCCAGGCCGACCTCCACCACGGCGGCATCCACCGGAGCATCGGCAAAGGTGGCGAAGGCCATCCCGGTCAGTACCTCGAACTTGCTCATCGGCACCGGCGAGCCGGCGTCGATCAGGTTCACATACTGGTCGATATCCTGGTATGCCGCCACGAACTGCTCCGGGCTGATCGCCGCACCGTCCAGGCTGATCCGCTCGGTGACCAACTGGAGGTGCGGGCTGATGTAGCGCCCGACCCGCAGCCCGATCCGGGTGAGCAACGCGTCGAGCATCTGAGCGACCGAGGTCTTACCATTGGTGCCGGCGATGTGCAGCACCGGGTAGGAACGCTGCGGCGAGCCGAGCAGATCGACCAGTGCCGCGATCCGGGTCAGCGACGGCTCGATCCGGCTCTCCGGCCAGCGCCGGTCCAGCCCGGCATCGACTGCACGCAGCGCGTTCAGCGCCTCGGTGTCCTGCTGCGTCACGCCCGCCCAGAGCCCCGGCCGAGCGCTCGACGAGCCGGCGGCTGAGTTATCGCACTCACGCATCGAGTGTACGGAGGCCGTGAGCCACTCCGGCGTGCGGCCGACGCTCATCGAGACCACTGTCGGCTGGAGTATACGGGCTGGGTGATGGCGGGTCTTCCCAGCTCAGACGGCCATGAATACTAGACCGGGCCGGCCTCGGCATGCCACCAGGTGAGCAGCGGCGCCGGATCCTCATCCTTGAAGGCGAGCGCCAGGATATTCAACCGGTCGTGGGTCCACACCAGATACGGAAAACCGGCGTCGTTCGTTGCGCAGGCCAGCCGGCCGGTAACCGTCCCGTTGCGCGAGTATTCGGCCTCGCCGGTGAAATCCGGTGGTTCGCTGTTGCAGTCCGGCCCCGGGGAGGCTTCATCGCCGTAGCTCGCGGTCATCGAGGCGGAATCCGGGAACTGGTAGTAACGGACCTGGTCGGGGCCGTCGTTCTTGGTCCCGCAGACGACCGCGGCAACCGGCTCGCCGCTCACGTCCTCAGACACTCGCTCCTTCGACAGGCGCATACAGTTTACCCGGGACGGGACTGGGATGTGCTCGAGCAACTCCTGCTCCGCCGGGTTGGGGAACGGTGGCCGCGCTTGGGCATTGACCGCTTGGACGATCACGTCGCTACTGGGACCGGAATCCTCTTTCCACCAATCGCTCAGGGCCTTGGGATCGGTACCGACCGCGCGAACCAGTAAGAGCAGTGGCTCGACGGTCCACTCCATGACCAGCTCGCCCCGCTGCCTGGGATAGCAGAGTATCCGCCCGAGATCGACATCTCTTATATTCCAGCTCTCCTCGCCCAGGAAATCTGGCGCCTCGCCGTCTACACATGCCCCCGCATTCGCATGGGCGTCGCGGACTTGGGCTCTGTAGCTGCGTTGCAGTGCGTCCAGATCGGCGAAGCGGTAGAAGGAAACCATGTTGGCGCCCGAGTCCCCCGCCTCGCATTCAACTGCTGCGACCACACCGGGGAACCGATCCAGACTGCCCGCCGGCGCCCGACGGCAGTCGGTCTCCTGCGCAATGTCGTGCAATTTCTGCTCGTCCGGGGTGAGGGTGAACGGGACACCGACCAGGGAGGCCCAGAAACGATAGAGCTCGACATCGTTACCGTCCCTTCGGCGGGCATCGGCCACGGTCCGCTCCTCATCGTTGGTCCACACCAGAAAGGCGTTACCGTCTTTCCTGTAGCACAGCGCCCGGCCGAGTTGCGCGCCGTTGCCTGAGTAGCGATGCTCTGCCCCGGTCGTGATTGCGCAGTCACCACTACCGCGCGATATGCCGGCTTGGCGAAGGATCTCCCCGTATGCCTTGTCCATGGTCGGCTCGGTGTCGAACAGGCTGATCACGAC
>JBOHHE010000271.1:0-4678 GCA_050700355.1 Pseudonocardiaceae bacterium
TTTTTTATGAAGGTGGTCCGGCGTTTGCTGGTTGCCTTGCTGATGATGACTTCGGCGGGCTTGGTCCAGTTGAATGGCTGACAGTCTTTGTTGTAGTGGGTGATGAAGTTTGTGATTGCGGCCGTCAGTTCATCCACGCTGGTGAAACTTCCCCGGCGGATGGCTTTGCGGGTGATGATGGAGAAGAACACTTCAACGAGATTCATCCAGGAGCACCCGGTCGGTGTGAAATGCAACGTGATCCGCTTGTTCTTCGGGCGGGCGAGCCACTTTTTCACGTTATCGTGCTGATGGGTCCCGTAGTTGTCGACCACGATGCGAAGATCCTTGTCCGGGTACTCGGCGGCCACATGTTTCAAGAACGCCAGGAACTCCCGATTGGTATGCCTTCGGTAGCACTGATCAGTCACATGACCGGTGCCCACATTCAACGCCGCGAATAAACTCGTCGTCCCATGACGGTAATAATCATACGAGCGACGCTCCGCCAGGCCCGGCGCGACCGGCAGCATCGGCTGCGACCGCTCCAGGGCCTGGACCCGCGACTTCTCGTCAACACACAAGACGACGGCGTTCTCCGGCGGGTCCATGTACAGCCCGACAATATCGGTGATCTTCGCTTCGAGCTCAGGATCGGTGGAGAATTTAAACGATTCCGTCCGATGCGGCTGAATACCCCAATTCCGCCAGATAGAGGAAATCTCATTGTGGCTGACCCCGATACGTTTGGCCAGCTCGCGACTTGACCAGTGAGTGAGTCCCGACTCCTCCGGGGGAGGCGTTAACGTCTCGGCCACTACCATCGCCTCATCCACGACAGGAGGACGACCGGACCGTTCACGATCATACAAACCATCAGCACCCTCGGCGAAGAAACGGCCACGCCACAGCCGCACCGTCGGCGCCGACGTCCCCAAATCCCTTGCGACATCTGTGGTGCTCCACTCGTCAGCCAATGCCAACACAATCCGAGCGCGGAACCCAACAACCGACGGAACGTATGACGACCGAGTCAACGAAACCAGTTCCACACGCTCATGATCGGACAACTCAACAGGAGGCGAGTAACGCATACTGCATTATCGCACAAAATCTAAAGAAAACAAACTTCAATTACGGGATACTAGTTGTCACCAACGAGGTCTGTCCACCAATCGTAATTCGGGTCTGCCCTGGGAGGTCGGAAGCTAGCGCGACGGCGAACTCGGAGGAGAAGCTCGCGGGCTTGGTCGTGAGCTATCGGGACAGCGCCGACGTAGGCATGGAGCAGCGCGAGGGTTCGCATGGGCTCTGGAACCAGGTACGCTCCACAGACCTTCCGGGCCTTACGGTCGTCAGTCGCCAAGGGCAAGCTTCGATGGTGCGCTACAGCGATGGTGGCGGCCTCACCGTCGCCGACACTCGCCGCCAACTCAACATAGAGAGCGTACTCGACAGGTCTTAGATCGATGATGTGGAGAGCACTACTTGCGTACTTGCTCAAATCGATCGGGGTTACGATCATCTCCTCTTCGAACATCTCCCTAAGCTCGCCGACCTCGTCCGCCGCCTGCCTGACAAAGAAGAAGGTAACGCAAAGAGTGGAGGCGATCTCATCCAGATGATCTGTGGCCACAAGATTGATGGCAACACAGGCGTCTATGAGCAGCACTTGTGGTTGCACAGGATCACTCCGGCGACCCGGCCAAGTCGACGATCCGGAGGAAGCCATCTTCGGAAACGTCGTTCGTCGAGGTGAGGTGCTCATATTCTCGTCGCGCGCCCACGATATCCGTATGCAGGTATCGGGCGAGCTGGGGTTCGGTGATCTCTCCGTCGGCATACAGCTGTGCGGCTAGAATTCTATAGTGCAGCGGAAGGGAATCCTCTGCTCCCACGGTCGACCCGAGTTCCGGCTTCCGGGCAGCGGCGCGCGGCTGAAAACTGTGCTCGAGCAACCGGTCCCAGGTGCCGGAACGCACTAAGCCGAGACCCTCAATCCGTAGGGTGAGTGCTTGTACCGAGACTCGGTAGGAGCGAGCCAGCTGCACAAGCATAGCCGGGGCCACCTTCCCACTTTTGTTGCGTTTGAGCTCGTGGAATCTCCGAACCAACCCGTTTCGGGGCATGAGAAAATTAGCGGCAAAGGAATCAGCGAATCGTTCGCCATCTTGAACTCGACGCTGCGGAAGCACTAAAGTGACTTCTGCTCGATCGCGGGACACAAGGAAATGAGCGTATTCGTGCGCCATGGTCCAACGACGCCGTTCCGGCGGATGATTCTTGTTGATCGCAATGCAGCCACCGAGTGATTCCACATAGACAAACAAGCCTGCGACCTTAGCGGGGAGCGCAACCAGGAAGATCCTCAGCCCTACGTCGATCTCGAGGATTTCACGTAGTCCCGGTACGGGTCCGTCTCCGATGTCGAGCCGGTTCCGTTCCTCGATAGCAATCTCTTCCCCTGCCTGCGCCGCGTCAATATGATCGATCGGGCGAACCGGCATCTCCCTACCCGGGGGAGCGGCCTGAGCCCGGCCCAGCAGGTCCAGGTAGTCATCCGCGTGTTCTTCGAGCCGCGCGATAAACTCGCGTAGCTCTTCATTCTCGGAAACCGAAGCGAGTACGGCTCGAAACCTCGCCCTTATCGAAGCCGGCGGGGCGGTAGGTCTCAGCAGATCGCTGACAGACTTTCTGTAGACAGCGGCAAGCTTGATGAGCTCAGCGGGCCGCACTTCGCGATTTCCCTTTTCGATAGCAATGAGCAGTGGGCGACTGACCCCGAACTCAGCCGCCGCCTGCGCTTGAGTCAACCCACATGCCTCGCGCGCGGTGCGTAGCCGCTCCCCCAATAACGCTTGCCCGACGTTGCCATGCTCTTGAGCCTGGATGGACATCCGTGCATCCGTTCTATAATGCGCCACATATGCGCGTTTCGGCAGTCCTCCGGCGCGTGTGCCGGTTATGGCGCTACGCGAAGGTCCAGTCGATCACCATCAAGCACAGCTTCCCCACCGTGACGCTTGACTTATTTACATCTGTAAGGACCAAGTCTAGCTGGTGATGTCAAGAAGGTTGTCACGGCCCGAGCAGACCCACGCCTGCGCAGTGCCACCGCCGCGACCGCACCACCCGCCGCAGCCGGCCAGAGCAGCGGGTTGTGCAGCGGCCACAGCGGGGCGGGCGAGCAGCGCGAGTAAGGGCACTACCACAGCGCCAGGGTGAGCAGTACCGGCAGGCGCTTGCCCGCGCTGCCCCAGCTGTCCGCGCCGAGTAGTGCGGCGTAGCGCTGCCCGTCGAACCAGTGCCGGTCCGGGCCGACGTAGCGGTGAATGTCGGTGGCGACGGCGACGCCGTGCACACAGAGCGTCCAGCGCTGGACGCGCAGAAACACTCCCCTAACGGGCGGCAGGGGAGCGTTTCAATGGAAATTCAGTCGAACTCGCCGTCGCGGACTCCTGCGGTGAACGCGGCCCACTCGCGCGGGGTGAATCTCAGTGCGGGCCCGGCCGGGTCCTTGCTGTCGCGCACGGCCCGGTGACCGCCGTCGAGGTCAGCGACCTCCACGCAGGTGTTACCGGTGCCGCTGCGGCTCGACTTGCGCCACCGGACATGTCCTAGATCATCATGCATTTGTCCTCACTCTCATGTTTGCCGCGACACCTCCGAGAGCCATTGCAAACTCTCATCGGATGGGAGTGCCTGGCGGCGGAGATGCTCCCACAACTCCAGCAGCCGCCGGACCACTTTCTGGTCGTCTACGACGTGTCCGCCGATGGCGTGTTCCTGGAAGCCGAAGGGCGGTGCCATGTCGGCATCGAAGGTCAGTACTGAGAACGAGCCGGACATACTCGAATGCAGCCCGGCCGTGTACGGCAGTACATGCACCGCAACGTTCGGTCGCTGCGCCAGCTCGACAACGTGGGCCAGCTGTGCTGGACCGATCTCGGTGTCACCCATGACACGCCGAAACGCGGCCTCGGACACCACGGTGGAGAAGCTCAGCGGCGCTTCATCGTCGATCAGCCGCAGCTGCCTGCGCTTCCGGGCCGCGACGAACCTCTCGATCTCGTCAGCGCTGTACTGGTGTCCGGGCACCCGGTGGACGCGCCACGAGTACTCCTCGGTCTGGAGTAGGCCGGGAATCAACTCACTCTCGAAGCTGCGCACCGTGGCGGCGTCGGTCTCCATGTCGATGTAGGTCCGTAACCAGGATGGCAGCCGGTAGGTGGACGACCAGCCGCGCCGTTGACTGGCCTCCTGGCGGAGCCCCTCGAGTTGCTGGTGTTTCTCGGGGCTCATGCCGTACAGCTGCACGAGCGCATCGAGTTCGAGCTTGCGGATGGCGTTGCGCCCGTTCTCGATGTGGCCAATCCGGGAGTCCGCGCAGTCGAGGACCCGCGCGGCCTGCTTCCTGTCGACGTCCGCGTTCTTGCGCAGCTCTTCGAGCTCCGCGCCCAGCTGCCTACGACGCATGGTCGTGGTCGGCTTCGGCATGTGGTGATGGTAGCCGCATGGAGGTCCACCTCTTTCATCGTTGTCAGTTGTACTGCTACAGAGTACTGTACTGAATACATGGCGCAACGTAGTGCTGTGTGAGCCGCCCGGATGCGGTGCAGCAGAGACCGAGGTCCTGCGTCCGGGCTCTCACGGCCGTCGAGGAGATTCTCCACCGCTGCGACTGCCCGCGGAGTGACGC
>JBOHHE010000272.1:0-3138 GCA_050700355.1 Pseudonocardiaceae bacterium
CCGCCAGGGCCGCCGCCAGGGACGTTGCCTGGGCCGCCGCCAGGGACGTTGCCTGGGCCGCCGCCAGGGACGTTGCCTGGGCCGCCGCCAGGGACGCCGCCAGGGAGAAGCTCGGGCCCACCGTTGAGCGCCTGCGGGGCTCCGCCGTGGGGCTCTACCGGGAGATGATCACCGCTGAGTCGGGTGGCGTGCGATGAGCAGCGCCGAAGCGACAGAGACCACCGGTGCCGGCCAAGGCTCGTGGTTCGAACCAAACGCCGGCTTACCATCGGTCCGGGAGGCTCACGAGCGGGACATGGCGATCATCGGCGCGGCGTTGTGCCGCGTCTACGCGGGGCGCGGCGCGATCACCGCGCTGCACACCCGCCTCCGCGACGGTGATCTTTCCGTGGAGCTCACCCACACCGGAGGTGAGGTCAGCCGGGTGTTACTGCGCCCCGTCAAGGACACCACGGGCGCGGCATCGGCCTCGCACCATGCCAAGGGCACGCGGGATGTGTCGGGCACATGACCCCGCTCGCCACCTACGCGACCGAGCAGAGCGCCACCGTCGAGCGGCTGCGCGATCTCAGTAACAAGTTCATCGGCTGGCGAGTCGACGTCGACGCGGTCGACGAACTCGCCTACGAATCCTGCGAAAACGACTGGGCGCACGGCGCCGCGACCGTCTGGCTGGAGTCGCGCGACTGGTTGTGCGCTGGCTGCGCCATCACGGTCGTCGCTGGATACGCCGAGCCCAACCGCACCTTCGGGGCCGAGGTGTACCTGCGGTGACCGCCATGGGGGCGGTGGTCACCGCAATAGTGCGCTTGGCCCACGATGGAGAGTGGGCGCTGGCTCGGCTGATGTTGCACGCGCTGGCCACCGCCGGGGAGTACAGCCGATGAGCACCCCCGGCCGGCGGTCGACCGACGTGAGCGCCACCGTAGGCGGCCTGGTCACTCCGAGCGCAGTGCTCGTCCTGCACCACAGTGCCCCGCGTGATGTGTGGCTGGACGTGCGCCGGGGGGGCATCTGCTCATCAGACCTGCCCGCCGTGCTCGGGCTTTCGGGGTTCACCACCCCCTTGCACATCTATTACGACAAACGCGGATTGATTCCTCATGACGATACCCATAGTGAGGCCGCCCATTTCGGGCTCCTCTTCGAGGGGCCATTAGCGCACGACTGGGCGCGACGTAACCGCACTGTCGTGCAGCCCGTTGGCATCGTTGCCCACACATCGGATGCGTGGCAGATGTGCAGCCTTGATCGGCTGTGCACCGAATGCCCGCTGGACCGATCCCAGAAGTCTCTGTGTGCGCTAGAGGTCAAGACACGTAACGCCTTCATCGCGACACTGTGGCGGAGTGGACCACCCGACGACGTGCTGGCGCAGGTCCTCTGGCAAATCCTCGTCACCGGCCTGGACCACATTCACGTGGTGTGTTTGATTGGCGGGCAGGACTACCGGCAATACACGGTCCGGCGCGACGACCACTCACAATTGGTTGCCTATCTGGACGCCGAGGCGTACCGATGGTGGTATGAGCACATCGTCCCGGGAATCCCCCCGGCCATCACAGGTGATGAGCCGCCCGACGCGCTGATCGAACTATACGGAAAACTGCATCCCGATCGTGATGGTGTGATCGAGCTCGACCGGCAGGTCGACGCCCGGAACAACGTCTACGACTATCTGATGGCCGTAGCCGATAAAGCCGACGCCGAACAACGGCGCAAGCAGGCATACGCCCGGATGGTGGCCAATCTCGGCGGCGCGCAAATGGCGCTGGTCGGCAACAAACCGTTCTACTCGATCGAGCATTCCACGCGCAGAAACGTGGACCTGGACAAGCTGCAAGAGCAATACCCGGCCGCCTACGCCGAGTGCGTAGAGGACAAGCCGGGCGACCGGATCAGCATCCCCCACTACGTGCGGAAGGAGCACGCCGCGTGCCGAGCCTGACCGAGCGCGCCAAGGCCGCAGCCACCGGCGCCAAGTCGACCCCAGAGGCCCCACCGGCGCCCCGCATCCCGGACGTGCCAGCTGAGCTGGTCAAGCACGAGCTCGGCGACGGCGACCCGGAGATGGTGCCCGTCCATGTCGCCTGGCTACGGGTGCGCCGCGACGTGAAATCGATCGGCAAGACCAGCGAGTACAAAGCGAAAAACAAACAAGGAAACGACTACACCCAGTACAAGTTCCGCGGGGTCGATGATGTCATCAACTCCTTCGGGCCCGTCACGCTCGTTCATGGCGTGCACGTATTTCCAGTACGCACAGATGCCGCCTATCGTGACATCAACAGCTCTGGCGGCAGCAAGATGCGAGAATGCACGGTCACAGTGACGTGGCTGGTCATGGGTCCCATGGGTGACACCTTGCCGTCCATGCAGTCGTGCGGCGAGGCCATGGATTCCTCGGACAAGGGGACCGCGAAAGCGCAGTCAGTCGCGCTGCGAGTATTACTGCTGACGGGCGGGCTGGTGCCGACGAATTCCGCCGACCCCGATTCTCAGCATGTCGACCGGGGTGAGGCGCCGGTCCGGTCCGCCGCGTCGTATCTGGACGAGATCATCGATCCGAGCACGAGTTTCGGGCGGATTCGACAGATTCATCATGAGCTCAAGACCACGCGCCAGCTCGGCGCGCTGGTCACCAACGAGACCGCCGAACAGGAGCCGATCGGCGACCTCGTCGTGCGAATTGGCAGGGAACGCAAGGAACAGGAGGGCGACTCGTGACGTCCGGCGCTCCGGGCGCGTTGTCGTCCGGGCGGCCATCACTGCCCTGACCACCCGCGCTCGGACCGAGCGCGCCAATCCGGAACCGGAAAGTGAGAAAGACGAGTGACGCGGGGTGAGCAAAGCGTCCAAGTGGGCTGCCCGTCAATGCACCGGCGGAGTCGCGGAGAAAGCCGTCCTGTTCGCGCTCGCGGCCGAAGCCGATATGCAGGGGGTCTGCGAGCTGACCACCCGCCAGCTCGCAGAGTATGCGAGCACCGACACGGGGACGCTGTCTCGTGCGCTCAAAAGGCTGCGGAACCGCGGCCTAGTCACATGGACCACGGGTGCCGGAACTCGACCGAATGCGTACCGACTGCCCATCCGGACAAGCCCCCCTAGCGCCCCCCGGTGACTGGTCTGACCAGTCAC
>JBOHHE010000273.1:0-22398 GCA_050700355.1 Pseudonocardiaceae bacterium
GCTTCAGCCTCACGATCATCAATGCCGATGTCCTGACTCACGGATATTCCTTTCCCAGCCGACTGGAGATCAACGACGGCTGATCTTGCCCTATCCGTGGCTTACACAGCTGTCATGACACGCCCGAGCAGTCCGAGACGGCAGCGGGCCCAGCCCTGCGGCGGCGGCGATCCGGCTGGTGACCTGCGGCAGGGTCAACCCGCTGAGGTGGATCACCGCGTCGAATACCTGGTCCGGTGGGGGCGTTGGCATGACACGTCCCGCCGACATCAAATCTCCACGGACATCCTCGCGCGCTCGGACCAGATCGCGGGCCGCCTCCTGCTCCACCCTCGGGACCGCCACTGCGACGATCTGACCCAGATGCAGCAGGCGGGCCAAATGCCGGGCGTCGCGGGTATCGGTCTTCACCCGATCACCACTGGGCCGCTGCAGCTTCGAGGGCGCCGCCAGGCACGTGATGTTCTCGGTGCCCAGGAATCGAGCCAACCCGAACCCGGTCGGGCCGGCCTCGTAGGCCACCGCAACCGGGCCGGGCAGCGACCGCAACCATCGCAGGATCTGGCCATGATCCGGGATCAACCGGCGCTCGAACAGCTCTCCGGTCTGCCCGTCCAGCCCACACCCGACCACCGATCGCGCGTGCACATCCAAACCGACACTCGTACGCTGAAGCATCACCGGGGCCTCCCACATCTGTGGCTCTACCGGCCAGGACCGCTCCTGCCAGCAACCCACGATCACCTGTGAGCAGGCCCCAGCCCCACCTCGACCATCCACCGAAACCGCCCCGGCGGGAACCCGGCTGGAGCGCTCTGCTGCCAGCGCACGCCAGCCGCGCCGCGCGCCCGGTGGGCAGGCCCTGGGCCTGCCCCTTCTCGCGCCTGCCAGGGGCCGCAGAGGCTCCGGGGTCAAGGGCTGCCCGCAGGGCAGTCGCGTCAGCGACGCACAGCACCCTTGAGACCGGAGGGGCGGCCCCGCACAATCCGCGCGGCGCGGAAAACCCACCAACGGCACAACCATCGCCCCAGCTGCAGCATCACTCACCCCATACCGTCTAAAGGACACCCCAACCAACCGGGTCCGCCTCGCCCAGCCCCGGCGATACCGCCCGCACAAACCCCCTCGTGATCAGGGTTGTTTTCCGGTCAGGTTATCCAGGCGACAGTACGGACAGTTACAGCAAGCTCGGTCTAACCACGAATGGGTCAAACCTTTCTATATCTAGATTATCAGAGGACCGCCACTTCTTCACCCGATCGGAGGTTTCCGCACGCACGATGCTACGAATTGTAGGAATTTTTTAGTAATCACGTCCCTCGACCAGGGCAATCAAACTCCGCTTCCCGCAGCCGACGATACTCTCTGAAGTGCCTACAGGAGATCAATAGGTAAGAGGTTCTCTCGACAGCGCGACGATCGTTCGGTAACATCACGGTCAATAGGCAAATTCACAGGCGATGCTGCTGCTGGAGGTGTAGCTGCTGCCCGAAGGTCTGTGATCTTGGGAATAGCTAGATCTTGGAGATACGGCACGTCTTTAATCGCGCCCATAGCTGGTATGCCCTATAGCCATCTCTCGGGACGAGAAACGTTGACCTAAATTTCTTCATCGAGGCCAACCTTGTGGAATTGCTCGATCGCGCGCCGAGTCAAATCCGATGAAAACTGCTTACAGCTTCCGGCCGCGCCGCAGCGCGCACTAAGGATGTAAACATGTCGGCGAACGTGCCCGACGTAGCCCCTGGCGATGTAGTTCACGCATTCTTCGAATGCGCTCGTCAAAATCCGGACCAACCAGCGATAGTTCACAACGGGGATACCCTGAGTTACGCACACCTTGAGCGCCTGGTCCGGGCCATGTCACTGCGGCTCAGCTCGGCTCCTGGTGTGGTCGGCGTGCTGACCAGCCGATCCGCTGGTACCATAGTAGGACTGCTCGGCGTGCTTGCCGCAGGCAACACCTACTGTCCTATCGACCCGACATTTCCGATCGCCAGACAGCGGGCGTTGATATCAGCCAGCGGTTGCCGAGTCGTGATCAACACGAGACCTGGGCTGACACCGCCTCACGGTTTACCCCTCGTGGATATCCCCGACGGGGGGGCGCCAGTTGCACAGGAGCAGCTCACGGCCTCGGCATCCGAAGACCCGGCATACGTTCTGTTTACCTCCGGCTCTACAGGTGAGCCGAAGCCGGTGATCACCTCGCGTGCAGCGATCGCGGTGGCGGTGGGCTCGCTCCGTGAGTTGTTCGGCCTTACTCCGTCGGATCGCGTGTTGCAGTTCGCTTCCCTAAACTGGGACACCTCCTTCGAAGAGATCCTGCCGACGATCACTTCAGGCGCGACGCTTGTCTTCGACGACGAGGCGTATTCGGGCTCGTTTCATCGGTTACTGCGGATGATCGCCGCAGAGCGAATTACGGTGCTGGATCTGCCAACCGCGTTCTGGCATGAACTGGTCCACCATCTGACGGAGGACCACGCCACCATGCCCAGCTGCGTCCGGGTCGTGGTCATCGGAGGCGAGACCGTGAGTCCGGCCATGTTGGCCGACTGGCGTGCCCGGGGTACCCATCGGATTCGCCTCATCAACACCTATGGCTGCACCGAGACCACGCTCGTCACCCATGCCGTAGACCTGCACGGGCCATGCGCGCCCAGTACTGGCGCTTGGTGGGGGGAGGCCGAAAAGGTACCGATCGGGAGACCGCTGCCGCATGTGCTGGAACACATCACCGAGACGGGTGAATTGCTCGTCTCCGGTCCATCGCTGGCGCTGGGCTACCGGGGGATGCCCGGCCCGACACGGGAACGGTTCGTCGTCCGGTACGACGGGGACCGTGCCCGGCGCTACTTCCACACCGGTGACCGGGTCAGCCGGTCCGTGAACGGCATGCTCGTGCACGAAGGCAGGCTCGACCACGAAATCAAAGTGCGTGGTATACGGGTAAACCCCGGCGAGGTCGAGGCAAAGATCGCTGAGCATCCCCACATAGCCGCAGTCGCGGTCGTCGGGGTCACGGTCGCAAACCACACCATGATGGTGGCGTACATCGTGCCGCGGTCGTGGGCCCACGTGACAACACTCGTCAACGACACTTTCACCCACCTCCGGCACAGGGTTCCCAGTCATCTCGTACCCAGCCGTATCACCGTTGTTCCGGATCTGTGCTATACCGCGAGCGGTAAGGTTGACCGGGCAGCGTCACACCAGCGGCACCATCCCACTATCACTTCAAGGAGGGCGTCTGGTGAATGCTGACAGTATCGCTGAAATCTTCCGACGCGTACTGGCAATCGAGGCTGTCGAGGAGGATTCGAACTTCTTCGCCCTCGGCGGGGACTCGTTGCTCGCCACGCGCGTGCTGAGTGCGATCGCCCGGCAATGCGGTACTGAACTGTCGTTCGACGACTTCGCCGACACGCCGTCACCGGACGCACTGTCCCGGAAGATCATGAGTGTGCTTCAGTGAAAGTTATCGTAGTAGGGGCAGGTCTAGCCGGACTTACCGCCGCCACCCGGCTCGCGGCCCACGGCGTCGAGGTGCAGGTATTCGAAGCGCGGGACCGGGTCGGCGGCCGAATGCACGGTATCGAGGTTGCGGCAGGCAGTTGGGTCGATGCGGGCGCGGCCTACCTGGGGGAGCAGCATACGGAGCTGCTGGCGCTGCTTTCCGAATATGATTTAAAGACGACTCCTACCACCATGACAGGTGACAGCAGATTCATGCTGCGAGCAATCGAGGACACCAGACCCGGCCGATTTCCGCCGCTCAGCGCAGTCGCGCTGGGTGAAATGTTCGACCTATTGGACGAGCTGACCCGCGCCGTACACGTCACCACGCCGTGGTCCACCCCGGACGCTGTCCACCTCGACTCGACAACAGCGGCGCAGTGGGCCGAACATCATCTCACTCACCTAGACGCACAACTGTTCTTCCCGTTATTTCTCGGCGAGATGATGGCTGCCGATCCCGCAGACGTATCCATTTTACACATGGCGTTTTATCTCCGCTCAGGGGGTGGAATCAGCTATCTCAACTCGTTCGAGGGCGGCGCGCAGCAGGACCGGGTCGCCGGTGGCGCCCACCAGCTTTGTGTGAAACTGGCTGCTGGACTCGGTGCCAGGAGAGTCCGGCTCGCCGACCCGGTGCGAGCGATCCACCAGGATGTCGATGGTGTCAATGTCCACTCGGTAAGCGGGTCGGAGCGGTCCGACGCAGTGGTGGTCGCACTGCCTCCGGTGCTTGCTGACACCCTCGACTACCAACCGGGGCCACCGGTCCCCCGTTCCTCGGCCTTCACCGCGCCCGGGTGTGCGGTGAAGGTGCATTTGGTGTATCCGGCGCCGCTGTGGCGCGAGCATGGTCTCTCCGGCTGGTCGGTCAGCGCTACCGGCCCACTCTTATCCACAGTGGATGATTCGCCGCCCGACGGTGGTATTGGAGTGCTGACCGGCTTCGTCACAGGGAGCGAGGCGCGGCGATTCGCCGCGCTGTCCGCCGGGGACCAGCGCGGGGCTGCGGTCGCCCAGGCTGGCAGGCTCTTCCCGCAACTGCCAGCACCGATCGGTTACCACGCGACCGACTGGGTCAACGAGAACTACAGTCGAGGCTGCTACGCGGCTCTTTTCGGGCCGGGGGACTGGGTCGCGCACGGACGGCATCTGACCCGCTCCCATCAGCGGGTGCACTGGGCGGGCACCGAGACGAGCACCGAGTACTTCGGCCTCATGGAAGGCGCGATCCGTTCCGGGCAGCGAGCAGCCACGGAAATTCTGACCAACCTCAGCACCGCAGGAGGACACCATGACTGAACCTTGTCCTATCGCTCCGTTATCGGCCCGTCAGCAGCTGATGACCGATCCCACCCTGGGGGCCGGTTCCTTCCTGCAGCACGCCCTAGCGGTGAACCCCCACCGTGCGATTCCGTTCGCCTACAGCCACCATGCCGACCAGCGAGGTGGAGTCGTTCTGCGTGGCCACAGCTTGCTTGATCTAGCGGCCATCCGGGACCGGTACGCCCGCTGGTACTGGGCGAATGGGGTGCGTCCGGGCGAGCCGGTGGGTGTCTACATCGGCGAGGGGATCGAGCCGCTGCTGCACTTCCTCTCGCTCACCGCGTTGGGCGCGATCCCGGCGATGATCAACGACGCAATGCCGTTCGGGATCGCGATCCGGTACCTGGACCACGTCGGTGTCGCTGGCCTAGTGGCCGACGATCCGACCCGATTGATGGCGGCCTACCGGGCCGATACCAACCGGCGTAGGCCGCGGTTTATCGTACCGTCAGCCGAGATACAGGCATATGATCCTGAATCCGGTCAGCTGCCGGAGGTATACCCATACCAACACGCCCCGGACGAGATAGTGGCGCTCATCCACTCCTCTGGCACAACCGGAACGCCGAAGTCGACTATGCTCGCGCACCGGCAGTTCTGGGTGGGGAAGGAATCTCGCATGGTGCGGTTTCCCGCCGAGCCGTACGACCGACTGATGTCGTTGATGCCGCACACCCACGCCGGTGGCCTGAGCTACTTCATGACCGCGACGCTGCTCGGATTGCCGACCGTGGTGATGGCCGACTGGCGCCGCGAGGTCGTCGAACCGGTCATGGAGGTCTTCCAACCCACTATGGTGGCGTCGTTTCCGCGCACCTTCGTGCAGTTGGCGACCGGCGAGCTACCCGAGAAGGGTGCCGCGCGGGTACACAGCTGGTTCAACACCGGCGATGGTGCGCATTACGGACATATTAGGCGGCTGGTGCAGCTCGGCGAGCGACCCGCCGGCCTGATCAGGCCCTGGCTGCTACCGGAAGACGAAGTGGAGCAGCCGGCCCTGCCTGGTTCGCAGTTCATTGACGGGTTGGGCTCATCGGAGATGGGAATGGCACTGTTCGGGCAGGTCACCACGCCCGAGACCAAGCGCAACGACCGCTGTGTCGGTAAACCACTCGATGTGGTGTCCAAGGCTGCGATACTGGACACCGATGGCCAGCAGATGCCCGACGGCACAGTCGGCCTGCTTGCCGTTCAGACCCCCTCCCGTACGCCCGGATACTGGAACGACCAGAAATTGACCAGCAGCTTTGAGCTCAACGGTTATTGGTTGACCGGCGACGTCGCGCGTCGAGACAGTGCAGGCAACTTCTATCAACTCGACCGGACCGTCGATGTCATCGACACCGCGATCGGTCCGGTGTACAGCCTGCCTATTGAGGAAGTACTACTGGCCGATTGTGCCGACCTGATCATGGACTGCGCCGTCGTCGGGGTACCGGGTGCGCACGGCGACGGTCAGTGCCCGATCGCCGTGGTCCGGCTACAGCCGGGCACGCAAGAACCATCCACAAAGGATCTCCATGCGTTGGTCAACAAGGCATTGGCCGAGGCGGAACTCACGCCGCTGGCGGCGGTCCTGATAGCACGGGAGGACGCGGAGTATCCCACTGGCGCGACGGGCAAGGTGCTCAAGCGTGAGCTGCGGACGCTGTGGGCCACCCGGTTCACCGCCGACAGCAGCCACTTCGTGTTCACGCACTAAGGAGTACCAATGGTTGCCCCGCAAGTATCAGCACCGCGCGACGTGACGTTTCAACAGCCCTACAACTACGTCCGCACCACACTCGTGGAGCCGAACTGGCGTCGCCTGCCAGGCTGGCGTGATGTCGCCGAAGCCCAGTGGCGCGCGGCCCAGTGGCAGCGCGTGAATTGCGTCAAGAATGCCCGGCAGCTGCGGGCCGTCATGGGCGGATTACTCGAGGAGTCGTTCTACGACGACCTGGTCGCCGACCAGAAACACATGGCGACCATGTCGATGCTGGTAACGCCGCAGATGCTCAACACCATGGCACCCGATGCCCCCGCTGATCCGCGGTCGTTCACTGAGGTGTTCCTCCTCGATCCGATCCGCCGGTACATGCTGCCGGTGCACAGTGACCGCGACCCGGACTGGCCCAGCCATCCGTACGCCGAGCGGGACTCGCTGCATGAGGCGCAGATGTGGATGGTCGAGGGCCTGACCCACCGCTACCCGACCAAGGTGCTCGCCGAGCTGGTGTCCACCTGCTCGCAGTACTGCGGGCATTGCACGAGGATGGATTTGGTCGGTAATTCCACCCCCCAGGTAAGCAAGCGCAAGCTGGTCCTTAACCCGATAGACCGGCAGGAGCAGATAATCGATTACCTGAAACGCACTCCCAGCGTACGCGACGTGGTGGTCTCCGGCGGCGACGTGGCCAACATGCCATGGAATCAGCTGGAATCCTTCCTGATGCGTGTGCTGGACCTGGACAGCGTGCGCGACATCAGGCTGGCCACCAAGGCACTTGCCGGCCTGCCCCAGCACTGGCTGCAGCCTCTGGTCCTGGAGGGGCTTCAACGAGTGGCCAGCATCGCCAACCGGCGCGCCGTCAACCTGGCCGTCCACACACATATCAACCATGCGCAGTCGGTCACTCCGCTGGTGGCCGAGGCAGCCCGGGCGATACTGGACGCCGGCGTGCGGGATGTACGCAATCAGGGAGTGCTGATGCGCGGGGTGAACG
Organism: Pseudonocardiaceae bacterium; assembly: GCA_050700355.1. Taxonomy (GTDB): domain Bacteria; phylum Actinomycetota; class Actinomycetes; order Mycobacteriales; family Pseudonocardiaceae. The sequence goes on from JBOHHE010000273.1 coordinate 7,551, forward strand.
CGTCACCGAACGCGCTGCTCGACCTGTGCTTCGCCTTGCAAGGAGAGGCCAATATCCTCCCTTACTACTTCTACCTGTGCGACATGATCCCCAATGCCGAGCATTGGCGAACCGCTGTATGGAAGGCACAGGAGCTCCAACACGCAATCATGGGGTATCTACCCGGATACGCCACCCCACGAATTGTGTGCGACGTGCCTTACGTCGGCAAGCGCTGGGTACACCAACTCGCCGATTACGATCGCGAACACGGTATCTCCTACTGGACGAAAAACTACCGTACTGGCTTCGAGCTCGACGATCAGGCGGTGCTCGCCTGCAGGTACCCGTATTACGACCCGCTAGATACCCTGCCTGAATCAGGCCGACGGTGGTGGTCTGCGGGCACCGCCTGCAAGATGGGCTAAGGCCGGACAGGCGAGTCCGAGAGGAGGACTGGTTTGGACATTCAGAACCTCGACCAGCGAGCTGTACTCCGCAGTATGGATGTCGTCTCGTTGGTGCGGGATGACCAGTGGGAGTTACCGACGCCGTGCTCGCGGTGGACCTCACGCCAGCTTCTGCAGCATATGGCTGCGCATAACCACGGATTCGCCGCAGCCGCTGACGGCGAGACCTATGACGCTTCGGTCTGGAATGCTCAGCCGCTCCGTGGCGATCTGCGTCGCGAATACGCCGAGTCCGCTCAGCGGGTCATCACCGCATTCAACGCCGACGGCGTACTCGACCGGAAATTCTGGTTACCGGAGATCCGTAAGAAAGGCATGTTCTCCGCTCGCCAAGCGATCAGCTTCCACTTTCTCGACTATGTGGTGCACAGTTGGGACGTGGCAGCAGCGATAGGAATTGAGATCGACTTCGATGACGACATCATCAAGGCCGCGTCGAAGGTCGCCCGCAGGGAGGTACCCTCCGATGGTCCCGCACGTTTCGGCCCCGACTCTTCGTTCCAACCACCGATTCCGCTGCCGGACGAGGCGCCAGCACAAGACCGCCTACTGGCATTGCTCGGCCGTAACCCGAAGTGGCCTCGGTAGATGATGCTCTTACTCCGGCAGCGCGACGACGAGCTCGCTCGTGAGCATCTGACTCTGTCCACGAAACTCCGCCACAGTCACGCCATCGGGCCGCTGGACGGTCACATCATAGATTCCGCTTCTGCCGTATCGCGTGCGTTCCACCGCCTCGGCGATCAGTTTCTCGCCTACCTCGACAGGTCGCAAGAACGTTACTTGAGCACTGCTGGCCACATTCACCAATCCGTGGGTGTTACACGCGTAGGAGAACGCCACGTCGGCCAGCAGGAACAGGTAGCCACCATGGGCGATCCCGTACCCGTTCACCATGGTCTCGGCGACACGCATCCACACGCTGGCCCGACCAGGAGAAACCTTCTCGAGGACGATTCCCAGTGTCTGACTCGTCAGATCCATGGCATGCAGAACCCGGATCCGGCGCTCGGCCGTAGTAGTCGGATCACCATCGGAATTCATCGTTGCATCCTCACCGTGAAAACTCGTCGTTATGCCGTGCGAGCAAGCAGGCGGCTAGCCCCTACAGTACTTTACAAGGAAGTCCATGACTACCAATAAACCATGGGTCGAGAAATCATGGATCGAGCAGTTGGGCGAAACCCCGTTGTCCGAGCGGACCGCCCTGGTCAAGGATCTTGTCGTCACGGAGTTCAAGACATCACTGCTGATGGATGAAAAGGATACGCTTCCGTTCGACGAGAGCTATTTCGAACTCGGGCTCACCTCGCTGGGTGCGACAGAAGTCAAGCAATGCCTGGAGCGTAGCCTGGGGCGTCCTTTTGATTCGGCAAGCCTTTTCAACAACCCGACGATCGGCCACTTGCTGAACTATCTTCGCACCGAGGTGCTCGCCGAATTCTTCGTGCGCGAGTCAGGGGTGTGCGACACGTCGGTACCGTCCGACCGCGATGCGGTGCCGACGTCGGAGACCTTCGAAGCACAACGGTCTTCGCCGCAAGATCTGGTGAACGACATGCTCAGAGAGCTTTACCAAGCATGACTGCAAAGTCCGTTAGAGAACCGCAAGATCGCCGCTTCATTGCAGTTCGGAGAGGACCACCGGTGACTGACACGGCTTTGGTGACCCGAAACGACGACCTGGTCCGACAGTTGCTGCTCGAAAAATTCGAACCGATCGCCATAGTAGGCATGGGCATTCGATTCCCGGGGGGCAACAACACACCCGAGGACTTCGCCGACTTTCTTCGAGCCGGCCGTACTGGCACCGGGCCTGTGCCAGCGGATCGCTGGGACATGGAAGCACTGCTGACCGATGAGTCACTAGCTCACGACATGACCCTCGCCGCCAGCGGCGGATTCGTGTCCGGGATGGATGAATTCGATCCCCAGTTCTTCAACATCTCACCGAAAGAAGCGTGCTACATCGATCCGCAACACCGCTGGGCGCTGGAGTGCGCCTGGCGGGCGTTGGAATCGGCGAACATCGATCCGGTCGCGCTGCGCGACGGTAACGGCGGGGTGTATCTGGGTGTCGGCCAGATGGATTACGCCATCGAGGTCGAGGCACTCGCGCCATCGGAATTGGATGCATATATCGCGGCGGGCACAGCGCACAGCGCGGCGGCCGGCCGGTTGTCATATTTTCTCGGGTGGCGTGGGCCATGCATGAGTATCGACACCGCGTGCTCGTCGTCGCTTGTGGCACTTCACCTCGCGGTACAGGGCCTACGCCGCCGGGAATGTGATATCGCCCTGTCCGGGGGTGTGAATGCGACTCACCACCCCCGTAACCATATCGTGTACTCACGAGCCAACATGCTTGCGCCCGACGGCAGATGCAAAACGTTCGACGACGCCGCAGACGGTTACAGCAGAAGCGAAGGCTGCGGCATGCTCGTTCTCAAGCGCCTGTCAGATGCTAAGCGTGACAATGATACAGTCCTTGCGCTGGTGCGCGGATCCTCCGTCCGTCAGGACGGTGAGAGTGGCGGGCTTACAGTACCCAACGGCACCGCCCAAACAGCATTGATGCATGCGGCGCTGGCCAGTGCGATGCTCGAGCCTGCCGATATCCAGTACGTCGAAGCGCACGGAACAGGTACCTCGCTGGGCGACCCGATCGAGATGAGCGCCATAGACAGCGTGTTCTCGAAGTCACACACGACCGCAGACCCGGTGATCGTCGGATCGGTCAAGACCAACCTCGGACATATGGAGGCCGCCGCAGGTATCGGTGGCGTTGTGAAAGCCGTCCTCCAGCTCCACGAGGGCGTGATCTACCCACATATCAACCTGGAAACCCCCTCCCGATATATCCCCTGGGATCGTTACCGGGTGACCGTGCCGACTGCGTGCCGATCGTGGGTCGGCACTCCTCGCCGAGCAATAATCAACTCCTTCGGCTTCGCTGGCACCATCTCCTCGGTTGTTCTGGAGCAAGCCCCGCCCGCAGCGGTGAATGTCGTCGATGCCCCAAACGAGGAGGGGGCTATCTTCACGGTCTCCGCGAAGAGTCGGACTGCCCTGCGACGACAGGTCACGCACTATAGGCAGTTCCTCGATGAACACCCCGACATCGAGCTCGCTGACCTGTGCTACACCGCCAACGTCGGTCGCACCCACCTCAATTCGCGGCTGGCCGAGGCCGTCTACTCCCGCGAGGAGCTGATCGGCCTGCTGGACCGGCAGTTGGCTCGATCGGACGCCGATCCCAGTGTCGAGCGAGAGTTCCGTGGCGGCGATGTCGCGTTCCTGTTCACCGGCCAGGGCTCGCAATACCTAGGCATGGGACGCGCACTCTATACCCGGTACCCGGTGTTCCGCGAGCACCTCGACGAGTGTGACCGGCTTTTCGCCGGGCATCTCGGACGGTCGATCAGGGAACTCATGTTCGGCGAAGCGTCAGGCAGCGGCGAGGATATCCACCAGACCCTCTATACCCAGCCAGCGCTGTTCGCACTGGAGTACGCCGTGGCCCAACTGTGGATTTCCTGGGGAGTGCGGCCAGGGGTGCTGCTCGGGCACAGCATCGGCGAGATCGTCGCCGCGACCATTGCGGGTCTGTTCGCCGTTTCGGATGCAGTGCGGCTGGTCGCCGCCCGCGCTCGGCTCATGCAGTCAGTATCCGCGCCGGGAGGCATGGTCGCCGTGCGGGCGGCGGCCGACGACGTGGCGCCGTTGTTGGCCGGTTACGATGATCTGAGCATTGGTGCCATCAACGCTCCCCAACAGTGCGTCATTTCCGGTGGCCGCAGCTCGTTGGCGACGATCGCGGCGGAGCTGGACGCCCGAGGGATCAAGACCAAGGCACTACCAGTGTCGCACGCTTTCCACTCCCCGCTCATGGCCGAGGTCTTCGACGCGTTTCTGGACACGATGCAGGGCATCAGCTTTCACGAGCCGGAGCTGAGCTTCATCTCGAATCTGACCGGCAGGGTCGCAAACCTCGCCGAGGTCGGCACGCCACAATACTGGGCACGCCACATCGCCGAGCCGGTCGACTTCGCGGCCGGAATGCGTTCCGCCCAGGCGCGCGGTCAGCACGTCTTCATCGAGGTTGGTCCTTCCTCGGCGCTGACCGACATCGGCGTGCAGAACGGCGAACGGTCCGCACACCTGTGGGTGACCAGCTTGAGTCCCTCCGAGAACGACGCCAGCACGATCCGCCGGGCACTCGTTCGGTGCTACCAGGCCGGCCTCGCGGTCTCCTGGGCTGGCTACCACCGAGGCAAGCCAGGGCGCCGGATCCGGCTGCCCGGCTACGCATTCGACAAGAAACGGTACTGGCTTCCAGTCGATCGGAATCGGATCGGGGCCACCGCGCCCGACTACCATCGGCTACTGGGGGCAGAGATTTCCACCGCGGAGCAGCGCGCTGGCGGCGAGCGGGAGTTTCGTACCCACCTGCGCCCGACCGAACCGGCATACCTCGTCGACCACATCGTCATGGGACAGGTCGTGTTTCCCGGCGCCGGCTATGTCGAGATCCTGCTGGCGCTCCAAGACGCGGTGTTCGGTGAGACGTCGCACCTCATGCGGGACGTGCGCATTCTCGAACCGCTCTTCCTGCCGGAAGACACGGCGACAGAGGTACGCACCCGGCTCCGGCCCGGCTCCGAAGGACATTCAACGGTGCAGGTCGTGAGCCGGCTCGATGGACGCGGTACCGGTATCGAACGGGTGCACCTCACCGCGACGCTCAGTGGCCGGGAAGGGCCGATCGAGGTCGTCGACCGGATGCAGGCGGCGGCTCAGCAATGCGGTGTGCAGGAGTTCGAACACCGGGGTGCGGACCTCTACGCGCAGTACGCCGAATTGGGCCTGCCCTACGGCCCTGAGTTCCGGCGGATCAGGACAGTGGCGCGGTACCCAGGCGGCTTCGCGATCGGTGACCTGCGCGGCATCGACAACCCGACAAGGGAACACCTGCCAGCGTCGGTGCTGGACGCTGCGATGCAGACGCTTGCCGCCGTCGTACAACTCGACAATGCCTACCTGCCGATCGGCTTCGACAGCATCGAGTTGCTCAAGAAGCCAAAGGGCGACCTGCGGGTTCTGACGCAACTGACCTCGGAGGAGCAGGAGGATCTCACCGCCGATATCGTCGGCTATGAGGGCGATCGTCCCGTCTTCGTGGTGCAAGGGGTGCGGCTGAAGCGGATTGCCAACACTGCGGCTCAGGCAGCCGACCCCAGACAGCTACAGCCGCGCTGGCTGAAGCGCTCGCTGCTCGACCGCGAGATCGCCACGGCCAGTGAGCGCGAGATCGTCGTCGTACACCGAGCCGAAGCGGACTTTGTAGAGTTGGCGGGGTCCCTTGCCGAGGCCAGCTTACGGCTGCATTTCGCGAAGAACTCCACAGCTGCGGGCCGTGTCCTCGCCGAGCAGCCAGCCATTTCCGAGCTGTGCTGGTTCTGGCAAACGGAGCCCAACCTGACTGGAGCGGCCCGGCTGCGCGCCGAATGCGAGCGCAACTACCGTGATCTGCTTGAGTTGGTGGTTAAGATGGAGAGCCTCGGCTCTGGACGGGATCTGAGAATCCTGTTGGTAACCCACAGGGCGCAGTGGATCCCGGGTGATGTCGCGGACGCGGACCCCCCGGAAGGCCTGGCAGCCGCCTCCCTTTGGGGATTCGGACACGTTCTGCTCAACGAGTACCCGGCATTCCGGGTGACCCTGCTCGACCTGTCCACAGGGCAGGGCGGGATAGACCATCAACCGCTGATTGATGAGTGGCTCGCGGCCGACTCCAGCAGTGGTGAATTCCAGGTGGCCTACCGAGCCGGAGTCCGGCACGTGAAGCGCCTGTACCCGATGGTGTCCAGGGCCGAAGGGGATGGCAACTTCGAGCTGGCGATCACCGAATACGGACAGTTCGCCGCCATCAAGCCGGTACCGGTTGAGGACGAACTACCCGTCGGTGATCAGGTGACGGTGCGGGTGCACGCTGCTGGGATCAACTTCAAAGATGTGCTCAACGCACTAGGTATGCTCCAGCAGTTTGCGCGCGACAGCGGGGTGGACTACCAGCCGCTGTCGTTGGGGTTCGAAGCCTCCGGGACGGTGGTGGCGGTGGGACCGGACGCCGAATTCCAACCGGGCGACGAGGTGATGCTCAGCCAGCTCGGTTGCATGCGCAAGCAGGTCACAGTGTCCTCGGCGGTGGTGGTCCGCAAGCCAGCCTCCATCAGCTTCACCGAAGCCGCTGGGCTCCCGGCCGCCTATATCACCGCATACCATGCGCTGCACCATCTCGCGGAGATCAAATCAGGGGATCGGGTATTGATCCACGCCGCCGCCGGTGGCGTCGGACAGGCTGCCGTTCAACTGGCCAAGCTGGCAGGCGCGGAGGTGTACGCGACGGCCAGCCCGCGCAAGTGGCCGCTGCTCCGGTCGCAGGGTATGCGGCACATCATGAACTCGCGTACCCTCGACTTCACCAACGAGATCTTGCGAGTCACCGATGGCCGCGGGGTGGACATCGTCCTCAACAGCTTGAACAAGGACTATGTCCCGGCCAGTCTCCGCTGCCTCGGTAAAGACGGCCGGTTCGTCGAGCTGGGCAAGATCGATATCTGGTCCCCGGCACAGATGCGAGCCGAGCGTCCGGACGTCGAGTACCACAACTTCGACCTCAGCGAGCTCTCCGAGGCAGAACTCAACCGCCTCAACAAGCAGATCCTGCGAATAGTGGCCGACATGGTGAAGGCAGGCGAGGTCGCGCCGCTGCCGATCGTCGCCTACTCACTCGACGAGGTCGAAGAGGCTTTCGGGGTGCTCGGCCGGGGCGCGAACATCGGCAAACTGGTGTTGAGCTTCCACGAAGAGCGGAATCGGCCCGAGCAGTCGCTGAGGGTCAGCCCCGACGAGACCTACCTGGTCACGGGCGGCCTGGGTGCCCTCGGTGTGGTAGCGGCCCGAAAGCTGGTCAGTGAGGGTGCCCGGCATGTGGCACTGGTCAGCCGACGAGCGATCACGGACGAGGAGCTGGCGCGGCTCGAGACAGATCTCGGTGCCGACACCGAGCTCACCGTCTATCAAGGTGACGTGGCCGACACCGCCGACGTCGCCCGAATCACGGATCTGCTCGGCCAGCGTGGCATACCGCTGGGCGGGATCATTCACGCCGCCGGTGTGCTCGCCGACGCGCCGGTTGCTCACCAGACCTGGGACAGCATCGATCGTGTACTTCGCCCCAAGGTGTACGGCACCTGGCTGCTGCACCAGGTTGTCGCCTCAATTCCGAGCGTGCGGTTCTTCGTCAGCTACTCCTCTATCTCCTCGGTGCTCGGCACGACCGGGCAGTGCAATTACGCCGCAGGCAACGCCTTCATGGACGTTCTCATGCACTGGCGTACCGCCCTTGGCCTACCCAGCCTCAGCGTCAACTGGGGGCCATGGGCCGAGGTGGGCATGGCCGCCAGCCTCACCGATCAACAAATCAAGAGCATCGAAGAGCGGGGAATCGGTTTCGTCAAACCAGCCGTGGGCATGCGGACGTTGTTCGCATCCCTCGGCCTGACACCGGCTCAGAGCATTATCGGTGAATTCGACTGGGGCCGATACGTCGCGAACCAGCCGTTCGTCAACGCGTTGTTCACCAAGGTCCTGCCGAAAGGTGGTCGCCAAGCGCAGAGCGTCGACCTCGAGGCTCTGCTGACCCAGCCGAAGGCGGAGCGCGAAGCGGCGATCCGGGAGATCCTGCGCGCCAAGGTTGCGCAAGTCCTGCGCTTCGACTCGCCGGACGACGTGGCGCCCGACGCGAGATTTGTCGAAATGGGGCTGGACTCCTTGATTACAGTGGAGCTGAAAAACGCCTTGGAAGCAATATTCCGGATTCCGCTCCCGACCTCGGCACTGTTCGACTACTCTGGCGTCCAGGCATTGGCCGAATTCGTCAGCCAGCAGCTGGTGCCCGAACCCGCCGCGCCCTCCCGAGATGTCGACCTAGCCGACAAGTTCGACATACAGCATCTGACGGACACTGATGCGGACACAGAACTCGCCGCACTGCGTGAATTCACTTTCTAGCGTGAGCTTACTTTCAAGGGAGCATGTTGACCAGCTATATCGACTATCTCGAGTCGCTGTCGAAAAAACAGCTCATGGTGATGCTGGCCCGGCAGCGGCAGGAAGAAAACCAGGGCATCGCCGTGGTCGGGATGGGCTGCCGTCTGCCTGGCCGGATCAACGACCCGCAGAGCCTCTGGAGCGCCTTGCGGGAAGGGCGGGTCGTGCCGACCGAGTCGGTCGGCACGCCCACCGACAGCCTTGGCCGCCCGCGCTGGAATCTCAACGCCCCAGATTTGACGCCACTAGCCGACCTGCTCAGTAGCGGAGCCTACCTCGACGATATCGACGTCTTCGACGCCGGGTACTTCGGAATTCCGGACGCCGAGGCGCTGCATATGGACCCGCAGCAGCGGATTCTGCTCGAGGTCACCGTTGCGGCACTCGCGGACGCGAACCTGACTCGCGCGCAACTGAGGCGACGGCAAGTGGGCATCTTCGTCGGCGCCAACCAGGTGGAGTATCCCTTCGCCTGGCTGCGCAACGGGCTATCGGTCGAGGAGATCTCCCCATACATGGGGACCGGCAGCGCGTCGAGTGTCCTTTCCGGGCGGATCGGTTCGGCGCTGGGCGTCAGCGGCCCCGCGATCAGCATCGACTCGGCTTCCTCGACGATGCTCAGCGCAGTGCACCTGGCAGCTGTAGCGTTGCGGCGACGGGAGTGTGAAGTCGCGATCGTCGGCGCCTGCAACCTGGTGCTCTCACCATTGAGCACGAGCATCCTGGCCCAAGCAGGAATGCTGTCCCCGACGGGCCGATGCCGGCCCTTCACCGCAGACGCCGATGGGCATGTCCGAGCCGAGGGCTGCGGTGTCGTGGTGCTCAAACGGCACAACGACGCCATAGCCGACGGTGATTTGCCGTATGCGGTGATCCGGGGCAGCGCGGTCCATCAGCACGGTGACCGGCCGGGCATATCGGTGGCCTCGGCGTCCGGTCAGCAGGCGGTGATCGAACTGGCATTGCGACGCGCTGGGGTCGATTCGCTCGACGTGCAGTACGTCGAGGCTCAGGCGAACGGCTCCCGGTTAGGCGGAATCATCGAGGCCGAGTCCGTCGCGGAGGCATACCGACGGCGGGTATCGGGCACTCCGTCGCTGTATCTGGGGTCGTGTAAGGCGAACCTGGGCTACCTAGAGACCGCGTCCGGTGCCCCCGGCCTCATGAAGACCGTGCTTGCACTCGCCCACGGCGAGATTCCACCGCAAGTCGGGGAGGACAACCTCGACCCGACCGTCACCTGGGACCGGATGGGACTGCGGTTCGCCGCCAAGCCGCTTCCCTGGCCGTCCCAGGGTCGACGGCGGGCCGGTGTAAGCGCGTTCGGGTTCAGTGGAACCGCCGCGCACGTCGTACTGGAGAACGTGACGGACCCGCCCGGCGCGGAGGTGTGCCCGGCAGGGCCGGCTCTCCTCGTGGTGTCCGCGCATAACGATGCAGCGCTGGCCGCCACCGCCGGCCGACTGTGCAGCCACCTTGAGGATCGAGCGGATTGGGATCACGCTGCGGTGTGCCGGACCCTGGCCGAGGGCCGCGACCAGCTGGCGGTCCGGCATGCAGCGGTCGTGGGAGACCGAACCGCATTGCTGGCGGAGCTGGGGCGGGTCGCGGGCGGCGGATCTGTACCGCGGTTGGCGCGCCACCGCACGGGCGTGGTGGTCGAGCTAGCGGAGCTCGGCGCCGAGCAACTGAGGTCCGCGCTGCTGGCTGGTCGCCGAGCAGGGTTTGAGGCGCTCGACACCCGGATCCGAGCCCGGGCCGACGCGATGGACCTGACCGCTGTGGACGGGTTCCTCGCGGCCGAGGAGGCAGCCCCGCCAGGCTGGGCCCTCGCCTGGGCGCTGGGCTGGCTCGATCTGCTGGCGACGGTGGGGCTCGACGTGGTTGGTGGCAGGTTCGAGGGCCCGCACCGCGCTGCGCTCGTCGACCTCGTCACCGGTCGGCGCGACAGCGACGAGATCTGCGCGCGGTGGCTCCAAGGCACGGTCGAGTCCACGCCTGCGGCGCCGAACTCGTGGGAGCTCACGGCCACCACGCGGGCGTGCACACTGCGACGCCCGGGCGCCTCAGTGCTCAATCCGACATCGCTGGCCGAGCTGGACGTGGCCGGCTGGCTCGATCTGGTGGTGGAGGAGTTCCTGGCAGGTGCCGACCTCACCTTCTCAGCCCTGTCGCCGCATCCCCGGCGGGGGCTGTGCCGCCTGCCCGGCCCCGTGCTCACCGGCCGGAGTTACTGGCCGGACCACAACATTTGGTGTTGATCTCGCGCTGACTGGAGACCACGCATGTACTACCCGAACCTACAGACGGCTGCGGACACCGTTGCGTTCCACGGAGTCCGACAGCCGGATCAGCTCGCCATCGTTTGCGAGGGCCGTGCGGTCACCTACGGCCAACTCCATCGAGAAAGCAACCGGACGGCGCACGCACTGCGGGCCGCAGGGCTCAGCGCACAGGCCCGGGTAGGCTATCTCGGGAAGGAGTCGGAGCTCTATTACGAAATCTTCTTCGCCTGCGCGAAGAGCGGGACTGTACTCGTACCGATCAATTGGCGACTCGCTCCCGACGAGGTCGATCACATTCTGCGGGACTCCGACGCCGAACTACTCTTTGTGGAGCACCAGTACTTCGCCACTGCGGTGCAGCGCCAAGCCGACCTACCCAAGCTGAAGATCGTGGTCAACCTCGACGGACCCGACGAGCCGGGTACCGGGTTGCGGGCGTGGAAGGCGGATCAGTCAGCCGAGGACCTCACTGTGACGGCGAGTTCCGACGATCCGATCGTGCAGCTTTACACCAGCGGGACGACCGGCCTGCCAAAAGGCGTCGTGCTTGCCAACCGTAGCTTCTTCAAGATCCGTGATCTGTTGGCGGAGCACGACCTGGACTGGATTGATTGGCTGCCCGGTGACAAAAGCCTGATCAGCATCCCCGGCTTCCACGTCGCCGGGATCTGGTGGGCAATGCAGGCGTTCAACGCCGGCGTCACTAACGTGGTGATGCGTATGTTCGTGGCGCATGACGCGGTCCGGTTGATCAGGGACTTGGGTGTGACGACGACCTGCGTTGTCCCCGCGATGCTGCAGATGATATTGGCTGAGGGCGGCGTGGGAACGGCGGACTTCGCCACCTTGCGCAAAGTCTGCTACGGCGGATCGCCGATTTCCGAGACCCTGATGTGCCAAAGCCTCGAGATCCTCGGATGCGATCTCGCTCAGCTCTATGGGCTTACTGAGAGTGGCAATGCCGCGGTGTGTATGCCCCCAGCCGACCACGTTCCGGGGAACCTGCGGATGAGGGCAGCCGGTCGCCCGTGCCCGGGGGTCGGCGTCAAGGTGATCGACTCCGTTGGGACCGCGTTGCCAGCAGGGACCGTAGGCGAGATCTGCCTGCGCTCACCAGCGGTGATGCTGGAGTACTGGGGAATGCCGGAGACCACCGACGAGACGCTGGTCGACGGCTGGCTACACACCGGTGATGCGGGGTACATCGACTCGGACGAGTATATCTTCATCTGTGATCGCATCAAGGATGTCATCATCGTGGCCGGAGAGAACGTCTACCCGGCGGAGGTGGAGAATGCGCTGTGCAAACACCCTGCCGTGGCCGAGGCTGCGGTGATCGGCGTCCCGAGCGAACATTGGGGCGAGGCCGTTCACGCGTTTATAACCTTGCGTCCTGATCAGCACGTGACACCACGTGAGTTAATGCTGTTCCTACGGGGTATCATCGCCGAATTCAAGCTCCCCACTCGGTACGAATTCATTGACCGGCTTCCCCGCAACCCGAGTGGCAAGATCTTGCGGAGGACTCTTCGTAGCCGATTCTGGGCGCATCTGGAACGCAAGGTAAACTGAGTCAGATTTCGGAAATCGAGCCACGATTGCGGAGATGGATAGAACATGGCTGAGCCGTTTCAGGTTCGAGTAGTCGTCCGTGGCTATGAGCTGGATACCCAGGGGCATCTGAATCAGGCAGTTTACCTCTTGTACTGCGAGCATGCGCGGTGGGAGCACCTACGCGCCGCCGGGCTCCCGCAGGACGTACTGATCGCATCCGGAGCCGGGCCGGTCGTCCTGGAGAACACCATGCGGTTCCGCCACGAGTTGCGCGGCGGTGACGAGGTCGACGTATCGTGCGAATTCGTCTGGGGGAAAGGAAAGATTTTTCACGTGAACCAACAGATCGTCCGCACGGACGGCGTGCTCGCCGCCGAGTTGACAAGTGTCGCCGGGCTGCTGGATCTGACGAAGCGGGCGCTCATCCCCGATCCAGCTGCACACTTTCGTTCGTTCGCCGACTCTCCTGAAGTCCTCGGTTTCTCAGCGCAGATCGGAGCCGAGCAGCTGATAGCTGGGTCGGCATCAGAGACCGCCCCGTGAGTACGCCCGACAATATAATGCTCGATACATCGAATCCCGAGCCCATTCGAGAGGATACTCTGACAGTGAGCGACTACACACTCACCCAGTCTCAGGACCAAGAGACCGAGCAGCGGCGCCTGGCTCTGATACAGGCATACCAAGACCCGTCCACAATCCGGTATCTCAAGGGCGTCGGGGTAGGCGAGGGTTGGCGCTGCCTCGACGTCGGCGCTGGCGCCGGGTCCATCGCCCACTGGCTCGCCAGCCACGTCGGCGCGTCGGGGTCCGTCGTCGCAACTGATCTCGAAACAGACCTCCTAGAGCTCCTCGATGCCCCTAATCTCGAGGTGCGGCGCCACGACATACGACATGACGACCTGCCCGAACGCTATTTTGACCTGATCCACGCCCGGCTAGTTCTTCTTCATCTCCCCGAACGAGACGCTGTCCTTTTCAAACTCGTCGCCGCCACGTGTCCCGGCGGTTGGCTCGTCATCAGTGACTGCGACCTCAGCACCATTCGCTTGGCGCACCACGACCCGGTCTTCGAGCGGGTCACCGAGGCATTCGAGGTCGCGGTCCGTCATGCCGGATGGGACCCTGTGCTCGGGCCGACACTCCCAGCCATGCTTGAGCGACACGGGGTCACCGACGTCGAGGCGGAGTCCTGGCAGAGTTACCAACGTGGCTCGTCCCCCGCGCCAAGCATCCTCAGCTTGACCTATGAGCGCCTGCGGTCACGCCTACTCGACCGCGGGATCACCCCCGGCGAACTGGACCACGTTCAGGTACTGCTCGATGATCCGAGCATCGGCGTGTACGGTCCCACTCTGTGGGCCGCTTGGGGTAGGCGCCCAACCAATGACTAACGGGGCTTCGCCCCAGCCCGACGTGGTGTACACGATCCGCCGCAACTCCGCCGGGTAGTCCAAGAACGGAACGAACTCGTTCCACGCCCGCTTCCAGACATCGACACTGCCCGGGTACTGCTCACCGAAACCAGCCTGGAAATTCTTGAATTCCACCTCGGCCGCCTCCAGGCTGGGTGCGGTGTAGATCGCCCGCATGCCGGCCGCGACCTTCTTCCGATCGCCGTAGGACACGAACTTCATAGCATTGCGGATGACATGGACCTTATTCCGATATCGGAATAAGGTCCATTATGCCGATATTCGGATTATGCCGATACCGGACCGGTTGCCGCTGGTGGGAGCGGTGTCAGCGCTCTGGATATCGGCATAATCCAAGCTGCGTGAGGCGAGACATCCTCGACAGAATCGCGATCTCGGAGTATGCGGCGACGGTGGCGTGTCTGGGTGGCTGTCGAGGACCAGCCACCCAGATCTACCTGTAACGTTGACCCCGCTGACGACAAGGCGGGACCTGGCCGCGTCATATCCCCGAGTACCCGTGGAGAGCGTTTGCCGTGCCCCCGAGCGCCTGCCCGCCGTCCTGGAGAGTCTGTGGTTATGCCGACTTCATCCCTGTGGGCATCGCCACTACCAGTGCCTTCGGGACTGATGTCGGCATAACCCGGATATTGGCATAGTGGACGACACAGGTCTGCACCACCGTGTTCGGAAACGCCGTGGTGATCGCCTCCGGAAGCCCCGATAAGCCGTCGCAACAGCAGATGTGAGGGGCCGTGGATCTTCCGGATAGCGAACCCACTAGGATTGCACATCCGGAAGAGAGGAACGAATGTCGAAGAATCGCCGGTCATTCACATCGGAGTACAAGGACGAGGCTGCGAAGATGGTGGTCGAGTTGTCACGGTCGGTCGCCTCGGTCGTGCGGGATCTCGGGCTCACAGAGCAGACCCTGCGGAACTGGGTGAACAAATACCGGAAAACTCACGCGGACGCCGAGCCGCCGCTGAACGTTTCCGAACGCGCCCGCCTCCGACAACTCGAGAAAGAG
>JBOHHE010000274.1:0-6513 GCA_050700355.1 Pseudonocardiaceae bacterium
GCGCCGCGCGGCCACCGCCGACACCGTCGAGGATCTGTTTCGCTGACAGCTACGGCCAAGCGCGAGAGCTTGCCTCACATGATTTCGAGGGAGTGAGGCTGGCCGTGAGTTTCGGTGATCTCGACGGCTTGGTGGCGGGAAAACGTCAACCGTGAGGGCTGGCCGAGCATCGGGAGCAGAGAGGCGATCTTCTGTATCTCCAGCTCATTTACCCCGTCCCTGACCTCCAAGCTGCGAGCCTGTGCCAGATAGCGGTGCAGCGCTACCAGGAGCGCCGCACGGTTGAGCGACATACCGTGAGCCAACAGAACCTCGACCCCATCGCGATGGTCCCAGACGATCCGGAACATCATCGGCGATCGGGTGGCGAGAGAGGACGGCACGTAGTCAGCTACGACACCGCCTCGCGTCCGTTTTTACGCTGTGCGCAGGGCACGGGCGGCTGCGTCGAAGCGATTGCAGAAATCGGTGGCGCCGGTTTTGTGGGCGGCTTCGCGGACCGGGTGCAGGTCTCGGAGGATGCGGCCTGAGGTCAGGGTGGTACCCAGATCGGGCAGGACGGCCAGGGCGTGGCTGATCGCCTGGTCGTAATCTCCGGCAGTGACCAGGGTTCCGGCCAGTAAGGTGCGGTAATAGGCCTGGTCTCGGGGGGAGCGGGCGGTGTCGTCGAGGACCGCGTGGTAGAGCTGGGCGGCTGGGGCGGGGGCACCGAGCTGCGCTCTGCCTGCGGCCTCGTAGCCGGTGATCTCCGAGGGGGTGACCCACTTCGTCCGTAGCGAGTCGGAGTCATGGGGGCCGCGGTCCAGTTCACGCCGGGCGGTGGTGATGGCGGAGCGGAAGGCGACCTCGTCGTCCAGTTGGGCGTGCGCGAGGGATTGGCGCAGCGAGATGAGCGCGTGCAGGGCCGGGGAGGGCTCATGGCGGGCCGCGTCGGTGGCGCGCTCGGCGAACCGCAATGCTTCCCGGGCATAGCCCTTCTGGCCGGTGTAACGCGCCAGGCAGGTGCTCTGCTGCACCATGTTGGCGTACAGGTACGCGCGCTGCGCGCCATCACCCGCGCTGTCGGCCAGCAGGGCCGATTTCTCGTACAGCCGCCGCGCCAGCGGCTGATCGTCGGCGTCGTAGGCGGACCATGCGCTTTCGATCCCCAAATCGGCGGTGGCAATCAATAGCTCTCGGCCGATCGTCGGGGAGTAGTCGCTCTCGTCGAGCAACCGGCGGGCGTAGGCGAAATGCCGCAGCGCCTGCGGGAGCACAGCACCGCCGCCCGCCGAGTCGTCCTGGATATGCAGCTGGGCCAAGACTGCTCGTAGGTACCGCACGTGTCCCCGATCCACCCGGGCCGGTAACGGCAGCAGGGCCGCCGCGGTGAGCCCGGCGGCCAGCATGCTGAACTCTCGGCGATCCATATCCTCGGCTCCCTGGGGTGCGGCGTCGGCGTCACACTCCAGGATGGCATCCGGTTGGCCCAGAATCAGCGGCAACAGCGCCGTTCTGGGCATACCGATCAGGTCGGTGAAGGCCAGGAACTTGCGGATGTCGTAGAGGGTGTGGCGCTTGCCCTGTTCGGTCAGACACACCAGGGTCTGCGACCACCCCGGGATCAGGTTGCCCAGTTCCAGCTGGGACAGGCCCGACGCGATCCGAAAGATCGCCACGAAGGCCGGGATGTCGACCCGGGCCAGCGCCGCGCGCATCGGCGGCGAGTCCCATAGCCACGTCGGGACGATCCCGGCCAGGTCACGGGACGCCCGCGCGCAGGGACCGCACAGCGGATCGGGGTTGTACCGGGACAGCGGGGTACTCCGGCACGCCAGGCAGATCCGCCCGTCCAGCTGACTCATTCCCGGGTCCTCCCCATGAGTTATCGCCCGCCCCACCCGGAGCCGTGAGCGTGGCGTGACAATAGCCCATTCGGATCATCTTTGGACGATGCTCAAAAATCATCACGCTGCGCTGACCGGCGCTGATGAAAGCGCATTGGCCGGAAGCGGACGGTTCGTGAGGCTGTGCGGACCGGATCAGGTCCACCGAAGGGCAGGCGAACCCGTGCAGCAGCGCGATAACGACGACGTGGATCCCGTCTACGACGCGAAGCTCGGGGTTCCGCCTCGTATTGATGCCCTTCAGGAAGGACCGGCCGGCCCAGTCCACGGTGGAGCCGGGCCTCCCCCACCCGGCTCTACCGTGGACCATTCGACGGAACCTTTGGGTGACGGTGACGACGACGACAGCGGCGAGCAACTCCCGGTCCACAGTCCGAACAGCTCCATCCGGCCGGGAGTACCCGTTCCAGCCACGGTGCTGATCGCCGAAATGAGCGGTGGATCCATGCTGCTGCACGGCTGGCGCAATGGACCGAGTGCCTACGTCAGCGCTGGCGACGCAGCGCCTTTGCGGCGAGCGCTTGCCATGGCGTATGGCAGTGAGCACGGCGATGAGGCACTCTCGTGATCCGGGAGAAACGGTTGCCGGCCCGGGCAGCGCGGCAGCACGAGGATCAATGAGCAACGTGTACGACGTTCGACATCGGATTCTGCGGGAACGACTGAAACAGGCGGCGACCACAACAGAACAAGAACCGGATGATGAATGCTGGCGATTGGCCGTGCTTTGCCACGCGCTGCTTGACCGACACAAGGTCGATCATAAGGGGCGGTGCCGGTACTGTCGAAGACCGAGGGGGTGGTGGCAGAGATGGTCGTCGCAGTGCACGGTGCTACCGATTGTGAGTTTCTATCTGGAGCAGCCGCGAGAATTCCTGAATGCGCCGGAAGCACCCTGAGCGGTAACGCAGCCAGGCTGTTCTCCTGGACTACGGGGTAGATCGCTCACCGGACGGGACGGGCCACGAGTTCGGCGACAGCGGCCTTGAGTTCGGCGATCTCACCGTGAAGTTTGTCCACCTTGCTCTGCAGATCCGCGACCCTCCCTTCGACGGCGGATACGACGTGCTTCGCGGCGACCTTCTCCTTCACGACATTTTCGAAGTGCTGATCCCAGACAGCGTCGGCAATTTCCTGGGCACTTGGCATGATTTCCTCCTGTTCGATCAGCGTGGCGAACTGCTCGCGGGTGCCCCGGTAGGCGTCTGCGTCAATCCGGTAACCGGCTACCGCCGCTTTATCAGTGAATTGTAGGACAGCTACCGGGAGTCCACCGTAGGACTCCCACCCAGCTGGGTTGTGACCGGCATACATCGTGGATGCGGGTCCGCTATCGCCGCTCACATAGCGGGATGCCCACAATGGTGGCAGGCCCTGCAGATCCGGGCGTCCGATACGGTCCCAGTACCAACGAGGTAGATACATCAACGGGACTGGGGCCTCGTAGCGCCGACACGCGTCTATGAATGCCCTGATGTTACGGATATCGCCAGCGCCATCCTCGGCATCGAGCATTCCAGGTACTCTCGCCACGCGAAGTTGCTCAGCAAATACCCGGGCTTGCTCGTCCTCGTTACCTGCACGCAGGTAGTGATAGCCCAGGCAGAGCAGACCAGCGGCTTTACCTCGCCTGAGAAAGTCCGCCGAACCCGCAGCCATAAAAGAGGAGTCGGTTCTCTCGCTGACCTTGACGGCCATGAAATCAAACCCCTCATGCCTAATCTGCTCGATGCTGATACCCGCCTGATACCTGGGGTGAATATCAACTCCGTAGATAGGCATCGGCGCCCCCTCCCCCAAAGATGGCAGACTCCATGGCTGGGTATCGTCCGCTGATGAGTTGGGCATGACAGACAGGTGAAAATGTGCGGTATGCGGATTTGAGCCACCTGTGTATCGAACCCACTGCCACGGTCTATTGCCAGGGCGTGAATCGAGGATCATCCCGTTGGCGATGATGTACTTAATCCTGGCATCTCTGCTGGCCGCCAACTCGTCGGTAAGGCGGTCGATATCAACCCCGTGGGCCGGGTCATGGGTGATATCGATGGCGGTGACGATACCGGGACCGTACCAGGGGTTATGATCGCTATTTCGCTTCCGGTGGTTCTCGTCGCCGATTGTTCCGTCGCTTGCCTTACCACGGTTCGGGTACCGAGCATCTATTTGATCTCGAAGCTTTAGCAGGCTCTTGGCCACCCGCCATGCCATTTTACTCCCCTCGATCCTCCATCGTACCCCTCCTTTTTTTGAGCTGTCGGCTCACGGTGCCCCCTGGACCGCACGGCAGCAAGCCCCCGAAACACCCTCCCCTCAAGCACCCACACGCTTACCCCCACAGAAAGATAGAGCACGAACGACACTGTGAAATACTTCATACCCGTAGGACCTCAGATCGACCCGGCACGAGGCCACGAGGATCAACGACGGGGCTGCATCCGCCTGAAGTCATACTTCCGGCATGGTGGCGTCATCCTCCGTCACGGTGGCGACGGCGCGGGCGGCGTCAGGGCCCTCGACCAGCAGGACCAAGAAGCCGGCCTCGTCCAGCACCGGGACCTTGAGTGCGATGGCCTTGTCATACTTCGTGCCGGGTGCGTCCCCGACCACTACGAATGCGGTCTTCTTCGACACTGAACCAGCGGCCCGGCCACCCCGTACCGCGATCGCTTCGGCGGCCTCGTCGCGGGAGAAACCGTCCAGCGAGCCGGTGACTACGATGGACAATCCGACGAGGTGGCGCGGCACGGACTCGTCGACGTGTTCGGCCATCCGGACCCCGGCGGCACGCCATTTGGCCACGACCTCCCGGTGCCATCCGACCGCGAACCATTCGCGGACCGCCGCCGCGATCGTCGGCCCGACACCGTCCACCGCCGCCAATGCGTCCTCATCAGCGACCTCGATGGCAGCCAGGGAACGGAATTCGCGGGCCAGCACCTGCGCGGCGGTGGGCCCGACATGCCGGATCGACAGCGCCACCAGGACCCGCCACAGCGGACGGTCCTTCACCACCTCCAGGTTGGCCAGCAGTTTGGCCCCATTGGCCGACAACGTCCCCGCCTTGGTGCGGAACAGATCCACCGTCAGCAGCTTCTCCCCGTCGAGGGTGAAGATGTCCCCCTCGTCGTGTACCACGCCCGCGGCCAGCAGTGCCACAGCCGCCTCGTAGCCGAGTACCTCGATATCGAAGGCGCCCCGGCCGGCCACATGGAAGATCCGCTCCCGGAGCTGGGCGGGGCAGGAGCGGGCGTTGGGGCAGCGGATGTCGACGTCGCCCTCCCGTTGGTGGCGCAGCACCGCCCCGCACTCCGGGCAAGAGGTGGGCATTTCGAACTCGCGCTCGTCGCCGGTGCGCAGGTCCACCACCGGGCCGAGCACCTCGGGGATCACGTCGCCGGCCTTGCGGATCGTCACGGTGTCCCCGATCAGCACACCCTTGCGGCGCACCTCGTCGGCGTTGTGCAGCGTCGCCAACGACACCGTGGACCCCGCGATGGTGACCGGCTCCATGAAGGCGAACGGGGTGACCCGCCCGGTACGTCCGACGTTGACCCGGATATCCAGCAGCGTGGTGGTGGCCTCCTCGGGTGGGTACTTGAAGGCGATCGCCCAGCGCGGTGCCCGCGAGGTCGAACCGAGCCGGCGCTGCGCCGACACCTCGTCGATCTTCACCACGACGCCGTCGATCTCGTGCGCCACGTCGTGGCGGTGCTCACCCCAGTAGGCGATGTGCTCGATCAGCTCGTCGATCGTGGTCAGCAACCGGGTATGCTCCGACACTGGCAGCCCCCAGGCTCTGAGCGCCTCGTAGGACTGCGACTGGCGGACCGGCTCGAAACCACGCCGGCGGCCCAGACCGTGGCAGATCATCCGCAACGGTCGGGTCGCGGTCACCCGCGGATCCTTCTGCCGAAGCGAGCCCGCTGCGGAGTTGCGAGGGTTGGCGAAGGCCGGCTTGCCCGCCTCCACCAGCTTTGCATTGAGTTCGGTGAAGTCGGCGAGCCGGAAGAACACCTCCCCGCGCACCTCGAGCAACTCGGGCACCGGGTACTCGGAGGACACGTGCAGCCGGTCCGGAATGTCGTGCAGGGTGCGCAGGTTGAGCGTGACGTCCTCGCCGGTGCGCCCGTCGCCGCGGGTGAGGCCGCGGACCAGCCTGCCATTGTCGTAGCGCAGGTTCACTGCCAGCCCGTCGATCTTCAGCTCGGCGAGGTAATGCACCTCGGTGCCCACCTCTCGGGCGACCCGGTCGGCCCAGGTGCGTAGCGCGTCGGTTTCGAAGGCGTTGTCCAGGCTGAGCATCCGCTCGAGGTGGTCGTGCGCGACGAACTCAGTGCTGAAGCCGCCGCCGACCAGTTGCGTCGGGGAGTCCGGGGTGACCAACACTGGCCAGCGCTGCTCCAGTTCCTGCAGCCGGCGTAACAGCTGGTCGAACTCGCCATCGGAGACGGTGGGTGCGTCCAGCACGTAGTAGCGGAACTGGTGTCCGCGCACGGTATCGACAAGCTCGCCGTACTCGGCTCGCACCTCGGCGGGCGGCTCCGTGGTGCCGCGCGCAAGGTCTTCGGTGGTCACGCCCGCGAGACTAACTCCGACCACCGACAGACTGGCAGATGCAGCGTGG
>JBOHHE010000275.1:0-5383 GCA_050700355.1 Pseudonocardiaceae bacterium
TTATGCTTGACTCTTACCCAGTTCTCACCGGCAAGCTTGACCTCTTGAAGGTCCGTCCACCCCATGTGGGAAACGGGAAATGTGCCGATCACATCTTCGATTGTCCACTTGCCTACCTTGTTACCACCTAATACGTAGGCTTCAGTGTCACCGCGTTGCCAACGGATCGTGCAGTCAGCTGACGAGAGGTACACCCACCCAGTAGGTGCAGTCTTTGGCGTAGCTCCGCCGCGACTCATGGCGTATACCCACGAGCTTCTTTGCTCGTCTCGTTAATCAGCTCCACCAAGCTGTCAGCCTGCGTGGTCTCGAGGATCGCCACACAGGTAAACGGACATTCATAAGAAGTGATCCAGACTTTACCCTTATATGCTTCCAGCGAGTAGGTGACACAGGCCTCTGGGCCTTGACCCTTAACGGTAAGCCTTCGGCGCTTTGTCATGGGGCATCACCATCAACGGTGAAAAATATGCCGAACAATACAGCTGGTGCGCTGCACAAACGCTTGCCATGGATGGCAGGACTGGCGACGGGCGTCCAGGGCCAGCATCGCCAGTCCTGCCGGTATATGGGGGTCATGTCAGGTCACGGCCAGGTTGTGGATAGCGGCCAGGACAGTCGGACTCGTTGAGTAACTCGTGATTGGCAGTCATATTCATGCTCGTCTCGTCGGTGCTGGTCGGCACCCAGAACCGGGGCTAGCGGTCCGGAGCGAGCAGTGCTGCTGGCCAAGTGCGCCTCCGCCGTAGCAGATGGCCTTCACTTCGGGGCTGACCAGCAGACCCTCACCGCATCCAGTGCCCGAACATCCCCGCCCTGGGGCCTTGGAAGATCACTAAAAATGGGATATTTACCCCCCGGTATGCCAAACAATGCATAAGCGTATCCATCACAGGAGATAGACATACCCACTGCGCACCAAGGCGAGGATCTCCTCCCAAGTCACACCCTGGGTCATGGACCATGAGACGCCCATTACACTCCATGGGAATCGGCCCGAACCGGAGAGGGGAAACGATGGGATCAAAGCAACCGCGACGGTACTACTGTCGTTGTGGCACACACCTCGCCAAAGACAACACCGAACGCCAGTGCGCCCGCTGCCAGCGGGAGTCACGAGATAAACTCATTACCCCGCCTCAGGTGCCTCCCGAGTTCTGGCAGACTGAACAGTTCCGGGAAGCCTTCGCCGCCCGGCACATGGGACGGGTCGCCCGGGCGTACCGCACCCACTCCTACCATCACGCCGTCTATGGCCCGGACGGGATCTCCCAAACCCTGCTCGGCCAGTGGCTGGGCCTGCGGCAGCCCCAAGTTAGCCGGTTCGAGACCGGCCACGCCATCCAGCATCTCGACACCTTGCAGCACTGGGCCCGGATCATGCGTATACCAGCCGAGCTGCTGTGGTTTGACATGCCGGGAGAGACACGCGAGTCGAGAACCGCAGAATCAGCGGCTACTGATCTCCTCGGGCCGATCTCGAACGGAGCATTTGTGCCGCCGGCCGGGCCACCGTCAAACGGTGCGGCGCCTACCTCGCACGTTGAGCCCGAGCCCACCGACGATCCCGTGCATGATCCCGTGCTCGTCGCCCCCTGGAGCCACCGAGGTACCGTCGAAGCAGGTGTCCTGCTGAGCGGTGGTGGTGGCCGAGTGAAGCGCCGAGTCTTCCTATCCCTGACCGGCCCGGCCCTGACCGCTCCGGCCCACCAGTGGCTGGTACATGAGCCGGGGCCATTGATCTCCGGGCTGTCCGGGCGCCGGGTGTCAGGCGCGCTGGTCAGTCGGTTCGGCGCCATGGTTGCTGAGCTGCGCCGGATGGACGACACGGCCGGGGGCGGCAGCGTGCTCGCGATGGCTGAGCAGATATTCGCCCATGTCGCTGGGCTGCTTGACCGCGCTTCCTATGACGAACCCACCGGCCGCGCTTTGCATGTGGTGCTGGCAGATCTGGGGCAGCTGTGTGGCTGGTCCGCGTACGACTCGGGAGAACACGGCTTGGCGCAGCGCTACTACATTGCAGGTCTGCGGGCCGCCCATACCGCTGATGACCGTCCTTTTGGCGCCCATATCCTGGCCACCATGGCCCGCCAGGCTACCTCGCTTGGCCAGCCCGCAGAAGCCGTGACGTTCATTGAGACTGCACTAGCAGGGGTCCGGGGGCAGGCCACACCTGCTCTCCTCGCTGAGCTGTACGACCGACAGGCACATGCCTTCGCCGCCCTCCGCGACACCGCCGCTTGCACCGCCGCCATTTCCCAGGCCCGTGCAATGGCTGAACAGCTCAAGCCAGATGACGACCCTCCCTGGCTGTACTGGCTGGATCCAGCAGCGATTACCGCTAACGCCGGCACTCACCTCTTGGAGCTCGGCCAAGCTGAGCAAGCAGTTGCGTTGTTCGACGAGGCGAGCGCCCAGTTCAGCGCGTCATTGATCCGGGACCGGCAGATTTACCTGGCTCGGCAAGCCGAGGCTCGCATCCTGCCGGGCAAGCAACGTGACCTAGAGGCCGCTGCCGGACTGGGAATGGAGTCGGTTGACCTGGCCGAGAGCCTGGACTCGACCCGAGGGCTTGGTCTTCTCCATGGCCTCTATCTCCGTTTGAAGCCGCACGGCGCGGTTCCGGCAGTGCGGAAGTTTTTGGAACGGGCTAAGGGATTGGTGGAAGAGTAGGCCACGACGTTGTACGCCAGGAGCCAGTGATCTCATCTGTCGCCAAGCCCTCCCACTTGACCACTGGTCAAGACAGTGACGAGTTAAGCCAGATAACCGTCATACGCCAGAAGCGGTGCGCGACGGGTGTCGGTATCGTTCTAAGGGCAGAAGAGTCTCATCTGACCCGCCCCGCGTTTTCCGGACAACTTTCTTTTGACTAATTCATGCTGGGAGCTGTCCATTCAGGTACTCGTTGTGGACCTCTAGTGGGGTCTTGTATCTGAGCCCTGAGTGGAGACGCCGTTGATTGTAGAAGCCTTCGATGTATTTGACAACCTCCTGCCGGGCTTGTCCTTGCGTAAGGAAGCTCATACGGTTGAGCCATTCGTTCTTCACCGCGCCAAAGAATGATTCGGCCATAGCGTTGCCCCAGCATACACCGGTACGACCGACGGACTGCTGCATGCCGAGACTTGCCAGTTTCTTGGCGAAGTCGTAAGAGGTATAATTCGAGCCGCGGTCGGAGTGGAAGATGCAGTCGGGCTGCAGGTCGATAGTGCCGGCCGCGGAATCCAGGGCCGCTTCGATCAGGGGGTCTTGTTAGTGGTCGGCCATGGACCAGCCGATCACCATTTTCGAATAGCAGTCGATCACTGTCGCCAGATATACCCCACCCTGCCCGGTCGGAATGTAGATGATGTCGCCGACCAGCTTGGTGCCCGGCGCCTCGGCGGTGAAGTCGTGGCCCACGAGATCGGGGATGCGGTGCTGGTCGTTTCCGTTGGTGGTGCTCGGCCGCCACGGCCGGGGCTGGCAGGGCACCAGGCCCAGCTCGCGCATCAGCTCCGGGCTGGCTGGCTCGCCGGAACGGGCCAGCACCGCGTGGACCCGTCGGTAGCCATAGGTGCCATGGTTGGCCTCGAAGATCGCGGTGATCACCTGCTTGAGCCGGTCGCGGCGCCGTGCCGCCGGCGACGGTGCCCGGTCTTTCCACTCGTAGTAGCCCGAGGTGGACACCTCCAGCCATGCGCACATTTTCACGATGGGATAGTTGTCCTTCTCGCCGTCGATGAACGCAAACCGTTCGCTCGCCGATACTCCTGGGCAAAGAAGGCCGTCGCTTTTCCCAAGAACTCGTTGCGCATCGTGAGCTCACGAACTTCGCGTTCCAGCTCACGCAGCCGCGCCCGCTCGCTCACCGACAGCGGCTCTTCCTCCACCGGGTGCGCTTTCCGATAGGTGGCAAACCAGTTACCCAAGCTGCCCGAATTGATCCCCAACTCCCGAGCGACCTGAGCGATCGGACAATTCCCGTCCACCACCATCTTCACCGCCTCATCCCGAAACTCGGGAGAGAACTTCCTGCGCCGTTCCGGCATCGATCATCCCCCATTCCGGGGTGGACCTTATTAGGTCCGCTGTCCGGAATGTGGGAGGCACTCCAGTCAAGTAGATGAACCCCATCGAATCAGTCTGCGGCGTGGTCACCGGCCGAGGGTGCCCAGGCCGTTGCCGTTGGATGGGATGGTTCTGATGAGCTGGGTGAGGAACTCGGTGTTGGTACGGGTCTTGCGGAGGCCGTTGAGGAGTATGTCGATGGCCTGTTGGCTGTCCCGGACGTCGAGGGCGCGGCGTAGCGTGCGGGTGGCCGCGAGTTCCCCGGCCGAGAGCAGCAGTTCCTCTTTGCGTGTGCTGGACTGGCTCACGTCGACGGCGGGGTAGACGCGTTTGCCTGCGATCTTGCGGTCCAGTCTCAGCTCGGCGTTGCTGGTTCCCTTGTATTCCTCAAAGATCAATGTGTCGCCAGCTGAGCCGGTCTCCACCAGCACGCTGGCGAAGATGGTCAGTGAGCCGCCGTTCTCGATATTGCGGGCCGCGCCGAGGAAACGTTTCGGTGGCATGAGGGCGGTGGAGTCCACGCCACCGGACAGGATCCGCCCGGCCGCGGGCGCGGCGAGATTGTAGGCGCGGCCCAGTCGGGTCAGTGAGTCCAGCAGGACCACCACGTCCCGACCCATCTCGACCAGGCGTTTGGCGCGTTCGATGGCCAGCTCGGCGAGCGCGGTGTGCTCCTGGGGCGGGCGGTCGAACGTGGCGGCGATCACCTCGCCGGGCACGGCGCGTGCCAGGTCGGTGACTTCCTCCGGGCGTTCGCCGACCAGGACGAGCATGAGGTGGCATTCTGGGTGGTTCTTGGTGATGCCGTGCGCGATCGCCTGCAGTACGGAGGTCTTGCCGGCCTTCGGCGGCGCGACGATCAAGGCTCGCTGTCCCTTGCCGACCGGCATGAGCAGGTCGACGACCCGGGTGGTCAGGATGTGCGGTTCGGTCTCCAGCCGCATGCGTTCGTTCGGGTAGAGGGGGACCAGTTCGGAGAATGTGGGCCGTTCCGGGGTGTGTCGCGGGTGCTGTCCATTGATGGTGTCGATCTGGACGAGGGGGGAGAGCTTCTGGCCCTTTTCGATTGGGCGGGCCCTGCCGGTGATGGTGTCGCCGCGGCGCAGCCTATGTTTGCGGACCTGCGTGAGCGGGATGTGGGTGTCGTGCGGGCCGGCCAGGTAGCCCTCGGCGCGGACGAAGGCGCGGTCGTCCACGATGTCGAGGATCCCGGCCACGGGGAGGAGGGAACCGTCCGCACCTGGCTCGTGGGCTCGGCCGGATAGTGTCGATCCGCCCGCGACGCACCCCATCGTGCATCAGCTCGACGAGATCTGACCACAGTGCCGAC
>JBOHHE010000276.1:0-4179 GCA_050700355.1 Pseudonocardiaceae bacterium
TTGACGGTCAGCACAAGGAATCTATGAGCGAGTTTGACCGGGCGCTGACTGATCTTACGTTGTCACCTGGCCAGAGGTCTCCTGAGTCCCCGGTCTACTGGTTCCATGAGGGCTTGGTTGTCAGCCATCAGAGCGGCTGTTTCCTACGACAGGGTAAGCCAGCAGAAGCAGCTGCCGCCGCCGAACGGGGGCTCCAGCTGTTCGATACCTCATTCGTAAGCGACCTCGCTAACTGCACGCTCCGCCTGGGTACTGCTCGGCTACTGTCCGGTGAGATCGAGGAAGCGGCGCGGGTTATTGGCGAGGGAGCCTTCCTGGCCACCAAACACCGCTCGGCCCGACTGACGAGTGAGGTCAGGGCTGCCCGGGGCCGTATGGGGCCGTGGTCGAATACGCCAGCGGTGCAGGAGCTGGATGAGCGGTTGCGGGGGCTGGGGATGGGGATGGGGATGGGTGGGTGAGGTGAGGTGAGGTGAGGTGAGGTGACGAGGCCTGGTGTCGCGATGCTCTGTCACGTAGCTTCCAAGGCCCGGTTGCTGTCGAGGATGTCGAAAACCGCAGCGTCGAGGACCACCGCGACACTCACGCGGCGCTCGGCCCGTTAATCGTACTGTGCTTGACGGCGTCGAGTAAGTGCTTCGCGGCAGCAAGCTCTTCGGGAGAGGGCGCGCCGTGCTTCTCGTCCAACTCGTCGAGCCACTCCCGCAATGCCGCCCGGTGAGCCGCTACCTCCAGCGCCTCACGCATGTCGTCGTTCGCGACCGACGACATGCTCCGGCCGCCGACATGCTCCGGCCGCCGACAGCCTCCAGAGCCTCGACAACGTCTTCGTCAAGGTTCAGCGTGACTCGCCGCTTCTTCACACAAAGATCATAGCGCCGCGATGGGTCGACATCGGTTACCGATCGCCACCTGGATTCCTAGCCGGAAAGGCCACCGTATGAGCGCGGCTGAACAAGCCTCCTTCACCGTTACTCGAACCCCGCGCCGGACAAAGGCGTAACTGGAGCGATCTACCGACGAGATCCGTGCCGCGGGCGGCTGGGATCTACTCGGCTTCGAACACCTCACCGGGTGCGGTGCCGACGACGGTCCGGCGTACAGTGCCTCAGGCAATGCCTCCGGACACTTAGACGATCACCAAAGGGACAGCGTCATCCAGACGTGTGAGATCGCCGGGATCGCTGGTGACAGCGTGGTATCCGTGGCTGCGGGCGCAGAGCACCACGCTCGCGTCGATGACGTCGGTCGTGCCGGTCCGACCGCACAGCTCACCAGCGGTCCGCGCCACTGTTACGTCCAGTGGATGCAGCGCGGGTCCGTCGCGTCGAGCACGGAGGAAACCGGCGAGCCGAGCCTGCCGGGTGTCTCCGCGCCAGGCTTGGGCCAGTGCACCCGCCGGAATGACGAGGGGCCATCCGTGCGCACGAGCCCGTCGCAGCAGGGCTCGGATGTCTTCATCGCCGCGATCGATCGCGATGAGCGCACCGGCATCCAGGGTCAATCCTTTGACCGCGGTCGAGCCCCGAGTCACGCGAGCTTGCGCTGCGGGGATTCGTCGAGCCCGAGCTGGGTGTCGATCCGGGCGAACGCCGCAGCCGACGGTGGTCCGAGTTCCGCATCCACTTGGTCAAGCCACTCGTCGAGCGTCATCGACTGCCGGTAGTGCTCGACTGCGGCCACGACATAGCCGGATACTGACCGAGCCTGCCCGGTACGCACGGCGGTCCGGACCTCCTCGGCCACCTCGTCGGGCACGCTGATAGTAAGCTTCTTCGCCATACAATCCATACTACTCCGCTGGTCAGGTGATGGAGCACCATGGCGGCACCCGCAGGCTCGACCAACGTGGGATAAGCCCTCGAGCGTGCCTATCTCGAGCTGCTGGCACTGGCCCGGCAGCAACGCCGACCCACCGACGAGCCGTTGGTGCTGTACGTGCTGGAGCAGTTCCTGTACCGGGTATCGCTGTCACTGGACGGGGTGTCACAGCGTGGAAGACAACAGGCGCGGAACGACGCAGTTACCAGGAGGCACAGGATGACGATCAGATCCGAAGCTGAGATCAACCGGCTGCTCGCATCAACCGCAGCCGAGTACGCTGTGGTCGTCAGTGGGGCTGGGTTGCTGCCTGGACGGTTTCCTCGACGACGATATCGATGATGCGGTCTCGTTGTGCTGGATCAAGTTCGGTGGAATCCCACATCTGAACGCGAATCGTCCGGGTGAGGGCGTCGGGGGACGGCTCGGGGGTCTTTGTCCGCAGATCGGTGTAGACGGTCCAGGCCAGGGTGGCGACGCTGACGATCAGCCCGGCGAGGGAGATCGGGTCGAGGTACTGCTCGGGCCGTGAGGTTGATCCTCGGGTGTGCAGGGCTGCCTCCACGTCGGCGGGAAGTGCCGGCCCGTAGTGTGCAGCCAGGCGCTGGGCAGCCGCGCGTGCGCAGTGTTCGATGGGGTCGGCCATAGGACTGATTTCTCACTCATTTCTCATCCTGGCTCGCGCCCGAGGCGGTGAAGTTCCGAATCACCGGGGGAAGGGAGTGACCGGTGACCCGATGCCAGCATCGCTCAAGGGTGTCGATCCCGAGCTCGGCGGTGAGCCAAGCGAGATGCGCGGGACCGGGCCCGGTCATGGGGTGCGGGAACTCGTCGAACAGGGTGACGCACCGGACAGTCCATTCCATGGCCTCCTCGGGTCGCTCGCGAGTTTCGGAAAGCAAGCCCAACTGCCCGAAGGAGGTGGCCATGCCGGGACGGTTACCGAGCTCCTCTTCGATGGTCAGGGACTGGCGATACCGCCGCTCAGCATCCTCCAACCGACCCCGATCCTGGGCGACCATACCGAGGTTGTGGTAGATGATGGCGAGTCGGTGGAGTTGCTGGGGGGATTCGGGTTGTGCTTGGAGCATGTCGCGGATGTCGAGTTAGGTGCGCTCGGCGGCGGCGAGGTGATGAGCGATGAGCTCACGGTTGGCTTGGGAGTTGGCGAAGAACAGCCAGAGTGATCCGGCGGGATCGTCGAGTCCGGGTGGGGTCCCGTTGGCGGTCTCGAGCACGAGGTGTGCCCGGTCGATCCAGCCTCGGGCCTCTTCCGCCAGCCCCCGGGCAGTCCAGTACTCGTTGAGCGGCTGGGCGATGGCCTGGGCCCGGTCCCATAGGCCAGTGTGCAAGGCGTTTCCGAGCAGGTTGCCCAGCGTGCGGCGCTGCCGGTCGAGGACCGCGAACGCGGTCGCGGCGTCCCCGGTCTGGATCTGCTGGTCAAGCCATGCTCCGAAAGCGGCGTAGGCATCGAGCAGCGCGGCGGCGGCTACGGCGTACTGCTGGGGGTAGTCGTCGGGTTCCTCACGGCGCCACTGCTGGGCCAGGTAGGCCGGCAGCGCGGGGTGGATCGTGTACATGCCCCTACCCAGCGGGGTGAGCAACCCCACGGCGGCGGCCTGGTCCAGGACCGCTGTCCAGTCCGCCGTCGCGCCGTTGCGCCGTTGCGGAAGCGCTGGGGAGCCTGCGGAGACTGGGAGAAGATGCCGAGTACGTCGGCGTCGGCGACGCCCTGGAACAAGCTCACGGCTACCAGCAGGCGCCGGGTGTCGGGGGTGAGGTGGGTGAAGGAGTAGGTGATGCTGGCGGCGAGGGAGGTGGTGCGGCCCCCGTTGTCATCGCCGGGTAGGGGGGTGATTCCGCGGAGTCCGGCCAGCAGCGTTTGGGGGTCGGTGGTGTCGAGTTGGGGCAGGATCAGGCGCATGCTCAGGGGGTGGCCGTCGAGCCAGTCGATCAGTTCGGCGAAGGCCCGCTGCGAACACGGCCTGCCCCCACTGGCTCAACCGGCCCGCGACCTGTGGCCCGCGCTCGCCGTACACCCCGAACGGGGCCCGCAGGTAGTCCTCCAGATACCACCGCAGATCTTCCAGGGCATCGGCGTCCAACGGCCAGACCAGCTCGAACGACTCCCCGGCCGGAGTCGGCAAGATCTCCCCGTCCAGCAGGGTGGACACCGACACCCGCCCGTCGGCACCCAGATCCACCAGTAATCGATCCGCCACAACCCCACCCATCACTTGAGGGAACTACCCCCGCACACCGATCGGTGGAAAGGCTACGACCATCCGAACGGCGGAACACAACACCGTTGACAACCGCCGTCCAGGACCTACGCACAGTTCCTCGTGGGAGACATCG
>JBOHHE010000277.1:0-2057 GCA_050700355.1 Pseudonocardiaceae bacterium
GGCTCGCCGATGTCGCGCAGGCACCGGCCGAGATCCGCGGCCAGAGAAGCATCGGTGTAGAGACTGAGCCAGGGTGGTTCCGCGCCGGGGTGGACGCGCTCGTGGTGCTGCTCGGCCTCCCGCATGGCGCGACGGGTGGCGGTGACCTCACCGAGCAGGGCCAGACCGCGTCCCTCCGCGACATGGAGCTGGGTAACCAGCAGCGGGGTCGCGACGCCTTGGGTGAGGGCCAGTCCGGCGCGGGCCAGGACGACGGACTGCCGAGCATGGCGCACTCGGTCGAACTCGGTCACGATCCCCCGGGCGATCCCTTGGGTCATCCGACTCATCTGGGAGAGCAGGTACCCGGCGTAGAGCCGGTCACCACCCGCCATCGCCAGGTTCAAGGCTTGGATGTAGTAGCGCTGCCCCAGCGAGTGCCGGCCGACGTCTCCCGCGGTGAATCCAGCCAGCCATGCGGCCTTCGCCACAGCGGGCAGCAGAGCTCGACCGATCTTTTCCGAGTAACTGCCATGCAGCAGCTCGTTCGCCTCATGATTGAGCAGCTGGACCACCCGCACCCGGGTGCGCCCCGAGCCGTAGCGGCAGTCGAGTTGACGCAGGTGGGTGACCTGAGCACCGTCCAGCATCCGCTTCACCGCCGTGGTATCGGTACCGAGATGGATTCCTTCCCGAGCACCGGCATGCACCACCGCACGAGCCAACCCGGTATTGCTCATCTCCGCTTCGTCCAGCAGACCCCGAAGCGCACTGTTCGTTCCGCCACCCATCTGCCCACACCCTCGGATGCTCGTACTTTGACCGAAACCAGCTTGCCGAAACAGGGCGGATCATCCACCCGCACGAACGAGGAGGGGAAGTGAAACCCCGAAGTGCGACACCAGTACGACCCCCACCGATCAGCTCAGGCCCGTATGAGGCCAGTTACGGCTGCCATTGTTTCTCGGCAGCGGGATTTACTACCGGGGCGTCACGCACCAATGGCCTTCCCCGCCCAGAGGTGCACCCCGTGACGTCCATGCACCCGGCCACTGGCTGACCGCATTCCCAGCGGTCCACCCCTGGCCAGCGGCCGGGCGTAGGAGGCGCGGCGGGGGCCGGGGTTGCGAGACCCCCGACAGCCCACCCCGCCGCGCCCTGCGTGGTAGCCCCCTTTCCGGAAAGCAGTCGAGGAAGGTCAGTGCATGACTGGGCCAGTCACCGCCGGCGGCGAAAGCATGGTAGGGCCGTGATCCGGGAGGATCGGGAGTTGCTGGCCGAGCTGGCGCGGCTGAACAGGGAGATGGCGGCGCTGGCATTGCGGATGCTGGACGGCAGCGCCAGTTCTGACGAACAGCAGAACTACGCGCAGCGGCTGATCACGGTGGGTCAACGATTGTGGCGGCGGGCGCAGCGGACCGCCCCGGTCGTCATCGAGGGCGCGGAACCGCTCGCCGTGTACGGGCCGCACGTCGAGCTTCCCGCCTATACGGTGGAACCTGGCTGGGAACCCCGTGAGCAAGGTTGACGAAGTGCGCTGGCGGCTGCTGACCGAACGGCTGATCCAGGTATTCCAGCGGGAGCTGGACCGGCGGGCAGCAACGCCACCGGACGGTGTCCGGACCGATGAGCCGGACGACATCCTGCTGCGGCTTGCCGGGGCCGTGGTGATGCTACTCGAATGGCACGCC
This sequence comes from Pseudonocardiaceae bacterium, assembly GCA_050700355.1. GTDB lineage: Bacteria > Actinomycetota > Actinomycetes > Mycobacteriales > Pseudonocardiaceae. Next base: position 1,671 of record JBOHHE010000277.1, read on the forward strand.
ATGGAGGGAAACGGCCGGTGCCGGGTACGAGGATGCACCCGGCGGCGCTGGGTACCCTGGCGCAGGCGGCGCACCTGCCCGATTTTCCGGACCGTGCAGTTCTGGATCGGGCAGCCGATCCGGATTCTGGCGAAAATCGGGCGGGAATGGTAGGTTGGCGCCGTGTGCCGTTTATTCTTGCAGGTCCGCGACGGTCAACTGGTGCTTGACTCGCTGCTGGTCGAGATAAGCCTGGTACTCCTCGGCCGGATCACCACCCCACTCCGCGTCGTAGCCGGCATGCCACTGATGCACCCACGGCAGCAGTTCGAGCAGACCAGCCAGTAACGGCGTGATCTTCTCGGTGCCCCAACCGGCCTGCTCGGTGCGGTCGTTGATGACATTGAC
>JBOHHE010000278.1:0-2947 GCA_050700355.1 Pseudonocardiaceae bacterium
GGTCGGCCATAGCCACTCGGTGTCGCCTGCGGGTGCCCGTTTAAGGTCTTGGCAGCACAGGGTGTTGATCGACTCGCCGTTGGGCACCTCCCGGTCGCCGATGTTGGCGGCGTGCCGTTTGCCGTGGATGGGCCACCAGAAGAATGACCGTGGTTCGGGAAAGATCGCTGATCTGGGGGGTTCTTCTCCGTCACGCGACGGAATGAATGTCGTGCTGGCCATCTCGGGTCTCGCCTCCTGTGGTGATGCCGACCTGTGGCCATCATCGAAATCCGCGGTTCAGCCCGGCGGCGGTTGACGTGGCGGGTGCTCGGGCCAGGTGCGAATCCAGGGGTCCCATTCGAGTCCCAGTTCTTGCCGATCGGCTTCCCAGACGGTCCAGCAACAGGTCATGATCTGTGGCGTTCAGTAAGAAGACGACTACTGGGGTGTGAGCGGGATGGGCGGCGAGGATGCGGGGGCGGGGAGCAATGCGGTACTGCGGGTATTGCTGGAGGAGGTGGGGATGAGCAATGCCGGACTGGCCCGGGCCGTGGTGCTGGCGGGCGCGGAGGAAGGGATTCACGTCGGGACGAACACGACCGCCGTGCGGCGGATGCTGGACGGCGCCCAGCCGCATTGGCCGGTGCCCCGGCTGGTCGCCAAGGTGCTGTCCCGGCGACTGCACCAGGAGCTCAACGTCACCGACTGCGGGTTCGCCGACCGCTCGCCCGCTGAGGAGGACCGCCATGACGGGTTACGCTGTGCGGGGACCCTGGAGGGCACGATCCGCACGGTCGTCGAGTTGGCGGGACGGGATATGCGTCGACGCAAGTTGCTGCTGGGGTCGGTGTTCAGCGCGGCGGCGTTCTCCGAGCCGGCGCTGTTCGCCGTCACGGTGCCGCCGGCGCAGAGCACGGCCCGCGTCGGGGGCAAGCGGGTGGGCATGGCCGAGGTGGCGATCCTCACCGAGCAGGTCACCCAGCTGCGCCAGCTCGATTACCGCTACGGCTCGGGGCGGCTGCGCGAGCAGGTGATCTCGCTGTTGCACCGGGAGGCCAACCAGCTGCTGCACGGCACCTATTCGGAGAAGGTTGGCAAGGCCCTGCTGACCGGCGTCGCGCAGGCCACCAAGCTGGCTGGTTACACGGCGGCTGACGTGGGCCGGCACTCGCTGGCGCAGCGCTATTACATCCAGGCGCTCGATCTGGCGATGGCAGCCGGGGACCGGCTCTACGCCGCCAATGTGCTGGGCTTGATGAGTCACCTAACAGTGCAGATCGGTCAGAATGCGCTCACTGAGCACGACAGGCTCCGGCACGGGCGCCAAGCGGTGGCCTTGGCTCGGGCCGGATTAGCCGTCACCCAGGGCACAGCGACCCCGGCGCTGGCCGCCGAGCTCCATGCGAAGGAAGCGCGTGGTCTTGCCCTGGTCGGCGACGCCCGGGAAGCACGCCGTGCGATGGCTACGGCCCAGCGCTCCTATGAGTCGCTGCGTCCCGACGTTGAGCCGCTGTGGCAAGGTGTCTACACCGAAGCAGCGTTCTGCGCGGACCTCAGCATATGCCTGCGTGATCTCGGTGAGACCGAGCGGGCCATCAAGCTGAGCACCACCGCGCTCCAGGACTACGAGCCGTGGCGAGTCCGACCCCGCTGCTTCGTCCAGACCGATCTCGTCAGCGCCTACCTGCTCGGCAACGACCTGGATCATGCCGCTGCGGTGGGCCGGGACGCGCTGCGCAGCGCCGCCGAGGTCAGCTCCACCCGCACCCTCGATCGGCTGCGCACCCTGCAACGCCAGGTCCGATCCCTGCGCACCCGCTCACCGCAGCTGCGGGAGTTGGACGAGCGGATCACCGTCTTCCTCACCCGCAGCGCCCGACGGTCAGGGAACGGCGACCTCATCACTTGAGGAGCCCTCTACAGTAGGAGCAGTGACGTCGGAGCGGCAGATAAGGCGTGAGATCAGATGACTACGCGGGTACATGATCGCATCACCATCGAGCCGGACAAGATGGACGGCCAGCCCTGCATCCGGGGTTTACGGTTTCCCGTCGTCAGCGTGCTTCGTATGATCGCAGGCGGCATGACTGCCGACGATATCCTCGACGAGCATCCCGACCTCGAACCAGAAGACATCCCCGCAGCTCTCAGGTACGCCGCTGAGGCGCTCGCCGAACATTACTACCTCCTCAGAACACCCGCATGAGATTTCTGGTCGACGAGAATCTATTTCCGTGTCCGAGTTCGCTTCAGCTTTAACCAAAGGAGTGTTCGTCGTGCTCGCTCCGAACGTAGTACGCCTTCGATACCTGCCGCTTCGCTGAAGGAGCCGGCTCCACTGCACCCTGGACCAGCACCTACGGGAGCTGGACAACCGGATCACCGCCTCTCTCAGCCGCAGTGCCCGACGAGATTGAGGAGTCCAGCGCGTGATGATCAGCGACATCGACTTCGAGCGGGCCCGCTTTTACGCCATTCCCCTGGTGACGCAGTTCCGGGGGATCATGATCCGGGAGGGGCTGCTCATCGAAGGCCCGGCCGGGTGGGGTGAGTTCTGCCCGTTCGAGGACTACGACGATCGGGAGTCCGCCGCCTGGCTGGCCACCGCGCTGGAGGCGTGCACCGTCGGCTGGCCGGCCCCGGTGCGCGACCGGATCCCGATCAACTGCACCGTTGCAGCGGTCGAGCCGGACCGCGCGCACCAGATCGCCGCGACGTCGGGCTGCGCCACCGCGAAAGTCAAGGTCGCCGATCATCCCGATTCGCTGGCCGAGGACCTGGCCCGGGTCGAGGCGGTCCGCGACGCGCTGGGCCCGGACGGGGCGGTCCGGGTGGACGCCAATGGCGTCTGGGATGTCGACACCGCCGTCAAACACATCCGGCTGCTGGACAAGGCCGCAGGCGGGCTGGAGTACGTCGAACAACCCTGCCGCACTCTTGATGAACTCGCGGCGGTTCGCCGCCA
>JBOHHE010000279.1:0-2846 GCA_050700355.1 Pseudonocardiaceae bacterium
CGCAACGCTCGGCGCTGTTCAGCGCAGCGAAGTCGGGCACCGGCCGGTGCGGCACCAGGTGCAGCTCCAGCGGCCACCGGGCGGCGGCGGGCACATACGCGGTCCACGCCGCACCCCGGTGCACCACCCGCCGCTGCGCCCGCACTTCGGCGGCGAGCACGTCGAACAACAGGTCGCCACCTGTGCTGTCGCGATACGCCGCCGCCCGGACGAGCAGCCGCTCCGTGCGCGGTGCAACGAAGGGGAAGGCGTAGATCTGACCATGCGGGTGGTGCAGGGTCACTCCCATCTCGGTACCGCGGTTCTCGAAACAGAAGACCTGCCGAACCCCATCCACCCGCGACAGTGCTGTAGTGCGCTCAGCCCATGCCTCGATCACCGTCACCGCCCGGGCCGAGGTGAGCTCGGCGAACGAGGAGCCGTGCTCGCTGGTGAAGCAGACCAGCTCGCAGCGCCCGGTCGCCGACTGCTGCGGCCACAGCGGATCACCGTCCACCAAGGACGGAACCGGTCCGTCGAACCGGGACGCCAGGGAGGGAAACCGGTTATCGAACACCACCACGTCGTAGTCATCAGCCGGAATCTCGGTCGCGGCACCGTCCCGGCTGGGACACAACGGGCACGTTTCGGTCGACGGAAGGTGCATGCGCCCCATCCGATGCGGGGCGAAAACAACCCACTCTCCGGTGAGCACGTCCCGACGCATCAGGGGACGGGCCTGCCCCGGGGACAGTTCGCGGGGGTCGTGCAGCGCTCGCGTGGCTGCGCCCGAGGCGTAGGGCTCGCGGTCGTCGTAGTAAGTCAGCGCGCGACCATCGGCCAGCCGGGTACGAGTGATCCGCACCGAAGTTCGCCCCTCAGCCACACACTCAGCATCGCGCAGGATAGAGCTCGCCGTCGCCGTGGCGTTGGAGGTGTAGGAAGGACGGCGTTTCTGCCGCTGCTCGCGAACCTCCCCGACTGGCGCCCACTAGCACCCCAGTATTGGCCTCCATGGATGAACAGCGCATGCGGGAGCTCTACGAGCGTTCAACACCCGCGATATCGATGCCGCCTTCGCCGCGATCCAGGCTGGCGCCTCCAGGTGGTCGGGCTTCGGTCGGCTACAGGCCGTGTCAGTACCATCTGGCTTGTGGAACGGCTCAGGCCCGCGGCGATGGCAGAGGCGCCCGGCCCGGGTCGGGCGGTGAAGGTTCCCGCTCGAACCGTCGTCTTCCCGCAGGGCCGTGCCTCCGAGTGCCGGCCTCGGCCGGCCGAGGTGTTGGCGTTGCAGGCCCTTGCCGGTAACGGGGCGGTAGCTCGGCTGTTCGACGATCGCCCGCAGCCGACGATGTCGGTCCAGCGGGTACTGCCGTACTCGGCGGTCCGTGAAGACGGCAACATCGGCGCCACTACCTGGCAGAACCGCAGGACGTGGCTGAGGAGAAAGGTCAACGCAGAGTACTGCCGTATTCTCGGCCTCACTGCGTGGAACCCAGGACAGTTCGACGGTTGGAAACAACAGAACCCCAAGAAGGCGTACAACGTCGAACGTCTTCTCAGTACGGTTGCTCAAAGCGTTGACTTCACCAACCCTCTCCGCACTCAGGACATCGCCGATATCAACACACCGCTACATGAGATCGAAACCTACCTCGACGAGACCAAGGCCGCGCCCAAAATCATTGCCAATACGTTCGTCGGCAACGAGTTCACCTTTGTGAACGACGCTTTAGCGAGTATCGAAGCGAAGGACAAGGACGATGTTCACAGTAAGATGAAGGTTCCCTACAATCAAATAGCCGATCGTTGGCACCAGGCGATGTCCAGCCTGGGGATGCAACCAACATCGGACAAAGTCCTCGACGGAATGCGCTACCTTACGTACGACTTCTCGGAGGCGAATTTCGGTGTTACCTGGCAGTACCAGGTCACTCCCGACCAGATGTGCGTGGAGGTGATCACATCGAAGGCGAAGGCGTCCGATGTATACGCCGGCGCGGTGGGTGACCTGATGGATGAGTACGTCTTCGGTATTGCGAACGCCCTGAACCTCACAGCTCACGCCACGATCGGCGGCGGCCACATCAATATCGACGAAAATTCGGCCATCGGCGACTACTCGGACGAAAACACCTCACGGCAGGCCGCACGCGTACTGGCCAAATTCATCTCAGAGGTATACAGGGATAAGGAGTACTGGGAGAGCATCGACCCGGACAAGCACAACGCGCCTTTTCCATCGGGCATCCCGACTTCACGAATCACGACACGCCCGCCACACCGGACTTCGAGGCAGACCCTAGGTACCTGGTGTCCAGGCGTGACCGATGAGCATCACAGTGGGTTGAGGCGGGCCTTGAGCAGGCAGAACTCATTGCCTTCGGGGTCGACCAGGACATGCCACTGCTCCTGCCCTGTCTGGCCGATGTCGGCCGGGCGCGCACCGAGCTTCAGAAGGCGTTCGAGCTCGGCGTCCTGATCGCGGTCGGTGGCGTTGACGTCGATGTGCAGCCGAGATTTCCCCTGCTCCGGCTCATCCCTGCGGCTGAGGATGATCGTCGGCTGCGGACCGCCGAACCCTTCGTGCGGACCGATCTCCACCGAGCCGTCGTCCTCGCGATCGAGCACGACGAAGTCCAGGACCTCGCACCAGAACCGCGCCAGCACCTCAGGGTCACGGCAACCGAGCACGAGCTCACTGATACGACATGCCATTAACGAAACCTGCTCTCAGCCTGGGAACTGCCGGGGAGACCACACGCGAACCTCACGGGCTCCCAGCAGTGAAAACAATCCCGCGGACGGGGACATTTACCCTCTCAGCCTGCTGACACGTGGTAGCCACCGCGAGCGCGCTAGTGCCA
>JBOHHE010000280.1:0-5164 GCA_050700355.1 Pseudonocardiaceae bacterium
GACCCAGGGTGCTTCGGACGATTTGGGGTCGTTGATCCAGCAGTTGATCGCGGCGGCGGAGCCATTGCAGGGCAATTTCAACGGCGCCGGGCGCGCCGCGTTCGACGGGTTCAAAGCCAACGCCGACGCGATCACCGCCGAGCTCAACAGCTCACTGGGGGCGATCCTGGGGGGCCAGGCCGGCATGGACACCTCGTTCGGAACCGGGGACACCGAAATGGCCGACAACGCCTCCTCCGCCGCCGGATCGGCGAACTTCGACGCGGCCCGGTTCTCCGGGTCCCGCTGAGCAGAAAGAACAGCGACCATGACGATGGACCGACGCAGTTTCGACACCGGAGTGTCCCAGCAGGTCCAAGGCGACCTGGCGGGCATCATCGCCCGGCTGGAGGCCAACATCAGCCAGCGTCAAGCGGATGTGAACGCCGCGATGAGCGACTTCCAGGCCGACGGGGTATCCGAGGAGTACCGGACCGTGGAGGCCCGGTGGAACACCGCCGCCACCGAGGTCCGCCAGATCATCGATCTGGTCAAGACCACCATGACCCGCAACGACGAGACCGCGGGCAGCACCCTGTCCCGGGCCCGGGCCGCCGTCCAGGGCATCGGCTGAGGCCCGGGGGAGGTGTGAAAGGTGACCCGCTGGGATATCTCCCCCTCGGGGGTACAGGCCGTGCTGGGCCGCACCGAGACGGTCGCGCAGGAGTTCGAGGGTCAGATGACCCGGTTGCGCACCGCGCTGGAGGGCGCGGTGGGCCAGTCGTGCTCGGAGATCGTGGCCTCGGCGGTCGAGGGATTCATGACCGAGTCGGGGATGCCGGCGATCCAGTTCGTGTTCACCCGCACCGGGGCGTGCCTGTCGGGGGCGGCGCAGGCGACCGAACACTACCTGGCCGGTGATCTGGAGATGGCGGCGAACGCGCAGGCCGCCGCGTCGGCGGCGCCGGACCCGCAGGCGACGATGCCCGGCGGTGGGCAGGCGGTGCCACGATGATCAACCCGGCGGGGATCCCGCAGATCCCCGGTGACATGGATGTGCTGACCCGGCAGGCGGAGGAGCTCGGTCGGGTCGGTCCGGAGTTCTCCGGGACCGGGCAGCAGGTGAACTCGACCTGGCAGCAGCTCGCCGGGGTCTACGAGGCCCCCGAAGTGGGCCAGTTGCTGGCCGCGACCGGGCCGGTGCAGACCACCACCGCGTCGGTGGGCGAGGACATCGCCACGGTGGGACGGGCGCTGGCCACCTACGCGGCCACCGTCAAACAGATCCAGAAGCAGCTGGACGCGCTGCGGGCTCAAGCCCAGACCCTGGTGGCCGAGGCCAAGGCCGACAAGGACAGCGAAAGCGATCTGGAGAAAGTCGGCGAGTTCGTCGGTATCGGCGGTGATGACGACGACTACGCCGAGCGCAGCAACGAGCTCGTCGACCAGGTCAACGCCCAGGTCGCCGCGTTCGCCGAAGCCCAGCGCGTCTGCGCGAACACCATCAACGCCCTCTACGGCGGGGTCCAGTACCGCGCGGACGACGGCGACGCCAACCAGGAACCCGGTGAATACGGCTTCACCGCCGAGCAGCTGAATGCCGCCTTCGAGCAAGGCCAGGAGCTGCCCTGGGGCAGCTATGCCGAAACCGATACCGGGATCGTCGGCGGTGTCTGGGACGGCATGAAGAACTTCGCAGGCGACCTCGGTGCCCTCATCGGCCGCGATCCCGTCACCGGCGACTGGTCCTTGTCCACCGCAGGCACCGCCTGGAAGGGCCTGGGCACCTTCGCTCTCGCGCTGGTCCCGCCGGTCACCGTCGTCAACGCGTTCACCGACCTGCCCGGCCTGCCCCAAGGCACCCTGCACAACACGCTGCTCAACGCGGGCAAGGGCTTGATCGCCTACGACGAGTGGGGCAAGGGCGACAACGCCCGCGCCGGCGGCATGGCCGGGTTCAACATCCTGTCCGCCATCGTGGGCACCAAGGGCGCTGGCGCCGCGCTGCGCGGCCTCGGCGCGGGCGCGCAAGCCTCCCGCCTCGGCCTGGTCTCCCGCGCCGGCTTGGCCATGGTCCGCAGCGGCGAGTTCATCGGACGCCTGCCCACTACCGAAAGCCTCTTCCTCAAGCTGCACCAGCACGTACCCCACCTGAACCTGCCCGGCCACACCCCCGAGGTCAACGCCCCCCACCACACCGACACCCCCCGCGTCGAGACCCCCAACCCCGGCACCGTCGGGGACAATCTCGCCGGCACCGGCCGTTCCGACGCCGGCACCCCCTCCGCGCCGAACGTCCCGCACGCCCCATCCGCCCCGGACGTGGCTGGCCCCCGCAGCGGCGATGCCCCAACCCCGCAGCGGTCGCCCGACGCGCCCTCCACACACCACGCGCCGCCAACCTCCGACACACCGAGGTCGCCGGACACGCCATCCGGCCCGGACGGCTCGACGCCAGATGCGCCGAGTACGCACGGCGACCACACGCCCGACACCAGCCACCCCGGCGATCACACGTCCAGCGATCACCCCCCCAGCTCATGGTCAGGTGCGAGGTACGTCGAGAACGTCGATCCCGGCGACGCGGACATTTACAATCGCATCCGGGATAACGCTCATGACACCGCGCGGATCGCCGAGAACACCGGTATCCCGCAGGGCAAAGTGGACCAGATCAAAGACCACCTTTTCCATCGTGAGCACGATCTTCCCACGGGGCCTGGACAGATAAACCGAGGGAACTTCTCGCCGGACTCCGATATCGCCGACTTGTGGCCCAAGGCAGAGACTGGCCGGCTTAATCCGGAGGAGGCACAGCGGTTCCACAGGCTGATTGCACACGAGTATGTCGAGAGCAGTCTCATGAACAACGGAATGCCCTACCGATCATCCCACCCCAGCACGTGGGACCCGGTGCTGGGCAACCATCCGACGCCGCAGCATCATGGAGCGCATGATCTCGCCCCGCACGTCGACCCTGCCCGAGATCCGTTCGGGCACTGGGAGCGGTCGCTGGGTCGAGATCACCCGGGTGTCACAGAGATCGCGTCGGATCTGTCTAATTTGGACGACATTATTCATCAAATCTTGGGCGGAGGACGTTGATGGTTGATCATGTGACCCATCTGGCAGAGCGCATCCTTGCCATCAACTGGGCTGAGTCCCCAGACAAGACACGATCCCGCGGATATCTGATGAAGGAGTACCTACGCCGAGCTGCCTGGTGGGCCAAGGCCACGAAGTCACTACAATGGCCTTTTCTCGATATCGCTGCTGCCGTGAACCCGACCGTTCGCGCCGATTCCGCTGTCGTCGAGCGCGTTGCGGAGCAGGTGAAGAAAGATCTTCAGGGTGTGCTGGTTACGAGAACCTGTATCCGGGCTCTGCACTTTGCGGCATTACTGGACGCGGGGATCGACCTTCCACAAGAACTGCCCCTGCCGTTCGAGCCGTTGATCGTGATGTTTGAGCGTGGTGGTGGTTTCCACGTCGAGGGCAGCGGCCTCATCGACGTCGACACACTTGGCATCCGGGTCGGGACAGTCGATGAGAACTTGCTACCTGAGCCGATCGTCCAACTCGACGAGGCCGCACTGGACGCACTCGATCAAAATCAGCGGTATCACAACGAAGCCTCATCGGGGGCTTGAAACCAACCCGGACCGCGTGATCGAGATTGGCAAGGATCTGAGCGGACGATTCATCTAGCTCCAAGAAATTGCAGTCAACCCACGTACTGGTAAGGAAGCCGGCCTTCAACACAACACCAACGAGCACGGCGACGACTTCGCGCGCCAAGGAGTCACCCAGGAAAGATATTGCTCAACTAGTTTACGAGGCGACAACACGCGCTGAGTACACCGGGCGGTTTCCAAGGGCACCCTTCGGGTAGACCAATCTTCGCTGTGGAATACCATGGACAGACGAGGTGCATCGCTGTCTCGATTGACAAGAACAAGTATCTCGTGGGTGCCAACCCTGTCAGCCCGACTAGCGGGCGAATTGACCCAAAATTCGGTCGTCCCGGATACCGAGGATAGTAAACAAATGACGAACAGCACGCCGCCTCTGCTGTCGGCGGCCGTCTCCCCAGAATCGGACTCCTACCCGCTGCCACCAGGCGTGGCTGTCTTATTTCGCAAGGTCGGGCGCGAAGTCCTTTTTGTTTTACAGCTCCCAACCCTGAAGCGAAGGCGTAACCAAGCGAACATGCGAGGCTCAGCCCAAAGGCCGCACACGAGAAATGCGAGTGAAATTATCCACCGACGCCAGGAGGTACTCGGTTGCTTGATTATGCGCACTGTTTGTAGAACTACCTGAGGGGCCTGCGCTCAATTGGCGAAGGAGTTCAATCAGGGCAGTAATGTTACGTCGGCTGCGTCGACATCCCGGGCGCCGGGCGTAGCGACAGTTCCGTCTCGAGCGGTGACGACCACGGCCCGCAGCAGACTGACTCGAATCCGCACACCGACCCGACCGCTGACCCTACGCCCGACACACACCAGAGCACAGGACCCGAAGGCATTTCCGGTGAGGGTTCGTCGGGCAATGAGCATCAGGCGTCTGAATACTATACCGGACTTGCCGCATCTTCCCGATCACATGACCCCTGAGCAACGGGACCGCGTGGTGGATGTCTCCGTGGGGAAGCGGAGCGTTCGGACGCCGATATCGGCGTCCGCCGCGACCCGACGTCGATGCTTCGGTGTTCGAACAGTTGCGCATCGACAACCATTTCCCGTTCGGTCGTGAGGGCATACGATCGGCACCTTCCTGCGCGAACTGTAGCTCGTTGCTCAGTGGCACCCCGAGCAATGCAGGTAGGTTCACCAGTTTTCCCCCCGGTCCACACAACCTCCTCCCGGAGTGACGATGCTAATCAACATCGATGACACGGATTTTGATGACGACCTGAGGTACTTTTATCAAGGGGAACCATTCACCGGGGAAGCCGTTGAAACCAACCCGGCAGGCCAGGTAATCGCACTGACCACTTTCCGCAATGGCATCGAGCACGGACCCCATCTGGGGTGGTATCCAGATGGGGTCCGTCGGTATGACATCAAGGTTGTCAATGGCAACGCGGTGGGTACTTCCCAGGGCCAATCCAAGATCACTGATTGTTGCTGTTTGGTAGCCTTATGTAGCCAAGCGATCGAAGTCTGAATCGAACCAGTGTGTACTG
>JBOHHE010000281.1:0-3418 GCA_050700355.1 Pseudonocardiaceae bacterium
GGACGGTCGGCTGGATGTCGGGCGACGTCGGCAGGCATGCGCTGGCGCAGCGCTACCACATCCAGGCACTCGATCTGGCCATGCGAGCGGGCGACCGACGCCAAGGTGCCGACATCCTGCATGAGGCAAGCCGCCTGACGGTCCGGATCGGCGAGAACGCCCCCGCCGGTCAGGACACAACGCGACATGGGCGCCAGGCTGTCGCCCTCGCACGGGCTGGGCTGAGCATCGCCCAGGACACGGCCCCACCCGCCTTGATCAGCAAACTCCACGCGGTGGAAGCCCGAGGTTTCGCCCTGCTCGGCGATGCCCGTGAGACCCGCCTCGCCGTGGCGGCGGCCCAGCGGCACTACGAATCAGCAAGCCCCGAGGACGGAACTGACTTCTACAGTGTCAACGGGTTCGGGGGAGACCTCGGAAACTGCCTCAGTCGTATCGGTGACACCGAGCAGGCACTCACCCTGAGCACCATGGCATTGAACGGCACCGAGCCCTGGATGGTCCGCCCCCTGTGCCTGGTCCAGACCGGCCTCGCTCTCACCCACCTGCACAGCCGCGACCTGGAACAAGCCGCCGCGTTCGGCCGCGACGCCCTACGCACCGCCGCCACCCTCGACTCGACCATCACCCTGGAACGCCTACGCACCCTGCAACGACAAGTGCACCCCCTACGCTCCACCTCCCCGCACCTCCGCGACCTCGACGACCGCCTCACCAGCTTCCTCACCCACCCCACCCGCCGCCCGCCCGCCGACACCTCCATCCTCTGACAGGCAGCACAGGTATAAACCGTCAGCTATCTGGTGCGCCTCCCAGCCGCCGTTCCACAGCATCAGGCGGCGCAACGATCGACGACAACGCGGGTCAGCACTGACCGGGCGGATCCGATCGGAACGGATTCTCGACGACCACCTCGCGGATAACCTGGCCGTGCGACAGATCCTCGGTCAGGATCCGCCGGCAGCCGGCCTGTCGCGCCGCCTTGATTATCAAGGCGTCCCACAACGAGATCTTCGCCGCTCGGCTGGTGTCCACGGCGCTGAGCACCAGGGGTACGTCGACCTTGATCACATCGAGTCTGGCCATCCCTCGGACCGCCTAGGCTGCTCGCTCCTCCGGCAAGGGCTTGCGGAGCTTACGAGTGAGCGCATAGTAAAACTCCTGCAGAACCTGGGTGCTGATGACGATGCCGTCCGGATCTGCGGCGAGCAGCGCAGCAGCTACCTCGTGTTTGTCCTGTTCTTCGGGACTCTCGTCGGCAGCGTAGACGAAGACGTTGGTGTCGACGAAGTATCTAGGCGCGGTCATGCAGCTCGTCTCGGGTCCAGGTGCGCCCACCGCTGCCGCCACCGGCACCGGTGACGGACGCGAAGAACTCATCCATCCCCCGCCTCGCCTCGGACTCACCTGCGACGCGGACCAGGTATTCGCGCACCAAGGCGTCGACCGACGTGCCCTGTCGTAAGGCCCGGAGCCGGGCACGTCGCAACACGTCCTCATCGACGACCAAGGCCAGGTTCGCCACGACGGCTCTTCCCGTGCTATCCGGGATCAGCAGCGCTTCGTCGGGGTCAGCTTCAGACGAGCCGTCTGGGGTGGCGGGCGCGATGGCGCTCAGCTCGGCTTCGACGTCGAGGACGTCGCGCAGGTCAGCAACGAAGTCGGCGTGCCGGGCCGGAATCATCGCCTCACGCAGGCGTGTTTCGAGGTCGAGAGTTGCGGCGAGGTCGTTGGCCATTGTGCGTCGCAGATCGACCAGCCGCCGGTCCACCGGGTCGTCCAGCTGGGCAGCAAAGTCACTCATCGCTCATCCCCCTCCGCTCGAAGGTATGTGGCGAGCACGCGGCGCGCCTTCTTCAGGCTGCTTCGCACAGCCTCAGCGGTGATCCCCAGCTCGTCGGCAATCTGTGCCGGGGTGTACCCCCGTCCAGGGTCCATGCCATAACCTGCCGCTGCCGCAAGGGGAAACGCTCAAGCACACGCAGGACCTCGTGCCGCTGCTCCCACGCGGCCACGTTGGTCAGCTCTGGTAGTAGGGGACCGTACTCACCTACGTCGTCGGCCGGGTCTTCTGCGGTACGGGCGATGTGGCGAGCCAGTGCTCGAGAGGCGACCCGCCGGGCCCACGCCGCAGGCTGGTTGATCGTCGACCAGTTCCGGTACGCCTCAATCATCGTGTTCTGGGCGATGTCGGCCGCCACGGGCAATTCCGCGCCCTGCCAGATCAACCACGCGACCAAGGTAGTGGTGAATTCGCGGTAGAAAGCACCGAAGGCATTGTCGTCGGCTCTCTGGGTCGGGCGCTGAGTGGCGTCTGGTCCACGCGGTGGATTGGTGGGTACCGCAGAGCCAGTAGTCGGCTGCTCGCGCTTATCCATGGCTACTCTCATCATCACGCCGGGTGGGGCAATGGTCAACCTCAGCCGAGTACCCTCCCGGTGGTTCTGGCCGAACTGTTTACCTTCGGGTAGCGCCTGGGCAATCGCGACCACGTACTGGCGGTGCACCTGCTCCTGTTCGGCCCGCTAGCGTAACCGGAGCCACGACGCGAGCAGTCCGAATCCGGGTGCTGAGAGCGTGGTGGCCAGCCACACCACGGTCGTGATGATCGGGCCCATCCACGTCCTCCCGGTCGGTGCCCTCCTGGCCAGTGGGGTAGAGGCGTCGCAGGGCATCCAGCGTGAACCGAGTGTTGAGAGTTTTCGTCGAGCACTTCTGCTATAATCGAACACATGTTCGATAGCCTGCTGGAGGTGCCTCCCGCTCCGCTAGAGGACGTCCCCGACGAGCAGGTCTCGGTCGAGCAGGTGCTGGCCGATTACGCGCGGATCGTGGACGCGTTGAACACGGGAGCTCCGGTCGGCGCGGTGCCACCACCCCTGGAATCAGAGTCGGCGCCCCCAGCGTGGTCGGCGTGCGCGCCGTCAGGGTGGCTGGCGCTGGAGTGGGACCAGGGCGCGGCCGTGCCCGCAGCGCTTTCGGATGCCGATCTCATCGAGGGCATCGTGGCGTTCGATCGGGTCGTGTCCTGGGCCGGGGCACGGCAGGCGGGGCTGCTGGCGGAGTTCGCCAGCCGCCGCCCGGAGAACTATTCCCAGCCGACTCGCTCGGACGTGCCCGTGGCGTGCGGTAACTACGCCTCCGATGAGGTGGGCTTGGCGTTGCGGCTATCACGGAGCGCGGCGCTGGGCCGGCTGATGATGGCCCAGACCCTGGTCGAGGATCTGCCCGGCACCCTGGCGGCGTGGGAGGCCGGGACGCTGGATGTGCTCAAGGTACGGGCGATCACCGAGGAGCCTGTCACGTTTTCCGTGTAAGCCACGGAATGGCTAATACAATTAGTCTATCACAGGGGGAGTCGTCCTGGGAAGAGGACAGCCAGAGTATTCAAGGCTTTTTTCCACCCATACGCGCCCGT
>JBOHHE010000282.1:0-2283 GCA_050700355.1 Pseudonocardiaceae bacterium
GGGGTTCACCGGGCACATCACCCTGGAGTTGTCCAATGTGGCCAACCTGCCGATCACATTGTGGCCGGGGATGAAGATCGGGCAGCTGTGCCTGTTCCGGTTGTCCAGCCCGGCCCAGCATCCGTACGGCTCGCAGCAGGCCGGCTCGCGTTACCAGGGTCAGGGCGGTCCCACACCGTCCCGGGCCTACCTCAACTTCCACCGGGTGGAGACCCGCCGCTGAGCGCTATCGTCAAGACTTCCTTGACGCCGACCGGGGCGTCAAGTCATACTTGACGCATGACTCTTGATGAACTCATCGCAGAGACCCGCTCCCGAGCGGGCAGTGGCCAGCCGCTTGATCTGCTGATCAGCGCGGCACGACAGCAGCAGGAACTCGTGGAGCTCGGTGAGCAGCTGCTCGACCATTTCGTCCAGGAAGCGCGCGCGGCCGAATGCCCGTGGTCCCAGATCGGCGCCGCGCTCGGCGTCACCAAGCAGGCCGCCCAGCAGCGGCACTCCACGATGCGCTCGTTGCTGGGCAGGCTCAAGGACCACATGGAGTCCTGGGGCCCGTTCCGCCGGTTCACCCCTGGAGCGCGACAGGCAGTCGTGCTGGCCCAGGAGGAGGCCCGACAGCTGCGTCACGACTACCTCGGTACCGAGCATCTCCTGCTCGGGCTGCTCGCCGAGGGTCGGGGTCCCGCCGCGCGCGCGTTGACCGGAGCCGGGATCACCCTGGACGCCGCCCGGGCGGGGATCGTGGACCTGGTCGGTTCCGGTTCCGAGGCGCTGAGCGGGCACATTCCCTTCGCGCCCCCGGCCAAGAAGGCGCTCGAGCTGGCCCTGCGCGAGTCGCTGTACCTGCGTCACGACCACATCGGCACCGAGCACATCCTGCTCGGCCTGCTCAGGGAGGGAGAGGGCATCGGCGTGCAGTTGATCACGGCCGCGGGCGTGCAGCCCGACGAGCTTCGCGACGCCCTGCTGGTCCTGGTCGACCAGGAGTGATCCCGGGTGCTCGATCAACGTCTCAGTAGGATCTGACCGTGGACGCGCTGACCAGGCTTTCGGCTCAGTTCGACCCGCTGCGCCCACTGGCGGCGGACGAGACCGACCTGTACGTGGACTGGCAGAACCAGCTCGACATCGCCGACGACGTCAAGCTGCGCCTGGCGAACTCGATCGCCCGCAGCCCTGGGCCGGTCACCCGGCTGTTCACCGGGCACCGTGGCGCAGGCAAGACGACCGAGCTGAACCGGGTACGGCAGCGCCTTGAGGACGGCGTGGGCGGGCGCCGGGTATTCGTGTCGATGCTGTTCGCCGAGGGCTGGATGCACCTTGATGACGTCCAGCCCGAGGATCTGGTCTTTCAGATCGTCCGCCAGCTGGTGACCGATCTCCAGCGGGCGGGCGTCACCTTCGCCGAGAAGAGTTTCCGCAAGAGCCTGGGTAAGCTTGGCGACTTTCTACGGGGAAGGGTCACGGTCGAGGGCGCCGAAATTGGTTTCGACCCGCTGAAGATCAGCCTGCGTTTCGAGGATTTCCCCACCGCGCGTCAGGAGTTCCGCGCCCTGCTGCAAGGCCAGCTGCCCACGATCTATGACCTGACCAACAACGAGATCCTGGCCAGGGCCCGGACGGAGCTGGCGCGGCCGGAAAACGGCGGCTACGCCGATATCGCGATCATCGTCGACCAGCTCGACCGCATACCCCGTAAGCCGATCGACAATTACACCAACCACGAGAACCTGTTCCTCGACCACGCCGGAGCGCTGCGAGCGCTGAGGTGCGACGTGCTCTACACCATCCCGATCGAGCTGGCGTACAGCCGCGCGTACGCCCGGCTGCTGGACGTCTATGGAAGCGAGATCCTGGCTCTGCCCGCGGTTCCGGTCAGCACCCGGGACGGGGCGGAGTTCCCGGCGGGTGTGGAGGTGCTGCGGGAGATCGTGCGCAGGCGCGCTGACAAGGCGGGTGTCACCCTTGATGTGGTGTTCGCCGAGCCGGACCTGCTCGATGACGTGCTGCGCCACTCGGGTGGGCACATCCGGGGGCTGTTCGTGATGTTGCAGTCGATTCTCGACCGCACGCCGGGGCTGCCGATCAGTCGCGCGATCACCCAGCGTGGGCTGCGGCGCGCTGCCGCGGATTTGGCCGTGCCGTTGCGCAAACCGGACTGGGAGCTGCTGGCTCAGGTGCACGAGTCCCGCGACAAGGTGGGCGAGGACCACGGGGTCTGGAACGAGCTGCTGCGAGATCGGTTCGTGCTGGCCTACGAGGACGAGGGTGGTCACTGGTACG
>JBOHHE010000283.1:0-6525 GCA_050700355.1 Pseudonocardiaceae bacterium
CCGCGCACAGCGCGGTTCATTCTCCCCAAACAACGATCACGAACCCTGGCTGACAGCCCCCGCACGGTACCCACCACCTGCCCAGGCCTGAGAACCCACACACCGCACCAACAGACAGCGATCACCATTCCAAGCACACACCAAGATCCCCCAGAGCTCTCTCGATCATCGCGGAGCCACCCGCCGCAGCACTGCCCCCACCCGCAGACCCCTCCATCACAGATCATGAATCCACCGGTTATCACGCCATGCCACAAAACGGCATCTCTACGCACACCAACTGAATGTGTACTCAACAGGGCCACACTGGGCACGGAGCAAAGCTGTGGGCAAGAGGATACGGTGCTCGGTTACGGTTGCAGGAGGATCTTGACGGCGCCGTTTCGTTTTTTCTGGAACATTTCGTAGCCTTCGGGTGCCTGGTGCAACGGCAGTTTGTGGGTTGCGAAGCCCTCCACTCCGAGTGGGTCACCATCGGTGAGCAGAGGCATGATGTCGTCCACCCAGCGCTTGACGTTCGCCTGGCCCATCCGCAGCTGGATCTGCTTATCGAACATGGTCAGCAGCGGCAGCGGATCGGTCATCCCGCCGTACACCCCGACCACCGAGATCGTGCCACCCCGGCGCACGATGTCGATCGCGTGGTACAGCGCGTTCAGCCGGTCCACGCTGGCCCGCTGCATCAGCGCGGCGGCCAGCGACTTCGGGAGCACGGTGGTGGTCACCTGCTGAGCGATCTTCGCACTGGTTGATCCATGCGCTTCCATGCCGACGGCATCGATCACCGCGTCCGGCCCCCGACCTGCGGTCATCCCGCGGATGACGTCGCCAAGGTCCTTCTCGTGGTCACGTATGTCGAGCGTCTCCACACCGAAAAGCCGAGCACGGGCGAGGCGTTCGGGCACCAGGTCGACGCCGATCACCTGCCCAGCACCGTGCTGGCGGGCGATGCGTGCTGCCATGTCCCCGACGGGGCCCAGGCCGAGCACAGCGACGCTCCCGCCCTTCGGGATCCCGGCATACTCCACCGCCTGCCATGCGGTGGGCAGTACATCGGAGAGGTAAACAAAACGCTCATCAGGTGGACCATCAGGCACCGGGATCGGGAGGGTGTTACCGAAGGGAACCCGCAGATACTCGGCCTGCCCGCCCGGCACCTGCCCGTAGAGCTTGGTGTAGCCGAAAAGTGCGGCCCCCATTCCCTGGTCACGCACCTGGGTCGTCTCGCACTGTGAGTGCAGCCCCTGCCCGCACATGAAACAGGTGCCACAGGAGATGTTGAACGGGACCACGACCCGCTGTCCGGCACGGATCTTGGTCACATCGCTGCCGACTTCCTCGACCACTCCCATCGGCTCGTGACCCAGAATGTCGCCCTCTTCCAGGAACGGGGCCATCACCTCGTAGAGGTGCAGGTCAGACCCGCAAATTCCGGTCGAGGTGATGCGCACGATCACGTCAGTCGGATCCTTGATCTTCGGATCAGGCACCGTGTCAACGCGGACGTCGCGCTTGCCGTGCCAGGTCACTGCCTTCATACCGCCTCCTCCATGCGAGAACATCTGACTCCCGCATCCCCCAAATCGCGACGGCCCAAACGTCGCCGAGGTTGGCCTGCGAATCGGGCACCTCGTAGCCGCTGGTCGCTGTGCGGAGCGTTACGTCGAACTGCGCGGGGCTGTGGTACTGCCCGGCAGCCTCACCGAGGACACCAACCGGGCACTGCCCGTCCTGCCGGCAGCGGATGGCAGCCAGCTGACCCCTGCCTTGCTGGCAGATTCCTCAAAACGCCTCTGCGGCGTAGCGGTGAGAGGTAAAGTCTCAGCAGTTACTAGCTGTACACCGTATACTGGGTCAGTACATACATGAGGAAGGCCGGGCTGGAGAGCCACCTCCAACCCGGCCCCGGGCGGACTTAGCGGCCGACCACCTCCCTGATCTGCAATGCTGAAGATCAGGTGATCAGATCGAAGGTGCACTTGGCACCTGGAGCACCAGTCATCTTGGCATCGCAGGTGATCAACGAGCAGTCGAGACGTTCGGCGAGCGTTACATAGGCGGCGTCATAGGCGGTGACGTTGTCGCGTAACTGCCACATCCGGTCCAGCAGGGGCGCCAGTGGAATGCGCCGGATCGGAAAGCCGGCCAGATGGCGAAGGGCCTGCGGTACCGCCTGGGTCAGCGCCGCATTGCCGCGTGCCATGTTACGCAGGGCTGACACCACCTCGACGTCAAGATGAGCAGGCGCGAAGAGGGTGTCTCCGGCGGACAATCGGGCCGCGACGCGCGGCCATCGCGGCTCGTCGGCGGCGTAGAACACAGCGAGAGCAGATGCGTCCACCACTGCCATGCTCACCATGCTTCCCGAGCCTCGCGGACTGCGGCCACGGCGTCGTCGAGAGTGATTCCCGTGCCATGTGGCGGCTCGTAGGACGACAGGTACTCGCCGAGCGTGAGCACCCGCGCGACCTCGGAAAGTCGGTCCACCACGAAGGCATTCAACGACTGGCGGTTCGTCTCGGCGGCTCCCACGAGCGCTTCGTAGACGTCGTCGGGCACCTCGCGGAGATTCACACGTTTCACGGTGCCATTATGGCACCAATGGGCGAGGCCTCAGGGTGGTGTCTCCGCGTCGGGCTGTGCGGCGAGCTGCGATGGTCAGGACGGGAAGTTCCGCGCGGCGGCCAGGAACGCCTCGTTCTCGTCGGGGTCACCCACCGTGACCCGCGCACCGTCACCAGGAAATGCGCGAACCACGACCTTGTGCTCCAGGCAGTGGTCGTTGAAGGCGGCGGTCCGCGCGCCCAGCGGCAGCCAGACGAAGTTGGCCTGCGACTGCGGCACCTCGTACCCCATCCCGAGCAACTCGGCGCGGACCCGGCCACGTTCGGTGGCGATCGCCCGGCAGCGGGCGAGTAGCTCATCGGCGACGTCGAGGCTGGCCAGCGCGGCGGTTTGGGCCAGCGAGTTGACGCTGAACGGTACGTACACCTTGCGCAGCGTGGTGGCGACGGACTCGGGCGCCACGCAGTACCCGATCCGCAGGCCCGCCAGCCCGTAAGCCTTGGAGAACGTCCGCAGCACCACCAGGTTGTCCCGGCCCAGATTGTCTCGGCGCAGGGCCATCCCGTCGGGCACCTCGGGATCGGTGACGAATTCGTGATACGCCTCGTCCAGGGCGACCAGTACTCCGTCGGGCACGGCGGCAAGGAACGCGACCAGCTCGGCCCGGGACACGGCCGTGCCGGTGGGATTGTTCGGGTTGCAGACGAACACCAGCCGGGTCGCCGGGGTGATCGCGTCGAGCATGGCGGGCAGGTCGTGGGTGTGGTCCGGACGCAGTGGCACCGTGCGGTGGCGCACTCCCAGCCCCTGGGCGAGCAGCGGGTATGCCTCGAATGAACGCCAGGCGAAGAGCACCTCGTCCGCAGGGCCACAGGTGACCGTCACCAGCTGCTGACACAGCGCCACCGATCCCGCCCCGACGGCGAGCTGCCCCTGCGGCACGTCCAACCGGCCCGCGAGACGTTCCAGCAGCGCGGTCACGCCGTTGTCCGGGTAGCGGTTGATGCCGGCCGCAGCTGCGGTGATCGCCGCGACGACGCTGGGCAACGGGTCCGCGGATACCTCGTTGCTGGCCAGCTTGATCGCTCCCGGGAGGTTGCGACCAGGGACGTAGACGGGCAACGACTCAAGGTCGGCTCTGATGCGCGCGGGCATCGCGGCCCCTCCTCGCGGTGTCGTGCTGCTCCTTGGGTGGACTCCATACCCTAACCACCCGCGACTTCCACCATTCGGTCACCTGCTCGGCGCCTACCTGAGCCGTTTGGGTGAATCGGCATGCCTTGTGGTAGCACGTTGGGTGGCGTCGAGTGGTTGGGTGTGGCCATGACAGGCAGTTCCCCGCAGCAGCTCCCGCTCTCGCGGAGTAGCGAATTCCGGTTCACCGTCGCTGAACCGGAATCGGTGATCCTCGGTGGCATCGTCGTCTTTCACGAGACCCGCGGCGTGACCGCCGCGGTCCGGCAGTTGGCCGAGGGGCTGGCCCGCGAGGGTTGGCTGGCCGTGATCCCACACCTCTACCACCGGAGTACGGCCGAGGAGTTACCCGACGACGCCGCCGGACATCTCGCGGGGTTGTCCGCCGCTGCGGTGCTCACCGACACCGACACCGCGCTGCGCTGGCTCGAGGCGCGCGGGGTGACCGCGGACCGGACGGGCCTGGTGGGTTTCGGTCTGGGCGGCACCGTGGCACTCATTGTCGCCACCCGCCGTGATGTCGGCGCCGCGGTGACCGTCGCCGGGATCGGTGTCATGGCGCCGGTGTCACCGGCGCTTCCCGCGCTGGTCGAGGTGGCTCCCGAGCTGCGTTGCCCGTGGTTGGGGGTCTACGGTGTCGACGATCTGCCGCCCGATGAGGTGCACAAGCTCCAGCACGCGGTTTCCTCCGCCCAGGTGGCGACCGACCTGGTGCATTTCACCGATCGACGCGCCGATCAGGCCACCACCGTCGAGGCCTGGACTCGCACGCTGAACTGGTTCGACTCGCATCTGCGCTGAATTGTGATGCGCTAGGAACGGAGTATGAGCTCGCCTCGGATGCTGTGGCAACCCGACGCCGACACCGTCGCCCGATCCCGGATCAGCGCGTTTCGGGAGTGGCTCGCCGACACCGGGGGGATGAAGCTCGCCGACTACGAGGCGCTGTGGCGCTGGTCGGTGACCGACCTGGAGGGGTTCTGGGGAGCATTCGCCCAGTTCGCGGGCGTCCGGTTTGGTGTGAAGCCGCACCGGGTGCTGGGGTACCCCGCGATGCCGGCCGACCCCGGGATACCGCAGTGGTTTCCCGGGGCGACGTTGAACTACGCCGAGCACGCCCTGCTGGCCGGGTCAGGAAAGAGTGACAGCGACCTGGCGATGATCTATCGCCGCGAGGACGGTCATCGGGAGCAGTGCAGCTACGGCGAGTTGCGCCAGCGGGTGGCCGCGGCCCGCTCGGCACTGGTGGCGCTGGGGGTTCGCTGCGGGGACCGGGTGGCCGCGCTGGTGCCGAACTCGCCGGACACCCTGGTGGCCTTCCTGGCGACGGCGAGCCTGGGGGCGATCTGGTCATCCTGCTCGCCGGACTTCGGGGCGCGCGCCGTCGCCGACCGGTTTCTCCAGATCGAGTCCACCGTGCTGCTCACGGTGGACGGCTACGTTTACGGCGGCAAGTCCTACGACATCCGCTCGACAGTGGATGCCCTGCGGAGGCAGCTCCCGGTCGTGACGTCGACGCGGTGGCGGGACCTGCTCGCCGAGCACGCGGGCGCGGAGTTGACGTTCGAGGCCGTGGACTTCGGCCACCCGCTGTGGGTGCTCTACTCCTCGGGCACCACCGGGACGCCCAAGGCCATCGTGCAGGGCCACGGCGGGATTGTGGTGGAGCACCTGAAGATGCTGGCGTTGCAGTCCGATCTCGGGCCGGGTGATCGGTTCTTCTGGTTCACTACCACCGGCTGGATGATGTGGAATTACCTGGTCGGCGGCCTGCTGGTCGGCGCGACGATCGTGCTCTACGACGGCAGCCCGGCGCATCCGGATCTCAGCGCGCTGTGGCGGCTGGCCGAGCAGGAGCGCGTCAGCTACTTCGGCACGTCCGCGCCCTTCATCCAGTCCTGTCTCAAAGCCGGCCTGCATCCGGGCCAGGATCAGAACCTCGCTCTGCGGGCGATCGGCTCGACGGGAGCGCCGCTGTCTCCTGAGGGGTTCCGGTGGATCGCTGAGAAGGTGAGCCCTGAGGTGCAGATCTGCTCGGTGTCCGGCGGCACCGACCTGTGCACCGCCTTTGTCTGCGCCGCGCCGGACGTTCCGGTCTGGGAGGGCGAGATCTCCTGCCGCGCGCTGGGCGCCGCCGTGGTCGCCCTGGACGAGGCGGGCGCCGAACTGCACGACGAGGTGGGTGAGCTGGTGATCACCCAGCCGATGCCGTCGATGCCGCTGTTCTTCTGGAACGACCCGGACGGCGCGCGGTTGCGCGAGGCGTACTTCGACATGTACCCCGGTCAGTGGCGCCACGGGGACTGGATCCGGATCACCCCCCGTGGCTCCTGCGTGATCTACGGTCGCTCCGACGCGACGTTGAATCGGGGCGGGGTGCGGATGGGCACCGCCGAGTTCTACGCCGTGGTCGAGGCCCTCGACGAAGTGCTCGACTCACTGGTCATCGACACCTCCGGAACCGCCGATGATGGCGAGCTGCTCTGCTTCCTGGTCCTGTCCCCCGGCTCATCGCTGCCCGACGTGGAACCGCAACTACGCGCCGCCTTGCGAGCCCAGCTCTCCCCCCGGCACGTGCCCGACCGCTTCCTCGTCATCGACGAGGTACCCCGCACCCTCAACGGCAAGAAATGCGAAGTGCCCGTCAAGAAGATCCTGGCGGGCGCCGATCCCGCGACGGTTGTCAACCCGGGCGCACTACGTAATCCGGACGCGCTTTTGGCGCTGCGCGCCCCGTGAGTGGCGTTGAGTGTTATAACCCTCAAC
>JBOHHE010000284.1:0-6114 GCA_050700355.1 Pseudonocardiaceae bacterium
CTGCTGGTGGCGTCCGGGGACAGTCGGGCCTTCCGGGAGCCGCTGGAAGACCTGGTGGCCGACGGTGTCCAGGTCACCGTGCTCGGTTTCCGGGAGCACGCCTCGTTCGCGGTCAACTCCGGAATCCTGGAGTTCGAGGACCTGGAGGACATTCCGGAGCTGTTCCTGCAGCCACTGCCACGGATCACCCTGGAGACCCTGCCCCCGGAGGGCGCCTGGCTGGCTCCGCTGCGGCCGCTCTCGGCGTTGTTGCGACACAACAGCACCGGGCCGACGCCATGATGCGTCTCGCCGCGCCGGTGGTACTGCCCTGCGACGAGCGGTGCACCGTGCTGCGCGACGCTGTGGTGGACGTCGACGAAGCCGGTCGGATAACCCACCTCGGGCCGCGCGGCACGGCGCCACCACCAGCCGGGCCGGTCCGCACGCTTCCCGGCATCCTGCTGCCCGGGCTGGTCAACGCCCATGCGCACACCGGAATGACGGCGTTACGCGGGCTGGGCGGGGATCTGCCGCTGATGCGCTGGCTCACCGAGGTCATGTGGCCGGCCGAGGCGCGGCTGGACGCCGACGATGTCCGGGCCGCGATGCTGGTGGGCGCCTGCGAGATGCTCAGCGCCGGGATCACCACCAGCGTCGAGATGTACTTCTTCAACCACGCGGTGGTCGACGCGGTACTCACCGCGGGCAGCCGGGCGGTGGTGACCCCGGGCATCATCGCCGCCCCTGGCTGGGACCGGCTGGGCACCTGGGAAGAAATGCTCGACGGCATCAGCCGTTGGATCGACGCCGACGGCCTGCGCTTCGGCCCCGGGGAACGCATCGAACTGGGCTACGGCCCGCACGCCGCCAACACGCTGCCCCCCGAGGCACTGGCCGCGGCAGGCGCGGCGGCTCGCGAGCGCGGCGCGCTCCTGCACATCCACGTCGCCGAGGCCACCGGTGAGGACACCGCGATCCGGAAGCGATACGGCTCGGTACCCCTGCTGCTGGAACAGCTTGGTGTGCTCGACGACGACGGTTCCGGCCACAACGCGCGGGTGCTGGCCGCGCACGCGATACACCTGTCCGACGCCGACATCGCGGTGCTGGCCCGCCACGGGACCGGGGTCGCGCACTGCCCCGGCTCCAACAGCAAACTGGCCAGCGGCATCGCCCGGTTGCTCGACCTGCGAGCTGCCGGGATCGCCGTCGGGCTGGGCACCGACGGTCCCGCCTCGCACGATGATCTGGATCTCTGGGACGACATGAAGCTGGCCGCCCGGCTGGCCCGGCTGACCAGTGGTGACGCCGCCGCACTGACCGCCGCCCAAGCGCTGCTGCTGGCCACCCGCGGCGGCGCGACCGCGATCGGCCGTGACGACATCGGCACCTTGCGTTCCGGAGCGTGGGCCGATCTGGTGCACATCGGAGCCGACCACCCGGCCTTCGCCGTGGGGCTGGACGTTCCGGACGGCCAACTGCTGGCCAACCTGGTCTGGGGGGCAGGCGCCCGCGCCGTGCGCGACGTATGGGTGGCCGGCGAACAAGTCCTCAGCGATGGCGCCCCAACCCGGGTCGACCCCGCAGCCGCCCACGCGGCACTGCGCACCCGCACAGCCCACCTCACCGCCCGATGACGAGACCGGTCCGTTTCGTCGCACCCGTGCCGTCCGTGGATCGGGTCTACAACCCGGTCTGGAAACGTCGGGTTCTATCGGCTAGCCGCGCAGGCGCATGGACATGACGAGGTAGCGGTAGGAGGCGTTGCCGTCGTCGGGGGCTTCGGCGTCGGGCTTGTCGCCTTCCAGGCCCATCACCGGAGTGATGACGGTGGGGCGGGCCGAGGTGGTGAATGACAGGATCGCCTGCGGAGTGGTCAGCGCGCTGAGCCCGTCGAGCAGGTAGCCCGCGTTAAATCCGATGGTCAGCGGCTCGCCGGTCACCTCGATCTCGAGCTCCTCGTCGGCGCTGGACTCATCCTCGGCCTCGGCGGACAGCGCTACGGTGCCCTCGGAGAAGGCCAGCCGAATCGGGGCGAACCGCTGAGCGACCAGCGACACCCGCTTGAGTGCCTCGACGAACGACCCGACGTTCACCTGGGCGGTAGTGGTCACTTCGGTGGGCCAGAGCGAAGCGAACTTGACGAACTCACCGTCCAGCAACCGGGTCAGCGTCTGCCGGCCCGCCGCAGAGAACCCGAGGAACCCGGTATCAGTGCTATCGCCCATCGACAGCACCACCTCACTGGCCGAGCCGAGCGACTTCGCGGCTTCGGCGAGTGTCTTCGCCGGGACGATCACCGCCCCGGACGGAACGGTGCCGGACGGTGTCCACGGCACGTACCGCTCGGCCAGGCGGTACCGATCGGTCGCGGCGAAGGTGAGCCGGTCGGGACCGATCTCCATGCGCACCCCGGTGAGTATCGGCAGCGTCTCGTCCCGGCTGGCTGCCCCGGCCACCTGGGAGACGGCGGTGGCGAAAACGTCGCCCCGCACGGTTCCGGAGGTGGCGGGTAGCTCGGGCACCGCAGGATAGTCCTCGATCTGCATCAGCGGCAGATTGAACCGGGCCGCACCGCAGCGCACCGACAGTCGGTTGCCCTCGATCGCAACCCGGACGTCCTTGGGAGGCAGCGCACGGGCGATCTCGGACAGCAACCGGCCGGACACCAGAACCCGTCCGGAGGACTTGTCGGTGACAGGTACCTCAATACGATTGAGCACCTCGAAATCGAAGCCCGAGACGATCATCATGCCGTCCCGCACTTCAAGCACCAGACCCGCGGTGACCGGGACAACCGGCCGCGACGGCAGTCCACGAGCCGTCCACGCCACAGCGTCGGCGAACGCGTCCCGCTCGAGCTCGAACTCCACGTGCTGCCATCCTCCCTGCAAGTTCCCGCTGCGCCGGATGATCCAGCGTACCGGTGAGATGCGCGGGTGCAGCATAGGCATTGGTCAAGCCCGGAGCCGCCAGCCGGGTACCCCCCGCCTCCCTGTCACCCGGCTGGCGGCCACCCCCCTGACTCCCATCGGAAACCTCCGACGCGGAGCCTGCTCGGCGTCTGCTGACGCCATCGAGCACGGTACGGCGGTCCACCGATCTAGGAAACCTTCTGTCAAGGGTCCCTGACAGCCGATGCGGTCGAGCGTGCAGCGAGTATCGTTTCTCGTTGTGGGGCGTTCACCAACCGACGCGGTACGACGTTTCGAGCTGGACGTCGTAGCGGAGGCTCCGGCCAACCGCCGGGTCCGCGAGCTGCATGTGCTCGGCGGGCTCAACGCCTTGGAGGTGGTGGTGTCAAAACGCATCGCGGAGGTGGTGGCGGTCTGCCGGGAACAGGGCGCCTCATGGTCCGAGATCGCCGCCATCTTGCACGTCAGCAAGCAGGCCGCACACGAACGTTTCGGCCACCGCAAGCCGCCCACCCCAGCAGCGCCCCGCTCCGCCGACAATACCGCACAGTAACCTGATCAGGCCTTCACTTACCGGCGGCCACAGGGTCATTCTTGGTGGTGTGATAGTTCCACCGCTCCGAAGCGGATGCGGCGCGGCTACGGGCGACAGCAGCCGATGAACGAGCACTGACAGCCCGTCGACTGGCCGATCAGCGCGGTGCTCACCGATTCGCCGGCGATTCGGATTCCGCGGAGCCGGCCCCTTCCACCGCGGTCAGCAAATAGCCGTCCGACTCCTGCTCGATGACCAGGAGCGCGCCCTTGGCACCGAGGCGCAGATTGTTCAGTGCCGTGCACAGCACCCGCACGGTGACCGCGCGGCCCCGCCGGTTGACCGCATCGACCTGCAGTTCGTGCGGCCCGTCGTCGCCGCCGAGCGTCTGCCGAATGATGGGGCACAGTTGATCTGTGGGCAGGCCGATATCGAGGTTGAGGAAATCCCTGCCGACCGCCTCGTCCTGACGCAGCCCCCACAGATCCTCGGCCCGCCGATTCCACACCTGGATCGTCATGTCGTGGCTGATCACCGTGACACCTGCATGCAAGCTGGTGAGAATCGATTCCAGGAAATCGTTGGCCACGTTGAGGTCCGTGGTACGGTCTCGGAGTTCGTCATTGATGGTCTGCAACTCATCGTTCGTGGACTGCAACTCCTCGTTCATCGTTTCCAGTTCCTCGTTGGTGGACTGGAGCTCTTCGTTGGTGGTCTCCAGCTCCTCCACCGTCGATTGCAGTTCCTCATTGGTGGTTTCGAGTTCCTCGTTGGTGGACTGCAGCTCTTCGTAAGCGGCCTCCAGTTGCCGATTGGCGTGCTGCAGCTCGTCCTGAAGCCGGCGCGACTCGGAGATATCATGGAAGATCAGCGTAACACCGAGCAGGCTCGAATCCCGGTGCACCAGCGGAGTGATGTGCACCTCCAGATGTATAGGGTCGCGATCACCGAGGGAATACTCGACGTCCGCCACTCGTATCATCCGGCGCTCCACCTGAGCCTGCTCGATGAAGCGCCGCAACTCCACCGGCCGGTAGGAAAGCTCAAGGTCGCGGAAGGGCCTGCCGATGTCACGGGCGGAGATGCCGAACATCACGTCGGCCTGCCGGTTGGTCAGCACGACCAGCCCGTCCGCCGTCACGACGATCTGCCCGACCGGGCTGGCCAGCAGTGCCTCGCTGCGCAGCAGATCCAGCCCGCTCAGAGAAGTGGAGTGGACAGGGTTTGGGAGTTCGGGCAAGGGCACCCCATCGGACAACGATCCCCGCGCCACTTTCCGAAAGATCCTGCGCTTGAGGTCGATAGGTTGGAATATGTTCGTGTGGCTGAGCAACATCTCGGCCTTACCGAGGAAGAGTACGCCGTATTCACCGAGTGCGAAATGGAATCGGGCCAGTACCCGGGACTGGGTCTCGGCGTTGAAGTACATCAGGGTGTTACGACATACCAACAGGTCGACCCGGGATATCGGGGCGTCCTGCACCAGGTCGTTGCGGCCGAAAATCACCCCACGTCGCAGGTCCTTACGGAACAGGTACCGACCCCCCGAGATCTCGAAGTACCGACCGAGCAGGTCCGCGGGGATGCCGCGCACTTCCTGCGCGCTGTAGCTGGCTTGCCGGGCCTGGGTGAGACTTTCCTCGTCAACGTCGGTAGCGTAGATCTTGACCCGTTCCCGCAGCTGCTCGGATCCCAGCGCTTCGGTGAGCAGGATCGCGATACTGTATGCCTCCTCACCGGATGCACAGCCTGCGCTCCACACCCGAATGGACTGCCCGGACGGCTTGGCCTCAAGCATCCGAGGGATCACCTCGGTACGCAGCACACCCCAGGCATCGGCGTCGCGCAAGAAACTCGTGACGTTGATCAGAATCGTATTGAAGAGTTCAGTGAATTCATCTGTCTTCACCTGGAGGTGGTCCAGATATTCGCTGTAATCGGAAAAACCGACCTGTGCCATACGCCGATCGACTCGGCGCATCAGGCTGGAGCGTTTGTAGCCGGTGAAGTCAAATCCTCGGGCTTCCTTGAGATGAACCAGGAGGGCCTCGAAATCAGGATCGGTCACTACACGCCTCCGGGCGGATACGACGTCGGTGGTGTTGCCTGGATCAGGCGGGATCACTCTCGTACCCGCTCTCTCTGAGTAGGCGCCGGATCTGTACCGCGGCCCATTCGGCGTGGTCGGCGCGGGCCGAGTGTCGGTCAACGATCTCTGGGCTGCCCCTCGGACCACTGAGCGTCGCTAACTGTCTACTCAGCGACCCTTGTTCCTCCAGAGCGCGCAGCGCCGTCCACAAGGCACCATCCACCGCGTCGCCTTGCGCGGCGAGCAGGCTATCGGGTGACCAGGCATGGCCGACCCGACACCGGTAGCGCGGACTGGGCGCACCGTCGAGTTCCACCATCGCGCCGGAACAGGACGGGCAGCTCAATCCGGTCGGACGACCGTTCAGCTGGTCTGCGGTGACGGCGGCGAGCTCGGCGATGGCGGTCTCCGCAGCGAGTAGCTCAGCTACGGCCTGTTTCGCCACCGCAGGCTCCGGCGCCACCGGAGGTTCCCGCGCCACCAGGTCGGCCACCAGGCTCCCGATCCGCCAAGGGGGCAGGATGTGTTCGATCTTCAGGTGCTCCATGGCGGCGCACGGCATCGACCGGTGTAGCGCGGTGTCGGGGTCCTGC
>JBOHHE010000285.1:0-44150 GCA_050700355.1 Pseudonocardiaceae bacterium
GTGTGCCCTTCTGCGGTTACGGCTACTGGGTCGGGCGTCATCCCTTCTACATCTACCTTGGTCACCTCGGGGGCGACGTCCTGGATGCCCCGCTCAATGGCCAGCTTGACCGTGATCGCGGAGGACGGGCAACCATCACAGCTGCCCGCCAGCCGTAGCCGTACCGTCCCATCGGGATCCAATCCCAGGTACTCGACGTCGCCCGCGTGCGAGCCGAGATAGGGGCGAACCCGCTCCAGGGCGGCTAGGACGCGCTCCTCGGTGCTCTGCGGATGCAGGTCATGCAGCACAAGAAGGCTGGTGACCAAGCCGTCGGAGAGCAAAGGAGCCATGGCCTGCTCGCCGAGGCCCTGCTCGCCGAGAATGGCCACGATGCGGGCTAGGCCCGCCCCGTAGAACTCGACGAGCAGGGCGACCAGTTCCTCGGCGCGCCGGGCGGTGGCCGGGTCGGAGGCCGCGGCGAGCTCAGCGAGCAGCGCCTCGACCTTCGACCCGACCTCCTGGAGATCCAATGTGTTGCTATCAGGCACGACTCAGCCGCCAGTCGTGCTGAAGGCGTGCGGCGTGTGGAGTCGCTGCAGCTCCTTGCCCTGTCCCAGGTACATGTGCACACCACAGGGTAGGCAGGGGTCGAAGCTGCGCACCGCGCGCATGATGTCGATGCCCTTGAAGTTCTCCGGCGGGTTCTCCTCGAAGATCGGTGTGTTCTGCACCGCGTCCTCGTAGGGGCCCGGAGTCCCGTACACATCACGGACGCTGCCGTTCCACGGAGTGGGCGGGTAGGGGTGGTAGTTAGCGATCTTCCCGTCCTGAATCACCATGTGGTGCGACAACACGCCACGGACCGCTTCGGTCCACCCACAGCTGATCGCTTCCTTGGGCACCGTGAACGGCTCCCAGGTCTTGGTGCGGCCAGCACGCACTTCGGTCAGAGCCTTCTCGATGAAGTGCAGTGCGAGCGCCGCGGAGTAGGCCTGGAAGTAGGTCCGTGCCCGGTTCCGTTCGATCGCGTTGGACAGTGGCTTGCCTGCCTTGTCATACGGGATCTTCCACTCGAACGAGACCTCTGGCTTGGTCATCGTCCTGGGCAGGTTGATCTGCACGCTGTGGCCGGTGGCCTTGACGGTGCCGGTGTCCACCAGTCCGGACAGCGCCGTCGGCCACAACCGGGCGAGCGGGCCACCACCGGTGTCCAGGGCGAGGTGGTCCTTGCCGTCGAACCACCGAGGCGACATCGTCCAGCTGTAAGCGCCCGCGAAATCACGCTTAGCAGGCCGCGGGATGGTGTGCTGGTTCCAGGGGTGACGCCGGTCGACGGGGTTACCCAGCGGGTCCTTGTCGACGAAGATCTCCTGGCCGTCCCAGTCCTCGTAGAACGATGAGCCGAGCAGGATGCGCAGCCCAAGGTTGATCTTGACCAGGTCATTGGTGACCAGCTTGCCGTCCACCACCACACCCGGGGTGACGAACATCTTGCGGCCCCAGTTGGTCATGTTGGCGTAGCTGAAGTCGCAGTACTCCGGGTCGTTGAGGGCGCCCCAGCAACCCAGCAATACCCGGCGACGGCCGACCTCTTCGTAGCCGGGCATGGCCTCGTAGAAGAAGTTGAACAGGTCGTCGTGCAACGGGACGATGCGCTTGCAGAACTCCACGTAGCGCATCAGGCGGGTGTAGTAGTCGGTGAACAACTGGTGTGTAGCGACGGTGCCGGTGCCGCCCGGGTAAAGCGTGGAGGGGTGCACGTGGCGACCCTCCATGAGACAGAACATCTCACGCGTGTAGCGGGAGACCTGCAGCGCCTCACGGTAGAATTCACCCGAAAGCGGGTTCAGCGCCCGCATGATGTCGCCGATGTACTGGTATCCATGGGCCGCAGCCTGCGGACACGGAGTACGGTTGGCCTGCTCGAGGACGCCGGGGTTGGTCTCGGCGACCATCTTCTCGCAGTAGTCGACCCCAACCAGGTTCTCCTGGAAGATATTGTGGTCGAACATGTATTCGGCGGCTTCACCCAGGTTGATGACCCACTCACCGAGGTGCGGCGGAGCCACACCATAGGCCATGTTCTGGTTGTACACCGAGCAAGTGGCGTGATTGTCTCCGCAAATACCACAGATACGGCTGGTGATGAAGTGCGCGTCGCGCGGATCCTTGCCCTTCATGAAGATCGAGTAGCCGCGGAACACCGAGGAGGAACTGTGGCACTCGGCCACCCTGCCGTTGGGAAAATCAATCTTCGTGTAGATGCCGAGGCTACCGACGATCCGGGTTACCGGGTCCCACACCATCTCGGTGAGCTGGCTGTCCTGACTGCCGACGGTGCCATGCTTCGGTACAGTGCTTGTCATAGCTTTAGATGCCTTTCTCCAGCAGTCCGGATCACCAATTGGGCTTGTAGCCGGTCGCGAGCTCGCGGCCCCTCTTACGCCACTTGGGCTCAGCGTCGACCTTCTTGATCGTGATGTTACGCAGCGATCGGATGACCGAGCCGTAGGTCTTGCTCGCGGCTGACGACACCAGCGAACCCGGCGGCGCGTCCATAAACGGCATGAACTTGTCCGGGAAACCGGGCATCGTGCAACCGATGCAGATCCCACCTACGTTCGGGCAGCCACCCACTCCGTTGATCCAGCCACGCTTGGGCACGTTGCATTTGACAACCGGACCCCAGCAACCGAGCTTGACGAGACACTGCGGTGAATCGTAGGTCTTGGCGAATTCACCCTGCTCGTAGTAGCCCGCCCGGTCGCAGCCCTCGTGCACGGTTGCACCGAACAGCCACTGCGGGCGCAGCTGGTCGTCCAACGGAATCATCGGTGCCAGACCAGCGGCCTGGTAGAGCAGATAGAGAATTGTCTCGGAGAGGTTGTCCGGGTGGACCGGGCAACCGGGCACACAGACAATCGGGATACCGGCCTTGGACTTCCAGTCCCAGCCCAGATAATCCGGTACACCCATCGCTCCGGTCGGGTTGCCCGCCATGGCGTGGATGCCGCCATAAGTGGCACAAGTACCGACCGCCAGCACGATCGTAGCCTTGGGGGCCAGCTTGTCGATCCACTCGTTGATCGTGATCGGCTGCATGGTCTCGTGGTTGTACCCGAAACCGGTGAAGTAGCCGTCGCCGTTGATCTGTTCGTTCGGGATGGAACCCTCTAAAACGAGGACGAAGGGTTCCAGCTCGCCGCGGTCTGCTTTGTGGAACCACTCGATGAAGGTGTCAGCACCCTGGTCTGGACCGCATTCGAAATCGATCAACGGCCAGTGCACAGCAATCTTGGGCAGACCAGGTAGAGCTCCTAGCGCGATCTCCTCAATGCTGGGCTGGGTCGCCGCGGTGAGCGCGACAGAGTCTCCGTCGCAGGACAAGCCGCAGTTGATCCAAAGAATATGGATCGGGCTTTCCTCTTCCGTGGTGGGGGTGGCGTCTGCAGTCGGTGTCATGATCCCCTACTCCACGAGCGACCTCCGGTCGCTCTCTAGTTCCGGATCTTGCCTTCCGTTGGTCAGCTCATCGATCGTGAGCTCCCACAATGTGTGGTAAATAGTGGTCTGCGCCTCCTGAATCCGGTGTACAGAATCAGCAGGCACCACGAACAGATGGTCGATGCTGCCCAGTTCGGCCATCGCCCCGCCCTCGTACCCCGCCACACCGACGGTAAGCAGGCCACGCCTGCCCGCCTCGCTGAAAGCGCGCACGAGATTGGTGGAGTTGCCCGAGGTGGACAGCCCGACGACGACGTCACCACGTCGCCCGAACGCTGCGATCTGACGAGCGAAGACGACATCGAAAGATACGTCGTTCGACAGCGCCGTCAGCACCGCGATGTCCCCGGTGAGGGCGAAGGCGGGCAAAGCCCGTCGTCCTGGCCCGGGGTGGAGGAACAGACTTGCGAGGTCCGCTGCATCGGTGCAGCTTCCCCCGTTACCGATGGCGAAGAGCCGCCCGCCGGCAGCGAACGCCGCCGCCATCGCCGAAGCGCACGCCGCAAGTCGCCGGTGGTCCCGGGTAAGAACTTCGCGTCGTAACGCCACGATCTGGTGGATCTTGTTCACCGTGGAACGCTTCACGTCGGCCAGGACGGCCTCGAGGTCCCCGGCTCCTGAATACAGGAATGGATACAGTGAGGTGAGGTCCGCAGACTGCGTCTGCTCAGCCGACCGGGTCGCTGATCCTGTGTGGCCGTTGCTGTTGGTCCCGTGACTCATTCCGGCCGCCTCAGAACGGCGATTGCTTCCTTGGCGTGCACGAGGACCTCATCACCGATCCCCGCTGTCACGAGCGCAATGCTCACCTCCTCATGTCCGGAGCCGGTGTCCACGACAGCCAGCTCATCAGGAAGCAGCGCGACGATGCGGACCGCAACAGCCGCGTCGGAGCAGGTGATGCACACCTCACCATGGCATTCCGGAACGGTCACGAGATCACCTCGGGTGCCAACAGACCCGGATGATCGAAAAAGACGTGCACCAACTCCCAGAGCACATGGTATGTCGTCACGTGCACTTCCTTGATCACTCGGGGGTCATCAGAGCGTGCCACCACGATGTGGTCAGCGGCTTGCCCAGACGCGATCCGCCCGCCATCCCCACCGACGAGGGCGATGGTGAGCAGATCCAGCTCCCGCGCGGTCGCCAGACCGCGCAGCACGTTGGGGCAGTTCCCGTCGGGAGAGATTCCCAGCGCGATGTCCTGACTCGTGGCGAGGTGGCGCAGCTGGTGAGCGAAGATCTCGTCGAAGCCCTCCGCACCGGCGATACCGGTCACCGTTGCCACGTCGGCGGTCAGCGAAATGGCCGGCAACGCACGCTTGCCGACGATCACCGGGTGGACGAACTCGACGGCGACATGCTGGGCATCGGTGCTGGCCGCCCCGTTGCCGAAGACCACGAGAGTGCCGCCGCTGTGGAAGCGAGCGGCCATGGCGTGGCACGCCACAGCGATCGTGCCGGCATCCTCAACGAGATAGTCCAAGGGCGCTACGCGCCGCTCGAAAATTTCTTCGGCTGTGACAGTACTGGCTGGTGTGTTGGACATGCTCACACCTCCCGACCGTCATTAGTTAGGATGGCATTACTTAGAGTCGTGTGGCTGGCGTCACAACCATAGGGGGGCGATGATCTAAAGGGCAAGTGCAGGGGCTGATCGGATTACCTCGATTCGACGATCAGTCGCACCGGGTGCCCGCACTGACCCTCCGTGCCCACCCGGTAGGGCCGACACTGTCAGGCAGCCACCTGCTCACTCCACCAGACCCGACCCGCAGTGGGCAACGTGGCGATCGGGTCGTAGTAGGGATAGCACCGTCGCAGATCGCTGTCCTCACTCTCGATGCCGGTGCGATAATTCTTGCTCCAGAGGGTGATCCCACGCTCCCGGTCGTAGTCCGTGGCCTGGTGTACCCAGCGTTTGCCGACGTAGGGAACGTCGCAGACGATCCGGGGGGTGGCATAGCCGGGAAGCCAGCCCAAGATGGCCTCCTGCAGCGCCTGCGCCTGCCACACCGCGATCCGCCAGTGCTCGGCGTGAGGGATCATGTCGCAGAGGTAGAAATAGTAAGGAAGCACACCGGCCTCGTCCTGCAAGGCGAAACAGAGGTCCAGCAACGCCTGTGGAGCGGTATTGACTCCACGCAGCAGCACGCCCTGGTTGCGCACATCACGCACGCCTGCGTCCAAGGCCATGCGAGCCGCCTCGGCAACCAGCGGGGTCACTGACTGCGCGTGGTTGATGTGGGTGTGGATGGCCAGGTTCACACCACGGCGTCGGGCCGTGCGAGCGACTCGCTCCAGACCCGCGACCACCTGCGGTTGCAGCCAGTGTTGGGGAAGACCGGCGAGCGCCTTGGTCGCCAATCGGATGTCGCGCACGGTTTCCAGGTCCAATAGCCGGTTCAGAAACGCCTCCAGCCGGTGCCAGGGCACGTTGGCGACATCGCCTCCGGAGACCACTACGTCCCGCACTCTCGGCGTGCGGCGCAGGTATTCGATCATCCGATCCTGCCGGTCGGCGGGAGCTAGGGACAGCGCTAGCTTGCTCACCTGGGCGGTGGAGTTGCCCACCAGGTCCATCCGAGTGCAGTGCCCGCAATACTGGGGACAGGTGGATAGCAGCTCGGCAAGCACTTTGGTCGGATAACGGTGGGTCAGGCCCTCGACGACCCACATCTCGGCCTCGTGCAGCGAATCCCGGCTGGAGCGGGGGTGGCTCGGCCATAGCGAGTCTCGCTCAGATCGCAGCGGCAGCATGTAGCGGCGTACCGGATCGGCGTAGAGGGCGTCGGTGACGTCACTGTCGTCAGCGGCGCTGTTCGGGGCCATGGTATTGATCATCTGCGGGGGCAGCAGCATGGACATGGTGGCCATCTCGGCCTGATCAGTGGCCAGGTCGGCGTAGAACCGATCGCCGACCCGGCCACCCAGGACATCACGCAGCTGGCGGACAGTGCGCACGCAGTGCACCCGCTGCCACTGGGCGTCGCGCCACTGGGTCGCCGTGACGCCGGCCCAGCCGGGAAAGCGCCGCCAGTCCGGCTCCACGAGCTCGCGACGTTCGTAGCGATAGGGCTGGTCATCAGCTACCTTCAGCGATCCTCCGGGGTAGCTGAAGGCATCCGGACCGACCCCACTTGAGGGTGACGACAGCGCAGACTTATCGGTCATCTCAGCGCCTCCTAAGCGGGATTTTATCCTGCTTAAGCTGAGTGGGTAATGATTCTTTACTCCAAAAGATCCAAATTTGCGAAGATTTTTATGCCAGCACACCGGCTCGGCGTGCTGAGGGCACTTGCCGAGCCCGCCACACGTTCTCCGGGTAGGAGGGCGCCGCGCGCTCTTCAGCCGATCCGAGGGAGCACCCGCGTCATGCCGGTCCTGCTGATCCTGCTAGTCGCCAGCTTGGTCGAGTTGACGGTGCTCATCGCGGTAGGGAAGGCGATCGGAGTACTGGCCACTGTCGGGATGCTGATTCTCGCCTCACTGATCGGCGCGGTTCTACTGCGGCGGGAGGGCACTCGCACTCTGGTCGCGTTCAACGAAGCGCTGCGCACCCGCCGGCCTCCGCATCGCGAACTCATCGAT
Source organism: Pseudonocardiaceae bacterium (assembly GCA_050700355.1). Lineage (GTDB taxonomy): Bacteria > Actinomycetota > Actinomycetes > Mycobacteriales > Pseudonocardiaceae. Next base: position 7,081 of record JBOHHE010000285.1, read on the forward strand.
GGGATGCTGATCGCGGTGGCTGCGGTGTTCATCGTGGTGCCGGGCTTCGTGTCCGATGTCCTAGGTCTGCTGTTGCTCCTGCCGCCGACCCGGGCGCTGGTCCGACACCGGATGCTGCGCTCCGCTGAACGCGACGCGCCCAGGCACTTCGCACCGGGCGCTGTGATCGAGGGCGAGGTCGTCGACGAGTCGTCAGCGCCCCGGCCCAGCCCAGAGGTTCGCGGCCCCGAGCTGCGTTGAGTTTCTCAGCCGATCAGGGTGGCCACTTGTGTGTCATGGTCGAATTCACCGTCCCGGGTGCCCGTGATGAAGGCCGCCCACTGAGTGGGGGTGAAGGTAATGATCGGCCCAGCACCGTGGGCCTTGCTGTCGCGGACCTGCACACCGGACGACGTGAAGTAGACCTCGACGCAATCGGTGCCGTTGTTGCTGCGGGTCGACGTCCGCCATCCGGCGCGCCACCCTCGGGTAGTCATGGTGTCCTCCGAGATCATGTGAGTGCGGCGAGCCGCACGATGATGGCCTCGAGGGACTCGCGTTGCGGCAGCGCCACGGAGCACAGCGACTCCGCGGTCCGAGTATACGCCGCAACCTGATCTTGGTCCTGTACGTAGATGGCGCCGTCTGGGTACTCGATATAGCCGATGGACTGCGCTTGTTCGAAGTGCAGCACACTGAATTTCCCCTCAAGGCTGTCGTGCCGACCGACCTCGGTGGGCAGCACCAGGATGTCGACGTTGTCCCGCGCGGACAGCTCCACCAAGTGTTCGAGCTGGGCGCGCATGGTCGCCGCGTCACCGATCGGCCGGTCCAGTACTGACTCCTCGATCACCGCCGTGAGACGCAGCGGATCGGCGTCGCTGTACAGCCGACGCTGACGCTCCATGCGCAGGCTGACCAATCGCTCCACCTGGTCGGGACGGACTCGTGCACTGCCCGCCGTGGCACCGATCGAGTACTCCTCGATCTGCAGCAGGGCGTGCAGGACAAGTGGCATATAGGTGATTTCGCGCGAGGCCAGCCCCTCCAGTCCGACGAAGGTCTTCGTCCAGTCCGGGATGATGTCGTTCCAGCGGGCCAGCCAGCTGCTCTGCTCGGCCCGGCCAGTCAGCGACGACAACCGTTCCACATCCCAGGCGGGTGCACCGTAGAAGCTCAGCAGTCCGTCTATCTGCGCCGGCTGGGGGAAGTGCAACCCCTTCTCGAAGTGGCTGACCATGCCGGCGGTGCACCCCAGTTCTTTCGCTGCAGCGGCCAGCGTCCGCCTCGCCCGCTTGCGGTAGTTGTGCAACTCGACGCCGATCAGCCAACGCAGAGCGGAGGGATCTCCCAGGTTCGCCATGGGGTACTCCTTCCCCTGGTTGCCACCCCGATCGTTGTCGCAGGGTAACGACAGATGGACCGGCAATCCTCGTCGACACGGTGTAATGAACTAGTATTGACAACCACTATAGTTATAGTTAGCGTTCGTGCTGCGCGGTTCGACGGTGTATCGCGTTCCGGCCGGCGGCGAGGGGTTTTGCCGAGCCTCCACTCCATCAGCGATAGAAGGCGGGTGGCTCGCCACATCTCGTCCGGTCGGACGTTGTGGTGAGTCCGGGCTGGATCCCCGAATCGGCCCGGCCCCACCACATCCAGCTCAGGGTGCGGACCGGGGTCCGCAGAGGGATCGCCCGGAGGTAGCCACACGGGGCGCACTGCACGATCGGCAGTTGTGAGCCCCAAACGACCACGCCAGCTACTGGTGGCACTGCACGTCCTTACTTCGGTGGGATGGCTGACGATGGCGCTGGCCCAGATCACATTGATCACGCATGGGATCACTACGACCGATCCGCAGACGCGCCGAGCGGCACTGACCATGACGGAGTTCGTCGACCACGCGATCCTTCAACAGGCCGCCGCCGGGTCGGCGTACACCGGGCTGATGCTCTCCGCCCTGACCTCATGGGGTTTCTTCCGGTTCACCTGGGTGGTGGTCAAGTTCGGGATCACCATCGGCGGGCTCTATCTGGGGATCTGGCACCTCGGTTCCTGGCTGGAGCAGGGCGTGCAAGCCAGCGAGACCGGTGGCGTGGGGCCGGTGGGGCGCTCCGTCTACTGGGGGGCCGCCCTGATCGTCGCCATGGTGTTTGCGACCTGGCTGTCGATCGCAAAGCCGTGGGGGTGGATGCTGTGGAGGCGGAGGTCAGCGCCCCGGCGTGACTCGCTTGCCCGATCCCCCCGGCCACGCCGTGAGCCCGAGGCTCACCCGATGGTGTGGACAGGGGCGCTGATGGTGCCCTTCGTCGACTACTTCGCGCACTTGCAAGGTGGGCTGAGTTTGCTGACCGTCCTCGGGTACGTCGGCTATCGGGAGCTGTACCGCTTCACGCGTCGGGGCGTGATCCGATCCAGGTAGGGCTCAGGTGGCGTATGCAGGAGGTCGTGGTCACAATCTCCTCACCCTGGGGGCTGCACCGGGTACGCGAGCCGATCGGGATGCTGCCGCAGCAGGCCTGGCGGCTGAACCCCGACCCGCAGCCGTGGCCCGATGAGGTGGTGCTCGACGTCGAACGGCTCAATCTCGACGCGGCCTCGTTGCGGCAGTTGCGCGAGCAGCACGGCACCGGTGATGCGGTCCGCGCCGCGGTGCTCGCGATCATCGCGGAGCGCGGCAAGATGCAGAACCCGGTCACCGGCTCGGGAGGGATGCTGCTGGGCGCGGTCCGCGAGGTAGGACCGGCCTCGCCGCTTGGCTTACAGGTCGGGCAGCGGGCGGCCAGTCTGGTCTCGCTGACCCTCACCCCCCTGCGGATCACCGACGGGCTGCGTCGCTGGGATGGGTGCGGTGCGCAGGTTCCGTGCACCGGCACCGCAGTGCTCTTCGCCCGCTCGATCGCCACCCCACTGCCTGCCGATCTGCCCGAGAGCCTGGCGCTGTCGGTGCTCGATGTGTGCGGTGCCGCCGCACTGACCGATCGGGTGGTGCGCCGCCGACGTTCCGGTACCTCGGTGTGCGTGCTGGGCGCAGCGGGGAAATCGGGGGCACTGTCGCTGGTCGCGGCTCGCCGGGCGGGGGCGGCGCGGCTGGTCGCGCTGGTCCCGGACGAGGGACAGGCCAGCACGGTACGAGCCGCTCAGCTGGCCGATGAGGTCGTCATCGCCGACGCCCGCGATCCCGTGGCGGTCGCCTCAGTGGTCCGCCCGCAGGTGGACGTCACGGTTGTCTGCGTCGACGTGGGTGGTTGTGAGCACGGAGCGATCATGGCGACCGCAGACGGCGGCACTGTGGTGTTCTTCTCCATGGCCACGTCGTTCGCCGCGGTCGCGCTCGGCGCGGAAGGACTCGTCGCGGACGTCGAGATGCTGATCGGCAACGGCTACGCTCCCGGGCATGCGGAACTGGCGTTGCGGCTGACCCGGGAAGAACCCGGACTGCGCGCGCTACTCGAGTCGCGCCGGGGAGACATGTGAGCACCACATTGCTGCTGAACGGACGCTTCCCATCGGTTGCGGGAGCTACCGCCATGGCCGTCGCCGACGGGATGGTGGTCTGGACCGGGGACGACAGCACCGGACGGGACTGCTTCGGGGACGCCACCGAGGTACTGGAGCTGCGCGGCAGGCTGGTGACCCCGGCTTTCGTGGACGCCCATGTGCACGCCACTGCCGCTGGCCTGCTCGCCACCGGACTGGACCTGACCGGCTGCACCTCGTTGCTCGAGTGCCTCGATGCCGTCGCTCGCAGCGCGCAACCCGGGGTTGTGCTGTGGGGTCAGGGATGGGATGAAACGGGGTGGCCGCAGCGCCGCCCGCCGACCCGTGCCGAATTGGATCGGGCCGCTGGCGGTGCACCGGTGTACCTGTGCCGGGTTGACGGGCACAGTGCCGTGGTGTCCTCGGCCCTGCTGGAGCGGGCCCCGGAGGCGCCCGGCGCACCCGGCTGGGCCGCTGATGCCCCACTGACCAGCGAGGCGCACCACCACGTCCGAGGGGCCGCCCGGGAGTCGATCACTCCCGGCCAGCGCCGCGACGCCCAACGCGGCTTCCTGGCTCAGGCCGCCAGCAAGGGGATTGCCGTCGTACACGAGTGCGCAGGTCCGGACATCTCCGGAAGCGACGACCTCGCCGACCTACTGGCTACTGGCCACGGCGTCGAGGTGATCGGCTACTGGGGCCAGGCGGTCGGTACCCCCGGACAGGCCAGGGAGCTGCTCGCGGCCACCGGGGCACACGGACTGGCCGGTGATCTGTTCTGTGACGGAGCGCTCGGCTCACGAACCGCAGCACTGCGCGCGCCCTATGCCGATGCACCTGACACCTGCGGGGTGGCCTACCTGACCGCCGAGCAGATCGCCGCGCACGTCAGCGCCTGTACCGAGATCGGTATTCAGGCCGGGTTCCATGTCATCGGCGACGCCGCGACCGACGCGGTGATAGCCGGCTTCACCACTGCGGAGGTAGCAGTTGGCACTGCGGCGCTGCGCCGGTGCAGGCACCGCATCGAGCACCTGGAGATGGTGAATACGGCTCAGGCCCGGCAGCTGGCGGGCTGGGGTGTGGTGGCCAGCGTGCAGCCTGCCTTCGACGCGGCCTGGGGCGGGCAGGAAGGGATGTACGCGCTGCGGTTGGGGGCGTCCCGGGCCGCCGAAATGAATCCCTACGCCCTGCTCGCGGCGCTGGGGGTAGGACTGGCGTTCGGATCCGATGCTCCGGTCACCCCGCTGGACCCCTGGGGCACCGTGCGCGCGGCAGCCAGACATCACAGTCCCGGCTCGGAGATCAATGCCATCGAGGCGCTCGCGGCACACACCTACGGGGGGTACCGAGCGGCGGCCACCGATGATCGGATGGCAGGCACACTTACTCCCGGAGCTCCTGCATCCTATGCGATCTGGGCAAACGGGAATCTTCCGGGGGCTGATCTTCCCGGCGGCGACACTCCTGCCTGTCTGCGCACCGTGCACCGGGGCCAGGTCGTCTTCGAGCAGGAAGGCGCACTGGAGTGAGCCGGCTGGGGCTGAACCCCGCGACGGTGGTGCGCGCCCGGGCCCTCGCCACCAGTGCGGCGGCACCCATCGTCGAGCTGGCGCGGCGGCACACCACGGTCAGCGTGGAACGCGCCACCCTGCGGCTGGCCGGTCTCACCGGCGTGGACAGTACCGCCTCTGATGGCGCTGGGGTCGACAACGCTGAGGGCCGCGTGCCCTGGGTGAACCGGGTGGTGCACACCGTCACCGCGCACTGCGGGTTGCAGGAGGGGGTCTGCCTGCCTGTGTTCCATGCAATGGCCGAGCACGATCTGGGCTCCCTCGCCGAGCTGGCCAGGGCAACCGCCAATGGGGGAGTGCACTATCGGGTGCCGGTGGGCAGGCAACGTCGCATCGCCGCCACCGCGGCACGGCACAGAGTCGCCGAAGGACTGCGTCAGCTTGACGACAATCGGCGGGAGCGGGAACGGCTGGTGCGCAGGTTCGGCGACCCACCCCGCCGACCGTGGATCTACCTGATCGTCGCCACCGGAGACATCGACGAGGACGTGGTGCAGGCCTGCGAGGCCGCCCGGGCGGGCGCCGACGTGATCGCGGTGATCCGCTCCACCGGACAGTCGCTGCTGGATTATGTACCGGAGGGGGCCACGCACCACGGCTACGCGGGCACTTATGCCACCGGAGCGAACTTCCAGATCATGCGGACTGCGTTGGACAAGGTCTCCGCCGAGGTCGGACGCTATATCCGGCTGACCAATTACGCCAGCGGGTTGTGCATGCCCGAGATCGCGGTGCTGGCCGGGCTGGAGCGCCTGGACATGATGCTCAACGACTCGATGTACGGCATCCTGTTTCGCGACATCAATCCGGTGCGCACATTCGTCGACCAGCGCTTCTCCCGGCAGGTACATGCCCGAGCCGGGATCATCATCAACACTGGTGAGGACAACTACCTCACCACCGCCGACGCCGTGGAGGCCGCGCACACGGTGACCGTCTCGCAGCTACTCAACGAGCACTTCGCGCACGAGGCAGGGCTACCGAACGAGCTGATCGGTCTCGGGCATGCCTTCGAGATCGATCCGGATCTGCCCGAGTCGTTCCGCCTGGAGCTGGCGCACGCCCTGCTGGCCAGGGAACTGTTCCCGAACGCGCCGCTGAAGTGGATGCCCCCGACCCGGCACATGACCGGTGACATCTTTCGCGGGCACCTGCTGGACGGGATGTTCACCTTGGCAGGCGCGCTGACCGGCCAGTCCATCCTGCTGGTCGGGATGATGACCGAGGGAGTGGCCACCCCATGGCTGTCCGACCGGGATGTGGCACTGCGGGGGGTCCGGTACGTACTGGGTGCCGCCGGAAACCTCGGCGAGGATTTCCACCCGGCCCCCGACGGGTTCATCGTGGCCCGGGCGCACCAGGTACTCGATGAGGCGGTCACGCTGCTCGAGCGGATCGTCGAGGACGGGCTGCTCACCGCGATCGGCGCGGGTAGGTTCGGGTTGATGAAGCGCCCAGCGGACGGCGGCAGAGGCGCGGACGGTGTGGTCGAGAAGTCTGAGGGCTATTACAACCCTGCTGCGGATGCGCTGGAGGGCGCGCTCACCGGAACAGGGCAGCAGTGATGGGACAACGAGTCCGACCGTACGGGGACACCCGGGGCGACGGAATGGTGCAGCTGTCCTTCACGCTGCCGTTGCCGCACGGACCTACGGCTGAGGCCGCCGCGACGCACCTCGCCGCCGCGATGGGCCTGAATCCGGCGATGGTGGCACACTCCGCCCCAGTGGGTCCGGAGTTCACCTTCGTGATCGTGTACGGATCGGTGACTCACACCGTCGACCTCGACGAGGTCCGGGTGGTCGAGCGGGACTACCCGTTGCTCACCCCTGCCGAGGTCAATGCCACGGTACGGGCGGCACTGCACCGCAAGTTGGTCGTGGTCGGGGCCTGCGTCGGCAGTGACGCGCACACCGTCGGGATCGACGCGATCCTCAACGTGAAGGGCTTCGCGGGCCACAAGGGCCTGGAGTACTACCGCGAGCTGCGAGTGATCAATCTCGGCGCCCAGGTCGAAGTGCCCGAGCTGGTCCGGCGGGCGCGCGAGGAGAAAGCCGACGCGGTATTGATATCCCAGGTGGTCACCCAACGCGATGCGCACCTTAGGGGCACCCGGGAGACGGCCAAGGCATTCCGGGACGCGATGGGCCGGCGCAGACCGTTGCTGGTGGTTGGGGGTCCGCGTTTCGATCCGGCGATGGCAGGTGAGCTCGGCGTGGACCGGGTATTCGGCCGGGGTACCACGCCCGGCGACGTGGCCAGCTACCTGGTGCGGGCGCTGACGAGGGACAATCCCGCATGAGCCTGGTAGTGGGCTTCACCGTCACACATCGCCGTTATGTGGCCTACTCCGCGGCGCACTATGGGGGTGCGCTGGTCGACGGGGCCTACTGCCTCGGACTGTTCGGCGACCTCGCCACCGAACTCGCGATTCATACCGATGGCGATGAGAGCCTGCTGGCCGGGTACAGCTCGGTGGAACTGCTCTCGCCAGTACGCGGCGGGGACGTACTCGAAGCGTCGGTGACATTGCGGCGGATCGGTACCCGATCCCGGGATCTGAATTTCGAGGCGCGGGTGACGTGCCGGGCCAATCCGCAACGCGGACCCTCAGCGGCCGACGTGCTCACACCTCCGCTGGTGGTGGCTCGCGCCCTGGGCACCATCGTCGTGCCGGGCACCACGCTGCACGCCTGAGCGGACCGTAGGCTGACGGGCGTGGCTGTACCGACGGTGACCGCAGGCGAACCCGCCGGCCCGGCACCTCCCCCAGCCCGAAGACCCCCCCAGGTGTTGCTGTCACTGGGCACCGCCACGGGAGCAGGTGGCCTGCTGTACGTCTGCGTCCCGCCTCGCGAGCTGTGGTGGCTTGCGCCGGTGGCGTTCGCGTTGCTGTGGCCGACGCTGCGGGCGCGGACCGCCCGGATGGGATTCGGACACGGCCTCGCCTTCGGGCTCGGCTTCTTCGTTCCGCTATTGCAGTGGGCCGGGGCATTCGTCGGCGTATTGCCCTGGCTGACCCTGGCGACCGTCGAAGCGCTGGTGCTGGCGCTGGCCGGCGCGGGCATCGCGGTGGTGTCCCGGCTGCCAGCGGCCCCACTGTGGGCGACCGGGATATGGGTGGCGGCCGAGGCATTGATCGCCCGGGTGCCCTTCGACGGCTTTCCGTGGGGACGGGTGGCTTTTGGTCAGCCGGCCGGAGTGTTCCTGCCCCTGGCCGCGATCGGCGGAGCGCCGCTGCTCAGCGCGGCGGTAGTGCTGTCCGGTTTCGGGCTCGGCGAGGTGATCCGGCGGGCTGTCCGGAGACAACGACGTCGCAGGCTCCTGATACCCGCCTTGCTCGCCGCGTCACCGGTGATCGCCGGTCTGCTCGTTTCCACGTGGCCCTTGCCGGAAAGGGTGTCGTCGGCAACAGTGGCGGCGGGGCGAGCCGGACAGGATGACACAGCCGTGGTCGCGGTAGTGCAAGGCAACGTGCCCCGTGCTGGGCTGGACTTCAACGCTCAGCGCCGCGCTGTGCTGGACAACCATGCCACTCGCACGGAACAACTCGCCGCCGATGTGGCCGCCGGCCGCTACTCTCGGCCGGAGCTGGTGATCTGGCCGGAGAACTCCTCCGACATCGACCCACTGCGCAACCCGGATGCCCGCGCGGTGATCGACCGGGCAGCCCGCGCGATCGGCGCACCCATCCTGGTCGGGGCGGTACTGCAGAACACCGACGGCCGCCCCACCAATACCGCCATTGTCTGGGATCCGGAGACCGGACCGGGGGAGGAGCACGACAAACGTCGATTGCAGCCCTTCGGGGAGTACATGCCCTATCGGGAGTTCTTCCGCCTGTTCAGCCGGTACGTCGACCAGGCAGGCAACTTCGTGCCGGGGTTGGGCGACGGCGCAGTGGACCTCGGCCCGGCCCGAGTCGGAGTGGCCACCTGTTACGAGGTGGTGTTCGACGACCTGGTGCGCCAAAGCGTGCTCTCGGGTGCAACCCTGCTCGCCGTGCCCACCAACAACGCCACTTTCGGCTTCACCGAGATGACCTACCAGCAGCAGGCGATGTCCCGGGTGCGCGCGGTGGAACACGGTCGGACGGTCCTGGTAGCCGCGACCAGCGGAGTCAGCTCGATCATCGCGCCGGACGGGACCGTTGAGCAGGAGACCACGTTGTTCACTCCGGACGCACTGGTGACGCAGGTTCCCTTGCGCTCCGGTACTACGCTAGCTACCCGACTCGGCCCCGGACCGGAATGGGGTCTGGCAGCGCTGGGCATGCTGGGCATGGCCCTGGGGGTAGCTCCAACCCGCAAACCGGCGCATTTCACCGAAATCCGGACTGACCGTCGGCCAACCGCCGATGAAGGAGGACGTCGATGACGGATCAGCTGGGTAGGCACGCCAAGACGGTCGTCGTGATCCCCACCTATAACGAGCGGGCCACCTTGCCGGGGGTTCTGGAGCGGCTACACGCAGCCGTGCCGAGCGCGCATGCCCTCGTGGTGGACGATGCCAGCCCCGACGGCACCGGAGTCTTGGCTGATGAGCTGGCGGCCACTGACGACCGTGTGCATGTGCTGCACCGCACCGCCAAAGCGGGGCTCGGCGCGGCTTACGTAGCCGGTTTCCGATGGGCGCTGGAAAGCGGCTACGAGGTGGTCGTGGAGATGGACGGAGACGGATCGCATGCTCCCGAGGACCTGCCGCAGCTGCTGAACACGCTGGTTGACGAGTCACCCGGAGCTGATCTCGTGCTGGGCTCACGCTATGTACCCGGAGGGCGGGTGGTGAACTGGCCGCGGCACCGGCAATGGCTGTCCCGAGGAGGCAACATCTACTCGCGGCTGGCGCTCGGAGTGCACCTGCACGACATCACCGGCGGTTTCCGTGCCTACCGCCGTCGAGTACTGGAGTACCTGGATCTCGACACGGTCGCCTCGCAAGGGTATTGCTTCCAGGTCGACCTGGCCTGGCGGACGGTACGCGCCGGTTTCACCGTCGTGGAGGTACCGATCACCTTCACCGAACGGGAGCAGGGCCAGTCGAAGATGACCGGTGGCATCGTGCGCGAGGCACTGTGGCGGGTGACGGTCTGGGGCGTCCAGCACCGCTTCGCGCAGCTACGCGGGGAATCCCCGGCAGTACCCAACAGAGGGGCCACCGAACCCGTAGGCTCGGTGGCCCCTCGTCAGGATCGATCAGGCGGAGCGTGAGCGGCGGCCGCGCAGCTCGGTGAGCCGCTCGTCGAGCAGCTGCTCGAGTTCGGGGATGCTGCGTCGCTCCAACAGCATGTCCCAGTGCGTGCGCGGCGGCTTCGCCTTCTTCGGTTCCAGTTCGACACCGTCGATCAGCCGGGATTCGTTGCCGTGCAACCGGCACTCCCAGTGCATGGGGCGCTCGGCATCGTCGGCGAACGGAACCTCGAAATCATGGCCCTTGGGGCAGGCGTAGAGCGCCGACCGGCGGGGCGCTAGATCGTGGTCGCGATCCGTCTCGTAACTCACTGTTCCGAGCCGGCTGCCACGTAGGACGCGGTCGGCCATGGCAATTCCTTTCTCCGGGTCAGGGACCGGCAGGCCCCCCTCGATCCAGCCCACCGGGTGCAACGCCGGGGAAGGCGTCAACGTTCCCGGACCGCAAGGTCCGGATCGACATCTCTCCGACTTAACGTGTAAGGGTCCACCCACAGAGGGCTGAACGCAGCATCAATGTGACGTGTTACCTCCTCATGACGCCTACCACACCACCCGTTCGGAGTAGCAGGCTGGACACCTCCGAGGCGGTCCAACCGCCCTAGACGATCAGGGGCTCAGGATTGCCCGCAGCATGGATCGCCCGGCGCACCGGTACCAGGGACAGCAGAATGAAGCCGATCACGAAGAACACCACCAGGGAGACGATGGCGGGACGGAACGAACCGGTGCTTTGCGCGACGGTGGTGAACAGCAGTGATCCCAGGACAGTGGTGGCCTTCTCGCCGATCTCGTAGACCGAGAAGTACTCCGCTTCCTTGCCCGGCGGCACCAGCTGACTGAACAGCGACCGAGACAACGCGTTGGTGCCGCCCAGCACCAACCCGATGCCCGCCGCAACGAGGTAGAACTGTAGCTGATCTCCTTTTTGGATGAAGTAGGCACCGGTGATCACGACGATCCACACCACCAGGCTGCCCATGATGGTGCGCTTGGCGCCGAACCGGCGGGCCACCCGGCCGTGGAGAAGCGCACCGAGGAATGCCATGAACTGCACCAACAGGATAGTGGTGATCAAGGTGTCGCGGGCCAGCCCCAGCTCTCGTTCACCGTACTGACCGGAGAAGGAAACCACTGTGGTGATGCCGTCGGTGTAGATCAGGTAAGCGCCCAGGAAGCCTAGCGTCAACGGATAGGCTCGGGCACCTCGCAGGGTGGCACCGAGCTGGCGGAAGCCCCCAGTGAGCACCGCGATGCCCCGTTCAGTGCCCTGGGGCGCTTGGTGACGGCGCAACCGGGACAGCGGGATGAGCGTGAAGGCCGCCCACCACAACCCGGTGATGACGAAACACACCCGCACCGCTCCGGGCTCGGAGAGTCCCAGCCCGTCCCGACCGAGGTAAATCGTCAGCTGCACGATCAGCGCGATACCCCCGCCCAGAAAACCCAACGCCCAGCCGCGCGAGGACACGCCGTCTCGTTCATCGGCTGTCGCGATCTCGGGCAGCACCGAGTAGTAGACCACCACCGAGGCGCCGTAGCCGATGCTTGCCACGAGGAACACCACTACGCCGAGCTGCCAGTTGGTGTCCGCCACCAGCGCGAGCAGCACCGTCGCGCCCGAGCCGGTGAACGCGAACAGTCCGAGCATCCGCCGCTTGTTCTGAGTACGGTCGGCGATGGCACCGGTGACCGGCAGGATCAGCACCTGCAAGATGGTGGAAGCAGCGAGCAGGTACCCCCACAGCGCGCCGGCTGGAAAGTGCAGCCCGAGCAGTCCGATGTCGCAGCTGACCAGCGCGTTGTCTCCAGGGCAGAGTTGGCCGGAGGCCTGCGCGTCGTCCTCGGCCACTGTGGTGAGGTAGAGCGAGAGGAACACGGTGATGATCGAGGTGGGGAACACCGAGTTCGCCCAGTCGTACCAGCACCAGCCCCGCTGCTCGCGACGGCGGACGTCGTCGTGTGGATCGTCCATGGCGGACTGAACCGTCGCTGTGCCCACCGGAACCGCCTCTCGTGCCCGCAGCGCGGCCGCGCCGGCCGCCGCACTCTACTGCGTTAAGGGGTCTTGCCCGGGCCATGCACGCCGAGCGCGCAGCACTTCGCGCAGGACGTCGGGCCGATCAGTGACCAGACCGTCGACGCCGATGTCCAGCAGCGTCTCCATCTCCTCGGCCCGGTCCACCGTCCATACGTGCACTTCCACACCGAGGCGGTGCGCGTGACGCAGCAATGTGCGGTCCACCACCCGGATCCCATAGCTACGCACCGGCAACTGCGCCAGCCTGCCGCGGAACAGCTCTGTTGGGGGCAGAATCGGCACCATCGAGCGCACTCGCAGCGCCGCCACCGATGCGACGCCCATCGAGGTCAGCAGCCGCGGTCCGGCCGCCCTGCGCAGCCGTTGCAATCGGGCCTCGGAGAACGAGGCGAGACAGACCCGGTGCCAGGCGCCGGTGCGATGCAGCAGATCGAGTACCGGAATCACTGCCGAGTCGGCCTTGACGTCGATGTTGAGCAACGCCTCGGGGAGTTCCTCAAGCAGGTCGTCCAACCGGCAGACTGGTTCCCGGCCCCCTACCCGCGCGGTTCGGACCGCTGCCCAGTCCAAGCGCTCGATATTGCCGCTGGCGTCGGTGGTCCGGTCCAGCGTGGCATCGTGCAGCACCACTACAACCCCGTCTCGAGTGGCCCGCACGTCGGTCTCCAGGTACCGGTAACCCTCCGAGGCCGCGTGGCGGAACGCGGCGAGGGAGTTCTCCATGCCGGCCAGCTCGCCGAGGTGCCAGCCGCGATGCGCGAACGCGCGAGGGAAGGGGCCGTCCAGGTACGGATGCAGGGGCGAAGCCACGGCCGGTAGTGTGCCCGCTCCTGTGCTGCGCTCATCCAGCCGACCGCGATCAACTCTGTCACCAGGGCAGACGGTACAGCGCGGTGAAGGACGCAACCGTCGCCACGGAGGGCCGGCACAACAACGCGGTCCACAACAACCTGGCCCTCCGTGGCCGGTCCGCGTTACAGCGCATGTTCCAGTCGATCTGCCAGCAGCCTTATGAAACGTGACGGATCACTCAATTCGCCCCCTTCGGCGAGGAGTGCCATTCCATGGAGAAGCTCCGCCGTTTCGGCTAGTCCAGGGTCGTCCGCGCGCTCGCCGTAGGCTTTCCGTAGTCCCTCCACCAGCGGATGCGTGGGATTGAGTTCGAGAATGCGCTTGATCTGCGGCACGCCTTGCCCCATGGCGCGGTACATCTTCTCCAGGGTCGGGGTGACGTCGTGCGTATCTCCGACGATGCAGGCCGGTGAAGTGGTGAGCCGAGACGAGAGCCGCACCTCTTTCACGCTCTCGTGCAGCGTCGCCGTCATCCAGGACAGCAAGGTGGCAAAATCCTTCTGCTGATTCTCACGTTCGGACTCCGTCTTTTTCCTCTCTTCCTCGGTGTCGAGGTCGACTTGCCCCTTGGCGATCGACTGAAACTGCTTGCCATCGAATTCAGGAACAGAGCCAACCCACATCTCATCGACTGGATCAGTAAGCAGCAGCACTTCGAAACCCTTGGCTTGGAAGGCTTCCAGGTGGGGCGAGCTCTCAATAATCGACCGAGACTCGCCCGTCATGTAGTAGATATGCTGTTGCCCCTCTTTCATGCGGTCCACGTACTGCCGAAGTGTGGCCGGCTGTTCCGCGTCACGGGTGGAGGAGAACGAAGAGATGTCGAGGATCGCTTCGCGATTCTCGAAGTCGTTGAGAAGTCCTTCCTTGACGGCCCGGCCGAACTCTTTCCAGAACGTCGCGTAGTGGTCGGTATTGTCACCCATCATGTCCTTCACCGTCGACAACACCTTCTTGACCAGGCGGCGGCGTATCATCTGGATCTGGCGATCCTGTTGGAGGATCTCGCGTGACACGTTCAGTGACAAGTCCTGGGCATCGACCACACCCTTGACGAAGCGCAGGTACTCCGGCATGAGCGCTTCACAATCGTCCATGATGAACACGCGTTTGACGTAGAGTTGGACGCCGCGTTTGCGCTCCCGCATGAAGAGGTCCAGTGGCGCCTGAGATGGAATGAACAGCAGCGCCTGGTACTCGAACGTCCCTTCCGCCTGCATGCGAACGATCTTAAGAGGATTATTCCAGTCGTGGCTGATGTGCTTGTAAAATTCGTTGTACTCGTCGTCGGCGACCTCATCCTTGGAGCGCGCCCAGAGCGCCTTCATCGAGTTGACCGTTTCGATTTCACGGGTGACCTCGTCCTCACCCGTGTGTTCGACGGCCATGCGGATAGACCACGTGATGAAATCAGAGTAACGCTTGACGATCTCCCTGATCTTCCACGCGGATGTGTAATCGAAAAGGTGGTCCTCGGCGTCCACCGGCTTCAGATGCAGGGTGACCGCAGTACCCTGTGGCGCGTCATCGATCGACTCCAGCGTGTAGGTTCCCGAGCCACTGGATTCCCAACGGATGCCCTGGCTCTCACCCGCACGCCGCGTCAGCAGCACAACTTTATCGGCTACCATGAAACTGGAGTAGAAGCCGACACCAAACTGCCCAATCAAATCCTGCGAGACCGTTGCATCCTTGGACTCCTTCATTCTTTGCAAGAATTCGGCGGTACCGGACTTCGCGATGGTACCGATGAGTTCGACCACGTCATTCCGGGACATGCCGATGCCGTTGTCGCGCACAGTGAGCGCACGCTGCTCCTGGTCGACCTCGATCTCGATGTGGAGATCAGAGGTATCCACCTGCAGATCCTTGTCGCGAAACGCCTCCAACCGCAATTTGTCCAGTGCGTCGGAGGCGTTGGAAATCAGTTCTCGCAGAAAAATATCCTTGTTCGAGTAGATCGAATGGATCATCAACTGCAAGAGTTGACGCGCCTCGGCCTGGAACTCGAACGTGTCGACCTGTGTGCTCACACGATTCCTTTCAGGAGATAATTGTCGACGAGGGTCCCGGTCCACTTGGCGCAGCAGATGCGGTCGCTACCGATGCCGGCAGTGGCCAGCGAGTCGAGTCGGCGCTCCAGGCTCTGCTCGGCGGTGGAGATCCGGACGTAACTCAAGTCGAGCCCGCGCGGTGAGTGGTGGCCGGTTCCCATACGGCGACCGTACCGGACGTCATCCTAGTAGAACGGTTGCGGAACATGCGTCGATGAGCATCATTCAGTATCGCCGCCTCGAAGTTCAGCGGCCGTTGAGGTCTTCGGCGAACAACCCGATTCTGCCGACACCGGTAGCGTCCATCGCGCCCCGGAACATCCCGGCGCTGGTGAAAGGCATCGCCACCGTGCCGTCCGGCCCGACGGCGATACAACCCCCGGTCCCTGTCCTGGCCTGGACCTCATACAGCGCCCGCTGGCAGGCCGCGCCCAGACCCAGACCGGCGAGCCGCACGAGCGCGTCGATTTCATGGGCGAACACGCTGAGCATGAGCGCCTCACCGTCACCGGTCGCCGAAACCGCGCAAGAGCGGTCGTCGGCCCAGGTACCGGCACCGACGAGTGGGCTGTCCCCGATGCGGCCGGGGAGTTGGCCTGTTCTGCCTCCGGTGGAGGTCGCCGCTGCGAGGTGCCCCTCATCATCCAGAGCGACGGCACCCACCGTCCCGCCCATGAATTCGGACTCAGCCGGACTGCTGAGCAGCAGCCCGGCCAGCTGCTCCTGCCGACGAACGGTCACGAACCAGTCGGCCGGCATGAACGCAAGGTGTTCGCGACGGGCGAGCGCATGGGCGCCAGGGCCACTCATCAGCACGTGCCGCGTCCGCTCCAGCACCGCCCGCGCGGCAAGCACCGGATTGCGGATACCGCTCACGCAGGTCACCGCCCCGGCGCGGCGTGTCGCCCCGTCCGCTACCGCCGCGTCATGCTCGACCCCACCGGCAGACGTGAGGACGGCGCCTCTGCCGGCATTGAACTGCTCGTCGTCTTCGAGGACCGCCACGGCAGTGATCACCGCGTCGAGCGCGGATCCACCGTCACGTAGCACTGCCATACCCGCCGTCAAGCTCTGACCGAGCCCAAGCCTGGCCGCGGCAGCGCGCTGCGCGCTGAACTCCTCCGGCACGATGCGACCTGCGCCGCCGTGCACAGCCAGGACCGGGGCAGTGGCTCGCCAGGCAGTGGGCACGGCGGTAAACACCATCCTTCGGATACGCACCGGCTGTGGTCTGAGAGTTGCTCAGGTCAGCGCATCATGCGGTCGAGCAGCTCAGCTACTTGGGCGGCCATCCGGGCGTTGTCGGCGGGGGTGACCGTGAGGTGGTGGCCGCCATCGGTGGTGGGCAGCAGGCGAGCGGTCCAGCGGCCGGCTTCGGTGTCGAACCATTCCAGCGGATGGGAGCGATGCCGCTTGCCGGTCCGGTCCCGGGCATTCGCGACAATCTGCCCGCCGCGCAGCCGGGGCTTGGCCAGCACGGCCTCCAGCGCCCGAAACTGATTCCGGTAGCGGTCCGACGTCGAGGGTGAGGTGTCGTAGACGCTCACCGTGGCCTGCCGGGCGGGCACCAGCACGTCCAGGGGCATCGTGATCGACTGACCCGACGCTGCGGCCACGGTAGGCAGCTGATCGACGAGCGCCAACAGCAACGAAGAGCCGCTCCGTCGCGTCAGGTGCAATCCGGTTCCAGGCGTTCGCCGCGCGCCAGCCGCCGTGCCTCCAGCTGCTGGTAGACCCGCCGACGCAGCTGCGCGCGCTCGTCGTAAGTCCGGCCATGGCCCGGGACCTGCAACGGATACACATACTCGCCGAGGTTGAGATCGGCCCAGCAGATGTCGTACTGCTCGACGGTGAGGGTGACGTCCCGGATCACCGCTTGCCTTTGGGGTAGTACTCGGGCGGATCCTCGCCGATGACAGGTGGCGCGACGCGGCAGCCGTCGCCCCAGATGTCCTCGGTCTCGATGAGATAGCTCGGCCGCCTGCGCTCGGTGTCTTCCTCGCCCCCGCTGCGACCAGCACCGGCCATCGGCGGGAAAGCGCCCCCGAGCCCAGCACCACGACTGGCGGGGCCAGCTGCACCCCAGCCAGCGGCGACTTCGGCTGCTCCCCTCGGGCCGCCCCCGCGTCCTTGTGGGTTCGGGTGCCCTGATGGATTCGAGGTACCAGCACCGGCCGAGCCCCGCAGACCGAACTCGCCGCCACCCCGGCCGAGGCCGCCGCCCGGCACGCGACCACCGGACACCGGCCCACCGGGCACAGGGGCAGGCAGGATGCCCGGCGCACCGGAATCCCTGCCCCCGCCCGGCCTGTCCCAAGAGGGGGGGTTGCTGGGGGCTCCAGGATTCGGGCTGTCTGGGTCCCACTGCTGACCCGGCGTAGGTGAGGGTGGCCCGTCAACAACGTCGTCCGGGAGGCTCTCGCGGTCGGGGTTGGGGCTGGGGACCCCACCGCCACCACCCCCAGGTGGGACGGCCCCGCCGAGCCCTCCGCCACCGCCGCCCGACATCGGCTTACCGGGGGTCAGACTGGTGTCTGCACCGCCGAATTCCGGCGGTGGCGTGAAGGCGGGCATCGTCCCGTTGGTGTTATGCAACGAAGTGCTGTAGGTCTCGGTAACCCGGATGGCCTCCTCGTGCGCCGCGTTGTGCCGCTCGAAGTTTTCGCGGGCATCGCCGAGGCTCTGTACCCACTCGATGGGGTTGCTCGTCGAATTGATCCGGTCCTGATAGACCGCCGGCTCATAGGGCACCGGATCTGGCATATCAGCCTTCGCTTTGCCCGCAGCGTCGCCCTGAGTGCGCATCGTGGTGCCCATGTACTGCACACCCTGGCCAGTCTGCTCGCTCCATTTGGCGAGTTGGATCAACATGTTGCGAGCGGAGAGGCCGGCCTCGCCCTCCCAGACCGCATCGATGCTGGTCGCGGTGCGATGCAGGCTCGCCCCAAAGTTCATGATGTCGTTGCCAAGCTTGTTCCACACCTCACCCAGCTGGTCCACCTGCCCTTGCGTGGATGTGTCGATCATCCCCTTGAGCTCAGGATGCTCGTAACTCCGTGCGTTGGTGCGCGGGATCTCGGCCGCCGGCCGCATCGTCAATCCATCGGCCAACTGCCAGCGCTGGACTTGGTCGATGACACCGCCAAACCAGCCATCGCGCTCATAGTCCTGGACTTCGTATCCCTCGGGCCGCTGCACGGCGGCAGGCGGCTCGCCGCTGGCGGGCGTGCTCGCTGGACCTGTCCCCGCAGGGCCGGAGAGTTGATTCGGCGTCATTTCCTGCCCCCTATGGCAGCTTCGGTTCGATGAGTGCGGCGGCCTGGTCAGCGATCGCGCAGGCCCGCGGCGTGTCGTTCAAGTACAGGGCTGAGACGCTGACGTTCGCGCTGTCGCCGATCGCGAAGATGACGTCGCAGTAACCTGGTCCGCTACCCTCCACGGCACGCTTCGCCTAGTGCCGACCGATCGTGAGGTCAGTGACGCTGGACGCGTCGGTGAGGTTAAGCCCGTCGATTCCGAGGTTTTCGTTGATGGTGACGGAGGGGCCGCCCTCCGCCCCTCCCCAATCACAGCTGCGCAGGCCAACGATCTCGTCCGGGCGTCCCTGTGGGGAGACGCCGAGCGAGGTCAATTCCTGTGCGGTGAATAGGTCACACGCCTCGATTGCGGCCAGACTGGTCGCCTGTGAGGTGCCCGACGGGAACGAGGAATTGGAGAGCGGAGGCACCGAAACGCTCGGTTCACCGGCTGGGGTATCCGCATCCGGTACCGAGCAGGCAGCAACCATAAGTACCACAAAGAGATGTACGCGACCGTGTCCGGCTTCGATCTGCTCGTAGTTACGCATGCCGATCTCCGCTGCCTGGTGTGCCTCCTCCAGCCTCTCGCAGTCGATGTGCATCAGCCGGACCTCGGCCTTACGTACTGGTTGTAGCCCAGCGAAATGGCCATCCGGCGAGCGTAGCGCCGGCCCGGTAGCGTGCTTGAGCAGCTGAACCGTTAAGACCGAGGGGTGGATCTCAAGACGTTCAAGGTGCTGCCCAACCAGCGCGTCGTTACCACGCTGGCCGGGCACCCCCGCATCGGTGAGCACGCCGCGCACGCATCATCGAGGCATGAGCAGGGAGGCGTCGCAATCGCCGACGCCGAGGTGTGCACTGCGCTGAAGCAGGCCAATCGTGGCTACGAGGCCCGCCGGGCATGTCAGCCTGATCTGCTTCGGCACGGCCGCCTACTCGACCTACTGGGGAAGTTGAGGGTCCATGTCGCTGGACGAGAAGTGGCTGGCCGCAGTGATCGAGCTCGCCGTCCGGAATGTGCACGAGGGCGGCGGACCGTTCGCTGCGGTGATCATCGCTGCGGACACGCTGGTGAGTACCGGGCAGAACCGGGTAACCCGGGACAACGATCCCACCGCACACGCCGAGGTGGTGGCGATCCGCACGGCGTGCTCCGCTCGTGGCGATTTTTCGCTGGCAGGCGCGACCCTTTACGCGTCCTGCGAGCCGTGCCCGCTGTGCCTGGCCGCCGCGCTCTGGGCGCGGGTGGACCGGGTCGCCTATGCCGCGGATCGGCACGACGCGGCACGCGGCGGGTTCGACGACCGGGAGTTCCACGACCTCTTCGCTCGCGACCGGGCAACCTGGCCGATGAGGGTCGAGGCGCTCGCGGTACCGGGCAGTGCCGAACCGTTCGACACCTGGCTGGCCAATCCCGACCGGGCCGAATACTGAGTGGACCTGCACACGACCACCGCAGTGCGGCGCCCTTGCGGTGGGGTTGGCTCAGGCGGGGCCGGTGACGACGGGCTGGTCGGCAAGGCGCCACTCCAGCATTCCGTCCGCCAGGCGCACCGCGCCTCTGCCGTAGGCGGTGAGCAGGCGGACGGCGTCATGCGCGAACACGCAGTAAGCACTGCGGCAGTAGGCCACTACCTCGAGGTGGACAGGGAGCTCGGAAAAACGGTCAGGGAGTTCGCCGAGGGGGATGGAAACCGCGCCGGGGATGTGCCCGGCGATGTACTCCAGGGTGGGGCGGACGTCGAGCACGACGACCTCGCCGACCTGGACACGGCGCAACAGCTCCTCGTGAGTGATCTGCGAAGTACCCGGGCCGTCGGTGACGCCGAGGTAGCGGTCCCGGGCGACGTCGACGTCGGGCAGATGCGCGGCGGCCACCGTTCGCAGCTGGGCGTAGAGCGCAGCGACGTCGAGGTCGGCGAGTCGGTAGCGGATCGTGGTGCCGTCCCGGGTGGTGGCGACCAGCCCGGCCTGCTTGAGGATCTGCAGGTGCGCCGAGGTGGTGGTCAGGGCGATACCTGCGACCACGGCGATGTCGGCGACGCTGCGCTGACCTTGGGCCAACAAATCCAGCAGTTCCAGACGTTTCCCGCTGCCCAGTGCCTTGCCCACACGGGCCAGCTGTTCAAAAAGCTCGACTTTGGACGTCGCGTTACCCATAGAATCCTCCGGAGCTCTATAGAATATAGTAGAGGACATCATCCGTGATCACTCCCGGACACCACCCGAACCGGTCTCGCGCTGAACCTGACCTCGATGCTGCGGTGACTTGACGGGCGATCCCACCAGGCTTGACAGCTGCCGACTTGCGACGCGCCCCTACAGCGAGTACAGGGCTGTGCCCATCAGCGGAAAAACTTGGCTGGAATACGCAAGTGTTCCGTTTTGGTCACCTTGTGTGAAGACCGGAGCTTGTGACTTCCGGTTGTATCCGAGTGGGTGCACCGGGTCAGGTGGGGGAGAGTATACGACTGAATGTTGACTCGAAAGAATGACAGGCGGTAGAGAAACCTTCTCGATAGTATCCATTAGGACGAAGCATCCGCGCAGGATGCAACATCAGACCCCCAGGGGGTGCGGACATGTCTAATTTTCGCTCGATGGAAATACGATTTTGAAATCTGAATAACCGCCCGTGTGGGCTAGAAGTACTTTGCTGAGGACAAGTCATTACATGGAGGGAGGGATGATGGCAGAGTTCAATTTCAGCATATTTGATCAGGCACTTGAGGACGATGCGGACCGTTCCGGGCTGATCGAGACGGCCGTTGGTGTCCTTCATGCAGCAGGCGAGGCCGATCATTGGCACATCACCACTGAAGGCTTCTGGTGCGGCGTCACTCCACACGGGAGTATCCAGCGTCGTCAGGGTTGGAAGCTTCACCTGTCGGCAACGGTGTCCTCGGCTGAGGAGGTGCTCGCTCGGGCGCTCCCTGTACTTCTCACAGGTTGTTCTGCCTTCAAGTTCGCGCGCACGCTGGCGCACGTTGCCCAGCTGAACGCTCGGCACACTCCTCGAGGGCACTCCGGGAAGTTCATCACTGTCTATCCAGAGAGTGATGCGGAGGCCATTCGGCTAGCAGAGGCGCTACATGAAGCAACAGCGGGCTTGGCTGGGCCGACTATTCTGTCCGACCTTCCATACGCGGCGGGGAGCCTGGTGCACTATCGGTACGGTGCGTTCGTCGAAGAGCGCAGACTCTCTAACGACGGCCTCTACTCATGGGTGATTTTCGATCCTGAAGGCAACCCGACCGAAGACCGGCGAGGTGGGACTTTCCAGGCACCCCCGTGGGCTCCACGCTTGTTTCCGATCGCTACTAAAAACCACCCAAAAGAGAACGGCACGGCAGGCAAAAAAGACGATAATAAAGGTGTGCTCATCGGCGACAGGTTCTTGGTTAGAGAAGCGATTCGACATT
This sequence comes from Pseudonocardiaceae bacterium, assembly GCA_050700355.1. Classification (GTDB taxonomy): domain Bacteria; phylum Actinomycetota; class Actinomycetes; order Mycobacteriales; family Pseudonocardiaceae. The sequence continues at coordinate 28,971 of JBOHHE010000285.1, forward strand.
CTAACAAGGGTGGGGTCTACCGCGCAGTGGACACCAAGGGCGGCGCCGATGCGGTCATCAAGGAAGCCCGTCCCCATGTGGCTGCCGACGAGACTGGAAAAGACGTACGAGATCTCATCCGAGCTGAGGCGCGAGCGCTGGAGAAAATGGGGCCGCTCGGTGTCGCACCGCGGTTGTTGAAGCTCTTCGAGCAGAGCCAGCACGTTTTTCTTGCCGAAGAACTCGTACCGGGAGTCCCGCTTCGCCAGTGGGTACACGACGAGATACGGAACGCAGGATGGCGCCGCCGTGTGCCGGAAGCGCTGGAGATGGCCAGGCATGTGGTGGAGCTCCTGGATGTGGCACACCAGGCTGGCCTCATCCTCCGGGACTTCAATCCCAACAACATCATGGTGCGGCCCGACGGCGAGCTGCGACTCATCGATCTGGAATTAGCCGTAACAGTTGAGCAGCAGGACGACGTGGCGGTCCGCGCGGGCACGCCAGGGTTCAGCGCACCGGAGCAGCTGGAAGGGGCACCGCCAGCCGTCGAGGCTGATTATTACAGCCTCGGTGCCACCCTCTGCTTCGTCGTCACCGGCACGGCGCCCTCATTCCTGGAGGACCGCCCGAAGGTCCGGTCGTTGCGGGGCCGTTTAGCGGACTGGCTGACGGTGCGGGGAGAGGCGATCGATCTTCCGGTTGAGTTCCACGCGTTGATCCTCGGCTTGATGGACGACGAGCCCGCGAAGCGGTGGACCATCTCGGCAGCGCGATGCGCGCTCACTGTGATACGGCAGCAGCCACCGGTGCGGCAGACTCGGCCGGGCAACGGCCCGGACGGTACCCCACTGACCGGCCATCAGCTGCCAGACCACCAGTGGCAGGAGGCCGTCGACGGCTCTGTGAACTACCTTCTCGCCGCTATGAAACCGGCTGACCAAGAGCGACTGTGGGCCGCATCCTGTGCGCAGGGGGCACCAGATCCGTGCATTCTCCAGCTCGGCGCCGCCGGTGTTCTCGGGGTGCTGACGAGGTATTTCGAGTTGACCGGTGACCAGCGGCTACCGGAGGTGATCACCACCGCAGGGCAGTGGATCGCCCAGCGGATGGAGGTGGACGCGAAACGACCCCCTGGCCTCTACTTCGGAGAGGCCGGCATCGCGTGGTCACTGTACGAGGCCGGGCGGGCGGTGGGAGATGACTGCCTGATAGAGCAAGCTTTCGCCTTGACCGACACACTTCCAGTATCCGCGGACAATCCTGACCTGACTCAGGGCACCGCCGGAATCGGGCTCACGTTCCTGCATCTCTGGCTGCGCACCCATGACGAGAAGTTCGCCCAATGGGCAGGCAAGGCGGCCGACGAGTTGGTCGCATCCGTGAGCGAGAAACCATCAGGCATCAGCTGGGGCGCACCCGCTGGATCCGAGTGGCGCCTGGCGGGGGAGCGATACCACGGATTTGCCCATGGCACCGCAGGCGTGGGCTATTTTCTCCTCGCGATGGCGCTCGCCACCGATCGAGCCGACTGTCTGGTGCTGGCCAACCAGGCCGGGGAGACCCTCCTCGCCAATGCGAGTTTCGCGCAGGGTACGGCGTTGTGGGGTTCCCGCGTGGGTGATGACCCGACTGCTCCGTACTGGTGTCACGGATCTGCGGGTATCGGAAGCTTCCTCATCCGGCTACACCGTGCTACCGGAGACGATCGATACGCGAAAATGGCCGACCTCTCGGCTCGAGCAGTCATGGAGAATTCCTGGCGGGGAGTGCTCGGCCAATGCCATGGCCTCGCCGGTAACGGTGATTTTCTCCTCGACATGGCCGAGACGGCTGACGGTCAGCCCTACGAAGTCATGGCCCATCAGCTGGCCCGCGTCATCTTCGCCGAACGCGCCTACCAGGACAACTGGGTGGTGTTCCCTAACGAGCACGGCGGCCTCTCTCCTACCTGGGGCGACGGGATGAGCGGTGTGCTGGCCTTTCTCTTGCGGCTGCGGTACCGCTCGCCTCGCATGTGGATGGTCGACCAACTCCTTGAGCGGAGCCATCGCTGATGACCACCGCCGCACCAGTCGCCGCGCCAGCCATTTTCGACCGCTTTACCTTTGCCTTCTCGGAGAACGGTCACTATGGCGCATGTCTGCGAGCCTGGGACGAGGACCTGACCCTGGAGAGCTGGATCCTCACCTCTGAGCAGACGCAGTGCCAGGTGGTGCCCGACGTCATCGTCGACTGGAAAACCCACGTCCTACCTCTCGATGATGGTCGGATCCTGCTCTTCCACACGGGAGGTAGCAATGCTGCTCACCGACATGAGCTCGTGTTGCTGCAGCCCGCGAACGCTGGCTCTTCTCTGCACCGGCTCGGCACGATCCCAGCGCCGTGGGGAGGCCATCTCCTGCCGAGCCCGAACTCCGACCAGCTCGCGTTCATCATCACTTTCCACGATCTGGGGTATTCAACGATCTGGCGGCTCCCTGCGTCGGGAGGAGCAGCCGAGTCGATGATGCAGGTGGCCGGCTTTCTCACCGGCGGGGTCTGGCTCGACGGTGCGGCGCTCGTGTTAGGGATCAACCAGAGCTGTGCCGGTTCACCTTCCAACGGCATCACTGTGGACCTTGAGCAAGGGACGTGGAAACGCATCTGGTCGGTGTCGGACACCAGCAGTGACCAGATTTTGCTCTACAGCCCACACTCGAAGCTAATCATTGTTTCCAGTACCGTATCCGGCCAACAACGGCTCGGCTGGGCACGCCTGGGCGACCCGGTCGTACACTTTCCCGAGACCTTGCACCGACCGGGTTATCAACGCCAGGCACTCGCCCTCGATGATCGCGGCGGACGGCTCCTGGTCCACGAGATGACAGGAGCGATATCTCGACTTCTGGTCCATACCCCAGCTGATGACCGTCTGGAGGTTCTGCCCAGCCCGCCCGGCAGGGTCTCGGCTCCGGCATCCTGGGTAGGCGACCTGATCCGGTTTCGATTCTCAACTCCTACCCATATTCCGGCGCTGGCCACCCTGCGACTCAGCCCCGAGCCCGAGTGGTCAGTGAACGGCGGGCCCGAACTCGGCCTCCAACCCGGCGGACCGCCGGTGGAGCTGATCAAGCTGGAGGGCAGGGCTGGACCCATCGAGGCCATCATTTACGGCGGCCCCGGCTGGCGAGAGTGTGAGCATCTGGTGGTGGCGCTGCACGGGGGACCGCTATCGGCGTGGCGGTTCCAGTTCGAACCGCTCTTGCACTGCCTCTCCGCGCACGGGGTGGCCGTGGTAGCACCGAATTACCGCGGGAGTACGGGGTATGGCGAGGAGCATCTGCGGACGGTGATCGGTCACTGGGGTGGCCCAGATCTCGACGACGTACTGGACCTGGGCAAGAGTCTGCACAAGGACAGAGCATCTCGTCAGCTGGCCGAACCGATCGTGCTGGGCGTGAGCTACGGGGCATTCCTGGCACTGCTCGCGGCCTGCCTAGAGCCATCGTCATGGTCAGGATGCATTGCCCTCGCCCCATTCCTGTCCGGGTCACGCCTCCACTCCAACGCCAGCGTCGCGGTACAACACCGCATAGACCAGCTAGGCGGACGACGACAGATCGAGGATGACCGCGGGCCACGCGATGTGCTCCAAGCCTGCGCAGCACTGTCCGCACCGCTCTTACTCGTGCATGGCGCCAGGGACGACACCATACCCGTACAGCAATCAAGAACGCTGCGGCAGCGTCTCCGCGAGCTGGGCAGGACCGAGGACGTCGACTTCGACTACCTCGAGGTCGACACCGACCATGTCGGGCTGGTTCGTGCCGAGTCCCGCGAAGTGAACCAGCGGGTGATCCGCTTCTGCCTCACCCGCTCCAGAGCCGCTTCCCCTCGTGATGGGAAGTGGATCAAGTCAACCACGCACAGAAGGAGATACGATCATGGAGAGCTTTGACCTGGTGAGCTCGCTGCAGGCGTTGCCCGAGACCGATCCCATCGAGGTCGATGGCATCCAGTTCGGCGGCGGCGGCGGGACGTGCGTACAGCAGTGCGTCGGGCTCACCACCATCAACGTGATCGGCACCGGCTGCGTCATCGGGACGGTCTGCAAGTAATCAGTCGCAGATAGTAACTGAGATCGCGACAACCGGGCACGGAGGCGGAAATCGCCCGCCTCCGTGCCCCGCCGTCGGCGAAAGCCTAGCCGAAGAACGAGACTGACTAATGACCCCCTCTGAGTCCGATGGAAACAGGCTGGCGAGGAAGCTGGTCCGGTTAGCGGGATCGCCAGAGTCCGCCAGTGCCCTGCGGGCCTCGGGCAGCCGGCTGCTGACACAGAGTGTGCGCCAAGCCCCGGTCATGGCAGCCGCGCTGGTCGTCGTGGCCCTCAGCGCAGTCGCCACGACGGTCCTGATCCCCGGTGCCTTAGCAGCCACGATCGATGCTGTCACCCACGGCAGCGACCTGACTCATGCGTTGGTGTGGCTGGCGGTGCTGATCGGTGTCGCCTGTCTGGCCGACGCCCTGGACGACCTGCTCAGTGCCTACTACGGCAGCTCGCTGACTGCACAGCTGCGGCACCGGCTGCTGCGCCGTGCACTTGCGCTCGGGATGCCGGGCCAGCGGCGGTTCCCGGCGGGAGACCTGCTCTCCCGGCTCACCGTCAACGCCGGGGCTCCGGCCACCTTTCTTCCCCTGCTCCTGGCTGCGGTATCGACCGTGCTGATCGCCATCGGCGCGGTCGTGGCGCTGGCCCTGATCGACTGGCGCCTGGCCGCCACCTTCCTGATCGGCGTGCCGCCGGCGATAGCTCTGGTCCGGCTGTTCATCGCGAAGACAGGCACTCCGTTCGTTCGCTACCAGGAACTGCTGGCCGCAGTTATCGTCCGGTTGCTCGATGCGTTGCGGGGGATTCGCACCATCCGGTCCTGCGGCACTTCCCGGCAGGAGATCGACCGTATTCTCCAGCCGCTGCCCGAGCTGCACGACACCGGGCGGCAGGTGTGGGTGGCCCAAGGTCAGGTCAGCTGGCAGCTGGGGCTGCTCGCCCCGATCCTGCAGGTCCTGGTGCTCTCCGTGGGAGGATATGCACTGACCAGCGGTGATATCACCGCTGGTCAGATGCTGGCGGCGGCGTCCTATGTCGGCATGGCCCTGGGGTCGGTCGGGTTGCTGGACACCCTGATCTCGCTGCTGAACACCCAGGTGGGAGCCGGTCGGGTAGGCGAGGTCCTGAATGCCCGACCCGCCGTCGCGCCTCCTCTCGTCGGAGGACCGGCTTTCCAGGGACCGGGCCGACTCGAGCTGCGTGACGTCAGTGTGCGAATGGACGAGCGGCTGATCCTCGACCACCTCGATCTGGTGGTACCCGCAGGCACCAGCGTGGCCATCGTCGGAAGGTCAGGGACCGGTAAGAGTGTGCTGGTGTCCCTGGTCGGGCGGCTCCTCGACCCCCAGCAGGGGGAGGTCCTGCTCGACGGGGTTCCCGTCTCGCAGATGCCGCTCGTTGCGCTGCGCCAAGGGGTGACCTATGCCTTCGAGCGACCCGCCCTGCTCGGCGCCACCGTGCACGACATGATCGCCTATGCCCGGCCGACCGCGTCCCGAGCCGACGTAGTGGCAGCGGCAAGCATAGCGCAGGCCGACCGGTTCATCCGGTTGCTGCCCGCCGGCTACGACACCCCGATGGCCCAGGCACCCATGTCCGGCGGCGAGTTGCAGCGGCTGGGACTGGCCCGGGCCATCCTGATCGACGCTCGGGTGCTCATCCTCGATGACGCCACCAGCAGTCTGGACACCGCCACCGAGGTGAAGGTGGCCCAAGCGCTCGAGCGGGTGCTCGCCGGACGGACCTCGTTGGTGGTGGCTCACCGAGCCGTCACCGCCGCCCGGGCCGACCTCGTGGCCTGGCTCGACGCCGGGCGCATCCGGGCATTGGCTCCGCACCTGGCTTTGTGGCCGGACCGCGAGTACCGGGCTGTTTTCGCCACCGACGACGTCACGGACGGAGACGCCGCTGCCGTCGTCGCCGCCGTGGACGCATGAACCTGCTGGCCGGCGCACGGCTACTGCGCCACCACCTGAGCCCCCAGCGCCGGGCGCTGTGCCATCTGGCGGCCTGGTCGGCCGTCGAGGCGGTGCCCGCCTTCCTGTCCGGACTACTGGTCGCAGGCGCCCTCGATCGCGGTTTTCTGGCCGGGCGGCCGCTGGTGGGGTTCAGCTGGCTCGCGGTCCTAGCTCTGTTCTGGATGATCGGTGCCCTGGGTACCCGCCAGGTCTTTCCCTGGCTCGCCGCGACCGTCGAGCCACTGCGTGATTCATTGGTCACCACCGTCGTCACCGCATCGCTGCGGCGTGCGCTGCGGGGCGAGGCCGTGAGCGGGTCAAGCGTTTCGCAGGCCACCGTACAGGTGGAAACGGTACGAGCACTGCTGTCGAGTTTGCTGCGCACCACTCGGCAGATGCTCTCGGTGAGCGTTGCTGCGGTCGTCGGGCTGGCTCTGCTCTTCCCGCTACTCGCCCTTCTCGTCTGCTCGTTCCTGGTGGTGACGTTGGCCGGGTTCGCCCTGTTGCTCCGCCTTCTCATGGTGCGCTACCAGGCGGTCGTGCTGTGCGGAGAGCAGATCGGTGTGGTCGCAGCCCCGGTGGTCGACGGGATGCGCGATGTCGTCGCATATGCGGCGGAGACCCGCGCGGCACGGGACGTGGGCGAGGCGATCGATGCCGAGGCCGCGGCCTTACGGGCCTTCACCAGGGCATCGGTGCTGCGAGTTCCCCTGGTGATAGTGGGTGCGCACCTGCCGGTCCTCACACTGCTGGCGATGTCACCGTGGCTGGTCGCCTCCCAGAACCTGACCATCGGGCAGATCATCGGAGCGGTCCTTTACCTGGTCAGCGGGCTTGCGCCGGCGGTCCAGACGCTGTTGAGCGCCGGGGGGACGATCCTGGTGAATCTCGGGGTGGTCCTCGGCCGGCTGGCCGAGATCAGTGACGAACCGTCCGGGCCCACCGCTCCCGCACCGGGACCCTTCCCAGGGCACCACGACCTCGAACTCGACGGGGTGACATTCGCCTACTCCCCGCACGCCGAGCCCGTCGTGCGGGACCTCACCCTGCACATTCCCGCCGGAACGCACCTGGCTGTGGTGGGTCCGAGCGGAGTGGGGAAATCCACTCTCGCCAACCTGCTCACCGGCCTGGTGATACCGCAGCACGGTGGGCTGAGACTCGGCGGGCTGGCCCTGGAGCAGATCGACGAGGGACGCCTACGCAGCGCCATAACACTCATTCCCCAGGAAGCCTACGTCTTCGCCGGGAGCCTCCGGGACAACTTGGTCTACCTGCGACCGCAGGCGAGCGCAGCGGACGTCGACCACGCTGTGGCAGTTGTCGGCCTCGAGGAGACCCTGTCGCGCCTCGGTGGTTACGACGCGGAGATTCCGCCCGGCGGGGGCACCCTGTCCCTCGGCGAACGCCAGCTCATCGTCCTGGCGCGGGTCTACCTGTCCGCAGCCGAGATCGTGATTCTCGACGAGGCCACCTGTCACCTCGACCCGGTTGCCGAGGCCAGGGCGGAGCAGGCGTTTGCCGAGCGCCACGGCACACTCGTCGTGATCGCCCACCGGATCAGCTCGGCACTGCGCGCCGATCACATCTTGGTCATGGACGGTGCCGATGCCGTCCTCGGCAATCATCACGACCTGCTGGCGGACAACCGCCTCTACGCCGATCTCGTCGGGTACTGGGACCACACCAAGCGGGTGCCCTGATACTGGAACAAGCATCCACGTAGCGGTGTACGGATGCCTGGAACCAGGGGAGCAGGCGATGACGACCCACGAGGGCGCCGGACTGGCGTTGCTGACCGCGGAATTGGTGGCGCTGCTCGGCGCCAACGCAGTGATCACAGATCGGCAGCGGCGGCGCACCTATGAGTGCGATGGGTTGGCGCAGCATCGCGTGGTGCCGGCGATCGTGGTGTTGCCCGAAACCGCTGAGCAGGTCGCCGCAGTAGTCCGGGCCTGCGCCGCCGAGGCGGTGCCCTTCGTGGCCCGTGGCTCCGGGACCGGCCTGTCCGGGGGAGCACTGCCGCACGCTGAGGGGGTACTGATCGTGACTTCCCGGATGCGCCGAATCCTGGAGGTCGACACCGCCAACGAGCGGGCCGTCGTGGAACCCGGAGCGATCAACCTCGAGGTGACGAAGGCAGCCGCACCGCAGGGCTGGTACTTCGCGCCCGACCCGTCCAGCCAGCAGATCTGCTCGGTCGGCGGCAACGTCGCGGAGAACTCCGGCGGCGCGCACTGCCTGAAGTACGGGTTCACCACTCATCACGTGCTCGGTGTCGAGGTGGTGACCCCCGAAGGGGAGCTGGTCTGGCTCGGCGGCACCACCCGGGATACACCCGGGTACGACCTGCTCGGCGCGTTCGTCGGCAGCGAGGGCACCCTGGGGATCGCTACCAAGATCGTGGTGCGGCTGCTGCGGGCGCCGGAGTCGATCCGGTGCCTGCTCGCCGCGTTCCCCGGAGTGGACGAGGCGGGCAAGGCGGTGTCAGAGATCATCGCCGGTGGGGTGACGCCCGCGGCGATCGAGATGATGGACGCGTTGGCGATCGAAGCCGCCGAGGCCGCGGTGGGGTGCGGCTACCCCGAGAAGGCGGGTGCTGTGCTGATCGTCGAGCTCGACGGACCGCACGCCGACGTGGAGCACACCTTCGCCGCAGTGCAACAACACTGCACTGCGGCGGGCGCGTTCGAGATCCGGGTGGCCCGCGACGCCGTCGAGCGTGCGCTGTTCTGGAAGGGCCGCAAATCCGCGTTCGCCGCAGTCGGCCGGATCAGTCCGGACTACATCGTCCAGGACGGGGTGATCCCCCGCACAGCGCTGCCCGAGGTACTCCGCAAGATCGCCGAGCTGTCCCGGGGCACCGGTGTCCGGGTGGCCAATGTGTTCCACGCCGGCGACGGCAACCTGCATCCCCTGGTGCTCTTCGACGAGACGAAACCCGGCCAGGCCCAGGCCGCGGAAGAGGTGTCGGGTGCCATCCTGGACCTGTGCATCGCCTACGGTGGCTCGATCACCGGGGAGCACGGCGTCGGGATGGACAAGTCGCGGTACATGCCACGGATGTTCACCGCCGAGGACCTGGACGCCATGCAGCGGTTGCGATGCGCTTTCGACCCAGCGGGCGTCTGCAATCCCGGCAAGATATTTCCCACCCCCCGGCTGTGCGGTGAGGTGCCCGGCCAACGCAAGGGCGTGCACCCGCTGCAGGCCGCAGGCCTAGCGGAGCAGTTCTGATGGTCACTCCCACCCTCGACGGGCTGCGCACCGCCTGCGGTGAGGTGACCGCGGCCGGCATCAGCGATGCTGTCGACGGGGTCCCGGCGCGCTGGGTGGCCCGGCCGGGCAGTACCGAGGAGGTCTCCTCGGTACTGCGGGCCGCAGCCACGCTCGGGCTGCACGTGGTCGCCCGAGGCACCGGTACCCGGCTGGGCTGGGGTGTCCCGCCACGGGAGCTGGATCTGATCGTGGACACCAGCGGACTGAACGCGGTGCTGGCGCATGTAGCGGGCGATCTGGTGGTCACCGTTCAGGCCGGCGTGGCGCTGGCCGACCTGCAGGACGCGCTCGCTGCACACGGGCAGCGGTTGGCCCTCGACGGTGGTGGAACCATCGGAGGCATGATCGCCACCGCCGCGTCGGGACCACTGCGGTACCGATACGGCTCGGTGCGCGATCTGATCATCGGTATCACCGTGGTGCTCGCCGACGGCACCATCACGAGGTCCGGCGGCACGGTGGTGAAGAACGTCGCGGGCTACGACCTGGCCAAGCTCTACACCGGTTCGCTGGGCACGCTCGGGATCATCACCGAGGCGGTGTTCCGGCTGCACCCACTGCCCGACACCAGCAGGTGGATCACCACCACCACTGATGATCCCGACCGGGCGGCGAGCGCGATCGCCGAGATCCGCAATTCCCAGCACGAGCCAGTGGCCATGGAGGTGGACCGGGCCGTACAGGGCGGTCCGGTGACCGTGGGCATCGCGCTGGAGGGCATCGCCGGAGGCATCGGGGCCCGCGCTGAGCACGTGGCAGGCATGCTCAGCCGAGCCACCGCAATCCCGGCCACGATCGCCGAAACACCACCCCGGTGGTGGGGCAGGTCTTCCTCACCATCGGAGGGACCTGCTGTGTTGCTTACCTGCGAGCCCACCGGCCTGGCCGACGTGCTCGCCGCAGCCCCCGGGGCGCTGCGCGGATCAGCGGGCGCCGGGGTGCTCGTCGCCGGCCTGGACGACAGTGACCGGCTCGGCACCGAGCTGGCCGAACTGCGCCAGATCACCGCCCGGCATGGGGGTAGCGCGGTGCTGCGGTGCGCGCCGCCGACGCGCAAAGCGGAGCTCGATGTCTGGGGGCCGGTGCCCGCGTTGGCGTTGATGCGCCGGCTCAAGGATCAGTTCGACCCGATGCACCGGCTGGCACCGGGCCGCTTCGTGGGAGGGCTGTGACGTGAGTGAACCCGGCGCCCTGAGCGAACCCGGCGCCTTCGACGAGCACCATCCGCCGCAGCGCGAACTGATCGCGGACTGCGTGCACTGCGGATTCTGCCTGCCCGCCTGCCCTACCTACGTGTTGTGGGGGGAGGAGATGGACTCCCCGCGCGGACGCATTCATCTGATGAAGACCGGGCTGGAGGGCGAGCCTCTGTCAGCGTCGATGGTCGGGCACTTCGACGCCTGCCTGGGCTGCATGGCCTGTGTGACAGCGTGCCCGTCCGGAGTGCAGTACGGCCCCTTGCTCGCCGATACCCGCGCGCAGGTCGAACGCCGCCACGTCCGGCCCCGCAGGGAAGCGCTGTTCCGCGAGGCGATCTTCCGACTGTTCCCGTACCCGAGGCGATTGCGGGCGCTGCGTGGGCCACTCGCGCTGTATCGGCGCAGCGGCCTGGACCGGCTGCTGCGCCGGACCGGGCTACTGGATCGGCTGTCCCCGACACTGCGGGTGCTGGAGTCGCTGACCCCGCAGCTGACCCGGCGGGAGCAGCTTCCGGAACGGGTGCCCGCCGTAGGGACCCGGCGCGCGGTGGTGGGGATGCTCACCGGCTGCGTCCAGGACGCGTTCTTCCCCGACGTCAACGCCGCCACCGCGCGGGTGCTCGCCGCCGAGGGCTGCGACGTGCTGATCCCGCGCGGACAAGGCTGTTGCGGAGCGCTCTCGCAACACATGGGCCGCGAAGCCGAGGCGATCGCCTTCGCGCGGCGGCTGATCGAGTGCTTCGACGCGGTGGACTACGTGGTGGTCAACGCAGCCGGCTGCGGCTCGGCAATGAAGGAGTACGCCCACCTGCTGCGGAACGATCTCCGCTACGCACAGCGGGCGGAGGCCTTCGTCGAGCGCACCCGTGACGTCTCCGAGCTGCTCGTCGAACTTGGCCCGGTCGCGCCACGGCACCCGCTGGAGATCAGGGTCGCCTACCACGATGCTTGCCACCTCGGGCACGCCCAAGGCATCCGGACCCAGCCCCGGGAGCTGCTGCGGGCCATCCCCGGACTGCAGCTGGCGGAGATCGCCGAGGCCGACCTGTGCTGCGGCTCAGCGGGCGTCTACAACCTGCTGTATCCCGAGCCCGCCACGGAGCTGGGAGACCGCAAGGCCCGCAATGTCCTGGCCACCGGGAGCTCGGTATTGGTCACCGCCAACCCCGGATGTCTGATGCAGATCGCGGCCGGCACGCAGCGGCTCAGCGGACACCTCACGCTGGTGCACACCGCCACCGTGCTGGACGCCTCGATCCGCGGCGTGCCGATCGCTCACCAGGGGCGGTAGGGAGGAACGTCCCGTCGAGGGTGACCACTACGCGATCACCCTTATCGTGTCACTTACACAGTAGGGCCAGGTGAGGTGGGCGCCCGTGGGGCCAAACGGTTGTTGAGCAATGCCGCCTGGGCGGCATCGGCTGCCGCGGTGAGGGTGGCCGTCGCCTGATCGTAACCGACGTCGCGCGGCTGAGTTGAGAGCAGATCGAATCCGTCGTTGGCGATGGGCGGGGCGGTAGCGATACCGTCCATGATCAGATCCCGGTCTGCGGGGGGCATGATGTCCAGCACATGCCGGTACAGCACGATTGTGTCGCGGGCCGAGGTCAGTGTTTCGCCCCAGCGGGAAGGGTCCGCAGGGGGCTGGGTGTGGGCCAACCCCAGGCCCTGCGCCACCCGCTCGACCGCCCCGAGCCCGTCGAAACGAGTCCACAGCACGTTCATCGCCTCGTCGGCGCTGGGTCCGAGTGCCTGGCCGATCAGCATGACGTCACGGTCGGACACCGCCAGCCCGGCATGCCGTCGGGTCAGCACATCCACACCGGTCTTGCGGTCCAGCACGGCAGCCCCCAGGACGAGGTCGGGGGTGGTCGCTGTGACTGTGGTGATGGCCGTGATGGCCGCAGCAGAGAACTCGTCCGGCCGGATCACCGGCCGGTTCCTGGTCGGGGCACTTAGGGAGCTCTGCCCGGTGGCCCGCGGAGCCTCATGCTCGGGAACGACCACGGTGGTGGATCCGAGGAACACCACGACCCCGACCAGCCCCGCACCGAGCAGGGCCGCCGACCACCCCCAGCTCCGGGTTGGCCGCGAGGGGTGGAAGGAACCCACGCCGGTATGAACGTCAACAGCTCCTCTGGCCGTACCCGACACACGTAAGACGAGACCGAATCGTGATCAGGTCCTGTCCGCGGCGGGGCGTGGAGCAGGTCGACCCAACCAGACCGGATGCCGCGCTGAGGATCTGCCCGAGGTGAATGATGTGGGGGACTGGGCAAGCCCTGGCGAGGGGGCCAGGCCTGCCTCAATGAGGGTGTCCAGCCGGGCGTTCGCTTCGGTCAACCGGTCCCGGGTGCTGCGCAACTCGATCTCCCACTCCCGGGCTTGGGCCTGACTGCGGTGTCGCTGCTCCTGCTCAGTGCGCAACTGATCTTTCAGCGTGCCCAGCTGCCTGCGTGCCTGGGCACAGTCCTCGCGCAGTTGGCCCAGCTCGCGGGAGGCGTCGGCGAGTCCGGCCTGAGCTGCCGTGAGCGCGCCGGTCAGCCTCGCGTGTTCGACGCGATCGTGCTCCAGCTGGGCCTGCGCGGCCCGCAGCTCGGTGGCGAGCCGGTCCCGCTCGGTGGCGACGGCAGCGTGCTCGGCTTCGGCCCGACCCCGGGCTCGATCATGGGCGGACACCGCGTCCCAGGCCTGCGCGCGGGCCTCCTCGGCGTCTCGCCGGATCCGGTCGGCGTCTTTGAGCGCCCGCTCGCGTTCCATCTGGTGATCCCGGGCCTGGGCCAGCGCTTCCCGGCGCGCCCGCTCCGCCTGCTCGGCCCTGGCCGCCGCATCGATGGCGTCCTCTCGCGCCTGACTGGCTTCCGCCTCGGCATGCACGACCTGCGCGAATGCCTGTTGCTCGGCCTCGGTGAACCGCTGATCGAGCGCGGTGAGCGAGGTCACCAGCTCATGCACACTCGGTAGGAGCGTCGCGCCGATCGCGCGCACCTCGCTCAGTGGGTCCGACACGGCTGTGGTGTCGCGGGCCCGCCGCGCCCGTGAGGCGGCGTCGGTGTGGGCCTTGCCGCAGTAACGCGAAGGCCGGCCACCTTTGCGACGACCCTGTTCGTCGATGACCGGGGGCGGCAGCGGATTACCACACCCCTCCAGCCCACAGACCGCACCTCCCTCGTCGGCGTCCGAGGGGATCTCCACAGCCGGCAGCACCTCTCCCATGTCGGAAATCTAGCACGTTTCACGTAGGTGAAACTATATTTCACGTCGCGCTAATGCCGTTACCATACGGTGATCCAGTACCATGATAATGACTGTTATGACGGAACTATCGATTCTCGGCGGGGCGGTCGGGGACGGCCGAGCGAACGACGTGGGGCAGCCCGCCCAGAAGTGGGGGGCAGATCCCGTCCAGGTGCTGCGAGAGGAGCTCACCGCCGCGGTCGCGCTGCTGCCCGCATTGCCGCCTCCCGATCCGGCCGACCGATACCACATACAGAACCTGACGGCACTGTGGCTGGAAGCCGACAAGAGCGAGCACACTCGCCGCGCGTACTACACCGACCTGGCCGCGTGGCTCGGGTGGTGTACGCGCACCGGCCTGGATCCGATGGCGGCCCGCCGTGCTGACGTGGACGCCTGGAAAGCCACCATCACCGTGACCGGGCCGAGCGGCGCGGTGCGCAAGGCCGCGCCCAGCAGCATCGCCCGTAAGCTCGCCGCGATCTCCAGCTGGTATCGCTACCTGCAGTCCAACGACATCACCGCCATCAACCCAATGGCCGCGGTCCAACGTCCCCAAGCGAATACGGCCGGACCGCAACCCGCATTGGACGAGGATTCCGTAGCGGTACTGCTCGACCACACCGAAGCACGGGCCCACGCCAACAACAGTGAAGCCTCATGGCGCGACGCCGCTCTGCTCAGCCTGCTGTTCTATACCGGACTACGGGTTTCCGCGGTCACCACCGCGACGACCAGCGACCTCGATCACGACTCGGGCCACACGATCCTGCGCTACCACAAGAAAGGCGGCACCCGGGACTTCGTCCCCCTCGTGCCTGCCGTCCTGCAGCCGCTACGCCGCTACTTGCAGCTGCGCGCCATCCGTGAGCACACCACCGTCGATCAGCTCCACGGACCGCTGCTGGCCACCACGCCACACCGATACCGCACCGATCTGCCCGGTGGGCAGGCACTGATCCAACGCGATGTGTGGAACACTCTGCGCGCCCTCGCCCGGCAAGCAGGGATCACCTCCGCCGCCACGATCACTCCGCACACCGCCCGTCGCACCACCGGAACCCTGCTCCTCGCCCATGGCGTCCCCGTGCAGAAAGTGCAGGACCTCCTCGGCCACGCCGACATCCGTACCACCCGGGATCGCTACGACGCCCACCGCCACAAACTCCAGACCAGTTCCGTCCATACCCTGGCCCAGATCCTCGCCGACCACCGGCATCAACGGCCCACAGTGTCCACCCCCGAAGGCCACAATCCGACACGTTGAGAACTGGAAATCTCGGCTGCCAAGTGAAGACGTACCGGGAAAGACACAAGGGGGACGAATCCGTCGTCCGCGGAATTCAGCAGCTGAGAATTCGACTAGCGGTAATCAGATCGCGCTGTGGCGTGGGTCTCGATGCACCCATCGAGCCACCTCCGGGTCGCCGAGCTC